>NZ_JASZYB010000002.1:652500-973597 GCF_030317205.1 Variovorax sp. J2L1-78 | reverse complement strand
GGCGCCCAGGTTCAGGCTGTCGGGGGTCTTGAGCAGCAGCTCGTAGTGAAACAGGCTGTTCAGGCCTTCGTGGCCTGAGAGGCGGACCGGCTCCAGGGCCGGCTGGCCGAGGACCACCGGGAGGGCGGGCGAGGAAACGCGCAGCGTGCGCGCACGCACACCGCCGAACAAGACGGACATCGAACTACTCCCTGACGACCCTTCAAACGAGGGCTCTGGGAGGGATTATCCAAACACTGCGCCGATGGCACAGGTCACCGAAAGTAGCAGCGGAGTGTTTTAGGCCTTCGCAGGCGTGACAGATGCCACGAATCGCGCATCTCGCGCGACCGCACGGCCGTTACCTCGTCAGATGCCCGAGCGGCAACGCATGGCTCGCCTTCACCTCCCCCAGCGAGAAGCTGGTGTGCAGGTCCTTCACGTTGGGCAGGTGCATCAGGCTGTTGAGCGCGAAGCGCGAGAAGGCGTCGAGGTCTTGCGCGACCACCTGCAGCTCGAACATGCCGGTGCCGCTGATGTAGTGGCAGGCGATGACCTCGGGCAGCTTGCGGATCGCCTCCTCGATCTTCTTCGTGACCTCGCTATTGGCACGTTCGGTGTCCAGGCGCACGAAGGCGAGCACGCCCAGGCCGATCTTGCGGCGGTCGATCTCGGCGTAATAGCCCTTGATGAAGCCGGACTCTTCCAGCGCCCGCACGCGGCGCCAGCAGGGCGCGGCCGACAGGCCCACGCGCTGGGCCAGTTCGGCATTGGTCAGGCGGCCATCCGTCTGGAGTTCTTTCAGGATGGCGAGGTCGAACTTGTCAAGGCTTTCCATGAAGTGCGATTCTAAGAAAGGATCTTCCAGAAACTAGGGTTTCCCTGGCGATATCTGAAAGCACCTGTCTGCCACCCGCCAATACACTTTCCGGAGCATCATGAGGGCTCAGCCCCTATCGGGGCAACCCCGCCCAGCCAGGCCCACAAGGCCATGCCAAACCGGAGACACAGACGATGAACGCCCCCCTGCCCGAGCACATCCGCAAAGCCCTGGAAACGGTCACGCTCGACGACAAATACTCGCTCGACTACGGTCGCGCCTTCATGTCGGGCGTGCAGGCCCTGGTCAAGCTGCCCATGCTGCAGCGCCTGCGCGACCAGCAGGCCGGCAAGAACACCGCCGGCTTCATCAGCGGCTACCGCGGCTCGCCGCTCGGCGGCTACGACCAGGCGCTGTGGAAGGCGAGCAAGTACCTCAAGGCGCAGAACATCGTGTTCCAGCCGGGCGTGAACGAAGAGCTGGCGGCCACCGCGCTCTGGGGCACGCAGCAGCTGGGCTTCTCGCCGCCGGGCACCAACAAGTTCGACGGCGTCTTCGGCATCTGGTACGGCAAGGGGCCGGGCGTGGATCGTTGCTCCGACGTCTTCAAGCACGCCAACATGGCGGGCACCACCGAATTCGGCGGCGTGATCGCCGTGGCGGGCGACGACCACATCAGCAAGAGCTCGACGGCCGCGCACCAGAGCGACCACATCTTCAAGGCCTGCGGCACGCCGGTGTTCTTTCCGACGAACGTGCAGGAGATCCTCGACCTGGGCATCCACGCCTTCGCGATGAGCCGCTTCTCGGGCGTGTGGTCGGGCATGAAGACGATCCAGGAGATCGTCGAATCCAGCGCCACCGCGATGATCGACCCCGAGCGCGTCGACATCGTCATCCCCACCGATTTCGAGATGCCGCCCGGCGGCCTGCACATCCGCTGGCCCGACCATGCGCTGGAGCAGGAAGCCCGGCTCATGCATTACAAGTGGTACGCGGCGCTCGCGTACATCCGCGCCAACAAGCTCAACCACAACGTCATCGAAGGCCCGAACGACCGCTTCGGCATCATGGCCAGCGGCAAGGCCTTCAACGACACGCGCCAGGCACTGATCGACCTGGGCCTGGACGACGCGGCCTGCCGGCAGATCGGCATCCGGCTGCACAAGGTCGGCGTGGTGTGGCCGCTCGAGGCACAGCTCACGCGCGACTTCGCCACCGGCCTGCAGGAGATCCTGGTGGTCGAGGAGAAGCGCCAGGTCATCGAGTACCAGCTCAAGGAAGAACTCTACAACTGGCGCTCCGACGTGCGGCCCAACGTGGTCGGCAAGTTCGACGAGGGCGTGGGTGCCAGTGCCGACGGGTACTCCGGCGGCGAATGGTCGATGCCCAACCCGACCTCGCACACGCTGCTGCGCGCCAACGCCGACCTCAACCCGGCGCTGATCGCCAAGGCCATCGCGCAGCGGCTGCGCAAGACCGGCCTGCTCGACCAGGTCGGCGCCGACATGCGCGCGCGCATCGACGCGCAGCTCGCCATCCTCGAAGCGAAAGAGCGCTCGATGGAGGTCATCAAGCTCGACGGCGTGCAGGGCGCCGACCGCCAGCCCTGGTTCTGCTCGGGCTGCCCGCACAACACCAGCACCGTGGTGCCCGAGGGCTCGCGCGCGATGGGCGGCATCGGCTGCCACTTCATGGCGACCTGGATGGACCGCAGCACCATCGGCTTCACGCAGATGGGCGGCGAGGGCGTGCCGTGGGTGGGCCAGCAGCCCTTCACGACCGACCAGCACATCTTCGCGAACCTGGGCGACGGCACCTACTTCCACAGCGGCCTGCTCGCCATCCGCCAGAGCATCGCGGCGGGCGTGAACATCACCTACAAGATCCTCTACAACGACGCGGTCGCCATGACCGGCGGCCAGCAGGTCGGCGAGCGGCCCGAAGGCCACTCGGTGCTGCAGATCGCGCAGAGCCTGCAGGCCGAGGGCGCCGTCAAGGTCGTGATCGTCACCGACGAACCGGAGAAGTACGAAGGCGTGAAGGTGGCGGGCGATCCGGAGGTGAAGCACCGCGATCTGCTGGACGACATCCAGCGCGAGTTCCGAGAGATCAAGGGCACGACCGCGATCATCTACGACCAGACCTGCGCCACCGAGAAGCGCCGCCGCCGCAAGCGGGGCACGGCCGTCGACCCGGCCAAGCGCGTCGTGATCAACGAGCTGGTGTGCGAAGGCTGCGGCGACTGCAGCGTGCAGAGCAACTGCCTCTCGGTGGAGCCGCTGGAAACCGAATTTGGCCGCAAGCGCACCATCAACCAGAGCACCTGCAACAAGGACATGAGCTGCCTCAAGGGCTTCTGCCCGAGCTTCGTCACGGTCGAGGGCGGTGCGCTGAAGAAGAAGTCGAAGGCCAAGGCCAATTCGCCCTTCGACACTTCTGTATGGGGCACGATGCCCGAGCCGACCGTGCCGCAACTCGCGCGCGATCAGGTGTGGGGCATCGTGGTCGCCGGTGTCGGCGGCACGGGCGTGATCACCATCGGCCAGCTGCTCGGCATGGCCGCGCACATCGAAGGCAAGGGCATCGTCACGCAGGACGCAGCCGGCCTCGCGCAGAAGGGGGGTGCGACCTGGAGCCATGCGCTCATCGGCGACACCCAGGACGCGATCCGCACCACGCGCGTGGGCACGGCCGCGGCCGACCTCATCCTCGCGGCCGACCCGCTGGTGGCCGTCAACGCCGAGACGCTGGCGCGCATGCGCGAAGGGCGCACCCGCGTCGCGCTCAACAGCCACAGCACGCCGACCGCTGCCTTCGTGCGCAACGCCAACTGGGTGAACCCGCAGGACGACTGCGCGAACCAGATCGCACGCATCGTCGGGCTGGACGGCCTCGGCAGCTTCGACGCCGACGCGGCCGCCGTGTCACTGATGGGCGACAGCCTCTACGCCAACCCGATGCTGCTCGGCTACGCCTGGCAGAAGGGCTGGGTGCCGCTGGACTACGCGTCGCTGATGCGCGCGATCGAGCTCAACAACGTCGCCATCGAGAACAACAAGACGGCCTTCGAATGGGGCCGTCGCGCGGCACACGACCTGGCCTCGGTGCAAAAGCTGGTGTCGCCCGGGCAGGTGATCGAATTTAAGAAGCGCGAGACGGTCGACGCGCTCGTGGCGCGCCGCGCGGAGTTCCTGACCGGCTACCAGAACGCGGCGTACGCGGACCAGTACAAGGCCTTCGTTGCCAAGGTGCGGCAGGCCGAAACGGCCGCGGTCGGCAAGACGACGATCACCGAGTCGGTGGCGCGCTACCTGTTCAAGCTGATGGCGTACAAGGACGAGTACGAGGTGGCGCGTCTGCACACCGATCGCGCGTTCCTGGATCGCGTCGAAGGGATGTTCGAAGGCGACTTCAAGCTCAATTACCACCTGGCCCCGCCGCTCATCGCGAAGAAGAACAGCAAGGGTCAATTGCAGAAGCAGAAGTTCGGCCCCGGCATGCTCACGGGCTTCAAGGTGCTGGCCCGGCTCAAGGGCCTGCGCGGCACGGCGCTCGACATCTTCGGTCGCACCGAGGAGCGCAAGACGGAACGCGCGCTGATCGGCGAGTACCGCGCGAGCATCGAGGAAGTGATCGCCGGCCTGAGCGCTGCGAACCATGCGACGGCCGTGGAGATCGCCACGCTGCCGGAGCAAATCCGCGGCTACGGCCATGTGAAGGAACGCAACCTGGCGGCGGCACGCACGCGCTGGACCGAGCTGATGGCGAAGTGGCGCAACCCGACGGCGGAACGCGCGGCCGCCTGAGTTGCGCCCACCCATGAAAAAAGCGCCTCGCGGCGCTTTTTTCGTTGCAAGCGTCGACGCGACGGCGTCAGGGTTTGGTGTCGGCGAAGCTCGGGCGCAGCATCAGCTTCTCCTGCAGCTTCGCGAGGTTGCTGTACTGGGCGCGCCAGTCGATGTCCGGGAAGCGGAACTCGATCCAGCCCAGCGCGCAGCCGACCGCGATGTCCGACAGGCTCAGGTGGATGCCGCTGCAGAAAGGCTTGTCGCCCAGGCCCTTGGCCATGGCGGCGATGCCGCCCACCATCTTGGCGCGTTGACGATCCATCCAGGTCTGGCTGCGTTCGCCGTCGGCGCGGCCCGCCCAGGTGGCTTCGAGGCGGCACAGCACGCCGGCGTCCATCACGCCGTCGGCCAGGGCTTCCCAGGTCTTGACTTCGGCGCGCTCGCGGCCCTGCTGCGGAATGAGCTTGCCCACCGGCGACAGGGTGTCGAGGTATTCGACGATCACGCGCGAGTCGAACATCGCCTCGCTGCCCTCCATCACCAGGCAGGGCACCTTGCCCAGCGGGTTCGAGCTGGCAATGGTGGTGTCGGGCGCCCAGACGTCTTCCTGGACGAACTGATAGTCAAGGCGCTTTTCGGCCATGACGACGCGGACCTTGCGCACGTAGGGGCTGGCGTTGGATCCAATCAGTTTCATTCGGCTTCTCTCTTCCCTCTGGGTCATCGTTCTAGCGCTTTGATTCTAGTGTGCGACCCCGGGTGGGCACGGGACGCCCCGATGCGCAGCCGCCCCCGGCATGCAGAATCGTGGCGCATCACCAACGAGGGAGGACCCCATGACCATGGCCATCGACACACCCGCGGGGCCGCCCCCCGAACGCCATCCGATCGGCTTCACCGCCAGCGGCAGCGAGTACTTCCGTATCTGGATCGTGAACCTGCTGCTCATCGTCGTCACCCTGGGGCTTTACCTCCCCTGGGCCAAGGTGCGCAAGCTGCAGTACTTCCATGCCAACACCTGGGTCGACGGCGACGCGCTGGGCTTCCATGGCGAGCCGGCGAAGATGCTGCGCGGCACGCTGATCGCCGCCGCCTTCCTGATCGTCTATTCGGTGGGCAGCCATTTCTCCGGCTGGGCTGCGCTGCTGGCGGCGCTGGCCTTCGTCGGCCTCTGGCCGGCGCTGTTCCGGGCGTCGATGCGCTTCCGGCTGGCAAACACCAGCTGGCGCGGGCTGCGCTTTCGCTTCACCGGCGACACGGCCGGGGCCTACGGTGCGCTGATGCCGCCGCTCGCCCTGGCCCTGCTGCCCTTCGCCGTGGCCGGGCTCACGGTCGAGAGCGGCGAGGGCGGCAGGCCGGCTGCGCCGTCGCCCGCGGCCACCGGGCTGATCGGTCTGTGCATGCTGGTCTTCTTCGTCGGCCTGCCCTTCTTCCTCTGGAAGCTGCGGCGCTACCAGCATGGCCACTACGCCTACGGCGGGCTGCAGACGCGGCTCGACGCCGACGTGGGCGTGGTCTATGGCGTCTTCATCAAACTGATCGGGCTGACGCTGGCGGTCATGGTGCTCGCGGGCCTGGGAGTGGGCCTGCTGATCGGCATCGGCGCGATCGGTCGCCAAGGCCCCGGCATGGGGGTCGCCATGGTCGCGACACTGATGATCTTCGCGATCGGCGGCGTGCTGCTGTTCAACATCCTGCCCAAGTCCTACCTGCAGGTGCGGTTGCAGAACCTGCTGTGGTCGACCACCGGCAACGAGGTGCTGCTCTTCGACAGCCGCCTGAAGCTCGGCCCCTTCCTGCGCCTGCAGCTGAAGAACTACCTGCTGATCTTTCTGACGCTCGGCCTGTACTGGCCCTTCGCCGTGATCGGCACGCGGCGCGCCCAGCTCGAGGCGGTCACGCTGGAGACGCGCACCCCGCTCGACGAACTCACCCGCGCCGCGGGCGAAGAAGACCCGAGCGCCGCCGGCGACATGGCGGCCGACCTGTTCGGCCTGGACATCGGGATGTGAGCCCGGTGACCGACACGCTCGACGCGCGCTACTTCGACGGCCGCAGCAGCCGGCCGCGGGCCGCCCGCCTGTACCTGGCCGACGGCCAGTTGCACATCACGCCCGCCGCCACCGAGCCGGCGACGTTCGAGGCGCTCGCCGTGCCGATCGCGCAGATCCGCTGGCCGGAGCGCACCCGGCACGGCGGGCGGCTCGCGTCGCTGCCGGGCGGCGCCAGCGTGCAGGCGCTCGACGTGCCCGGCTGGGACGACTGGTGCGCCCGCACCCTGCCCGGGCGCGAGAGCCCCGTCGTGCGCGCCCAGCAGAGCTGGCGGGGCGTCGCCCTCGCGCTGGTGCTGCTGCTCGCCGCCACCGCGGCCGTGTACCAGTGGGGGCTGCCGTGGATCGCGCGCGGCGTGACGGCGCTGGTGCCGCAGCAGGTCGACACGCTCATCGGCGCACAGGCGCTGGCATCGCTCGACGAATCGATGCTGCGCCCCAGCGCCCTGCCGGCGGACACGCAGGAGCGCATCCGCCGCGCCTTCACGCGGATGGTGGCCGGCGCGCACCCCGAGGGCGCGCCACCGTGGAACCTGCAGTTCCGCCAGGGCCGCGACGACAAGCTCGGGCCGAACGCGCTGGCGCTGCCGGGCGGCACCATCGTGCTGACCGACGCGCTGGTGCAGTTGCTGCCGGGCGACGAGGACGCGGTGCTCGGCGTGCTGGGCCACGAGTTCGGCCACGTGCGGCTGCGCCACACGATGCGCCAGCTGGTGCAGGCCTCGGCCGTCGGTTTCGCGGTGTCGATCGCCTTCGGCGACTTCGGCACGCTGATCGGCACGGCGCCGGTGGTGCTGGCGACGCTGGGCTATTCGCGCGACGCCGAGCGCGAGGCCGACGAGGAATCGGTGCGCCTGATGCGTGCCGCCGGCATCTCGCCGCGCGTGATGGCGGGCTTCTTCGAAGCCATCGAACGCTGGCGCGGCGACCAGGCGCGCGACGGCCGGAACGACAGCGCCATCGGCCTGGCCTTCGCCACGCACCCGGCCACGGCGGAGCGCATCGCCTTCTTCAAGGCGGCCGCCGAATAGGGTGCGGGCGGGGCGACGCCTAAAATTCGCCCCATGAGCTTCTCCACCGTTTCCGCCCTTTCCCCCCTCGACGGCCGCTACGCCGCCAAGCTGGCCGCGCTGCGCCCCCTGATGAGCGAGCAGGGCTACATGCACCGGCGCGTGCAGGTCGAGGTGGCCTGGTTCATCGCGTTGTCCGACTGCGGCTTCGCCGAATTCAAGCCGCTCACGCCCGGCGCCCGCAAGTACCTGATGGGCCTGGTCGCCAACTTCGCCGAGGCCGATGCGATCGCGATCAAGGAGATCGAGAAGACCACCAACCACGACGTGAAGGCGGTCGAGTACTGGATCAAGTCGAAGTTCGAGGCCCGGCCGGAGCTGCTGGCCGCGGCCGAGTTCGTGCACTTCGCCTGCACCAGCGAAGACATCAACAACACCAGCCACGCGCTGCAGATCCAGGCGGCGCGCGACAAAGTGATGCTGCCCGCGCTCGACGGGCTCGTCGCCAAACTGCGCGAGATGGCGCACCAGTTCGCCGACGTGTCGATGCTCTCGCGCACGCACGGCCAGACCGCCAGCCCGACCACTGTCGGCAAGGAGATCGCCAACGTCGCAGTGCGCCTGGCCAAGGCCCGCGAGCAGATCGCCGGCGTGCAGCTGCTGGGCAAGATGAACGGCGCCGTGGGCAACTACAACGCCCACATGGCCGCCTGGCCCGACTTCGACTGGGAAGGCTTCAGCCGCAAGGTCGTCGAGACGCCGGCACCGCTGGGCCTGGGCCTCGCCTTCCAGCCCTACAGCATCCAGATCGAGCCGCACGACTACATGGCCGAGCTGTTCGATGCGGTGGCGCGCGCCGACACCATCCTCATCGACTTCTCGCGCGACATCTGGGGCTACGTGAGCCTGGGCTACTTCAAGCAGCGCCTGAAGAAGGGCGAGATCGGCTCGTCGACCATGCCGCACAAGGTCAACCCGATCGACTTCGAGAACGCCGAAGGTAACCTGGGCCTGGCCAACGCGCTGCTGCGCCACCTGAGCGAGAAGCTGCCCATCAGCCGCTGGCAGCGCGACCTGACCGACAGCACCGTGCTGCGCAACATCGGCGTGGCCTTCGGCTACGCGACGCTGGCGTACGCGAGCCTGATGACCGGCCTGGGCAAGCTCGAGATCAACGAGGAAGCCATCGCCGACGACCTCGACGCCTCGTGGGAAGTGCTGGCCGAGCCAATCCAGACCGTGATGCGCCGCTTCGGCGTGCAGGGCGCCTACGAGCAGCTGAAAGAGGTGACGCGCGGCAAGACCGTGACGGCCGAGGCGCTGCACGGGCTGATCCGTTCGCTGGAGATTCCCGAGGCCGAGAAGGAACGGCTGCTGGCCATGACGCCGGCGAGCTATATCGGTCAAGCCGCGGAACTCGCTCGTAGAATTTGAGTTCGCGCGCGGAGCCGCCGGGACCGGAGGGTCCCTCACACCGGCCCACGCGCTCCCCAGCCAACGCGCCCTCGACGGCGCGCCAGCCAACGACCTCGACGGGACTTCGGTCCTCTGCGTTCATGGCGCTCGCCTCCCTGCGCATCCTCTGGCTTCGCATCCACCGCTGGACCGGCCTCACCCTGGGCCCCCTTCTCGGCATCACCGCTCTGCTCGGTGCCATGCTGGTGGTGGCGGCGCCGCTGGATCGCCTCGCGCACCCCGCGCTGTTCACCGCCCGCAGTGCGCAAACCACGGCCGCGCTGCCGCTGGAGCCGCTGCGCCAGCGCCTGGTCACCGAATTCGGTCCGCAGGCCCGCTTCACCCTGCGCCCGCCGCATCAGCCGGGCGAAACCTACTGGGTGCTGGTGCGCGGTCCGTGGGACGGCACGCTGTACCTCGATCCGGCGACCGGCGCGGAGCAGGGCCGGCGCGGCACCCACGAAGGCGCCTACAACCTGCTGTTCGAACTCCACAGCAGCCTGCTGCTGGACGACACCGGCAAGGCCGTGCTGGCCATCGCGGCGATCGCCTACCTGCTGCTGCTCGCCACCGGCCTGGTGCTGTGGTGGCCGCGGCGCTGGCCGCCTTCGCTGCGCATCACGCTCGACCGGGGCCTGCTGCGCGGCCTGTTCGACCTGCACCGCACCGGCGGCGCGCTGCTCGGGCTGCTGATCGCGGTCTCCGTCTTCACCGGCGCCTACATGGCCTGGCGGCCGCTGGGCGGGTTCATCTCGTCGGCGCTCGGCCAGCCGACCTTCAAGCCGCCGGCCGTTCCCAAGGGCGCGCCCGGCGGGCCCCGACTGTCGCTCGACGCGCTGGTGGCGCGCGCCCAGCAGGTGTTTCCCGGCCAGCCGATCGGCTACGTGCAGGTGCCGTCCGAACCGAACCGGGCGATGCGGGTGCGCTTCCGGCTCGATGACGATCCACACCCGAACGGCATCGGCTCGGTCTGGCTGCACCCGCTGAGCGGGGACGTGCTGGCAACGCGCCGCTGGCAGGACCTGGACAGCGGCAACGGCATGGTCGCGGTGGTCTACCCGCTGCACACCGGGGTGCTCGGCGGCCCGTGGCACCAGGTCGCCACGGCCCTGATCGGGCTCGCCTTGAGCGGGCTGGGCCTCAGCGGCGTCTGGCTCTGGTGGCGCCGCCGGGCCGGTGCCTTGGCGGCCCGCCCCGACGCACCACCGCGCCCCAGCCCGCGCTGACACCGCGCCGACGCCTCATCCGCCCCCCTTTTACAACCGAGAAGGAACCCCGTGTTTCCACAGAAAAAATGCGCCGCCCTCGTGATGGCGCTCTTCCCCATCAGCTTCCAGGCGGTCGCCGCCGAGGGCGATGCCACCGGTTCGCTCGACGCCGTTACCGTCACCGGTGACTGGCTCGGCACGCCGACCGAAACCAAGGTGCTCGAGCACGCCGGTGCGCGGACCATCATCGAGCGCCCGCAGATCCAGGAGAGCGGCTCGAGCAGCGTGCGCGACGTGCTGCGCCAGGTGCCCGGCGTGCAGGTGCAGGAGAGCAACGGCACCGGCGGCAGCGACATCTCGCTGAACGTCGGCGTGCGCGGCCTGACCTCGCGGCTGTCGCCGCGCTCCACCATCCTGCTGGACGGCGTGCCGCTCGCCTATGCGCCCTACGGCCAACCGCAGCTGTCGCTGGCGCCGCTGTCGCTGGGCAACCTCGAGGCGGTCGACGTGGTGCGCGGCGCGGGCTCGGTGCGCTACGGACCCCAGAACGTCGGGGGCATCATCAACTTCGTGTCGCGTGCGATTCCGAAGCCGTTCACGGCCGAGGCCAGCATGGGCGTCGAAAGCGCCAGCCATGGCGGCGGCACCAAGACCACGCCGAGCGTGTTCATCGGCGGCACCAACGACAACGGCCTGGGCCTGGCGCTGCTGTACTCGGGCACGCACGGCGACGGCTGGCGCCAGAGCAACGACCACGTGAGCATCGACGACCTGATGCTCAAGGGCACCTACCGCATCTCGAAGACCGACGACATCGCCGTCGCGCTGCATCACTTCGAGGGCAGCGGACGCATGCCGGGCGGGCTGACCACGGCGCAGTTCGCGGCCAACCCGTTCCAGTCAGACCGCCCCTTCGACGAGTTCACCGGCCGCCGCACCGACGGCTCGATCCGCTACACGCACAACGACGGCGTCAACAAGTTCGAACTGCTGACCTACTACACCGACTCGTTCCGCGGCAGCCACCTCGAGCAGGAAGGCACCGGCGCGACGGCCGGCCAGCGCCGCCTGACGGCCGCGCCGCGCGACTACACGACCTTCGCGGTCGAGCCGCGCTACTCGCGCCTGTTCGATTCGGGCAGCGTGGTGCAGGAGGTGAGCGTGGGCTACCGCTACCTGAAGGAAGAGGCGTCGGAGACCGCCACGCGCAGCGCCTACTACCGCCCGCGCGCAGGCTTCGACGCCTACCGCCTGGCCAACCCGGCGTACCAGACCAGCGAAGGCGGCACGACCGCGCATGCCTTCTACATCGACGACCGCATCGACTTCGGCAACTGGACGATCACACCCGGCGTGCGCCACGAGTCGATCAGCTCGTTCAACAACGTCTACACGGTGGCGAACAACCGCATCACCGGCGCGATCTTTCCGGCGATCGATTCCGACGAGTGGCTGCCGACGCTGTCGGCGATGTACCGCCTGAACGCGCGCTGGTCGCTGTTCGCGAACGCGGGCGTGTCCTTCGGGCCGCAGCAGTACGCGCAGCTCGCGCAGTCGACCACCAACCTGCACCCCGAGAAGGCCAAGACCTACGAGCTCGGCACGCACTACAAGGGCGAAGCCTGGAGCGGCGAACTGACGCTGTTCAACATCGACTTCGACAAGGAGCTGCAGCTGGCGCGCTCCATCACCGGCGAGGTCGGCCAGTGGACCGACCTGGGCGCCACGCGCCACCGCGGGCTGGAGTCGGGGCTGCGCTACGACCTCGGCACGCTGAGCGCGTCGCTCAAGGGGCTGTCGGTGTCGGGCACCTACACATACACGCAGGCCATCTCGAAGGCCGGCGTGTTCGCGGGCCGCGACCTGCCGTTCTACTCGCGGCAGGTGGCGACGCTCGGTGCGCGCTACGAGCGCGGGCCGTGGGTCTTCAACGCCGACGTGTACGCCCAGTCGAAGCAGCGTTCGCCGGGTTCGCCGGATGCCGGCGCGGTCTACGTCACGCAGGAAGACGCGACGGGCCGGCTGGGCGACATCCCCGGCTACGCCACGATGAACCTGCGCGCGGGCTACGACTTCGGCAGGAACCTGAGCAACCTGAAGGTGGCCGTCGGTGTCAAGAACGCATTCGACCGCCGCTACTTCAACCGCTCGGTCGACAACAACGGCGGCAAGTACGTGGGCCAGCCTCGCACCCTGTACGTGCAGGCGTCGGTGGGCTTCTGAGCCCGGCGGTGCGCGGGCCTACACTCGCGCACCCATGGCCCTCAAATCCACCATCTTCAAGGCGAACCTCGCGGTCGCCGACATCGACCACAACTACTACGCCGACCACGCGCTCACGCTCGCTCGCCATCCGAGCGAGAACGACGAGCGCATGATGGTCCGGCTGATCGCGCTGGCGCTCAACGCCCACAAGCTGCAGAGCGTGTGCGACGGCGACGGCGTGCTGGGCTTCGGCGCGGGGCTGTCGAACCCGGACGACCCCGACGTGTCGCTGCGCGACTTCACCGGACGCACACGCGTCTGGATCGAGGTCGGCCAGCCGGAGGACAAGCCGCTGCTGAAGGCCTGTGGCAAGGCCGACGAGGTGCTGCTGTACTGCTTCAGCCATGCCGCGGGCATCTGGTGGAAGGGCATCGAGAACAAGCTCACGCGCTTGCAGAACCTGCAGGTGTGGCGCATTCCGAGCGAGACCTCGCAGGCGGTCGCGGCGCTGGCGCAGCGCAGCATGCAGCTTCAGGCGACGATCCAGGAAAACGCGCTGATGCTGGGTGACGGCAAGAACAGCATCGACATCGAGCTCCAGCGGCTCAAGTAAGCCTTCGTCTCACGCGGCAGGCATCATCGCGCCGCACTGCCAGCACTGCTCGAAGCCGCCTTCGACCAGTTCACCGCAGCCGCAATGCCAGCGGCGTTGCGGGCGCTGCTGCAGGTCGCGCAGCGCGGCCTGGGCCAGCCCGAACTGCGCATCGTCCTCGATCCATATCTCGGGCAGGCATTGGTCCGGCGGCAACTGGCCGGCCGCTGCACCGAGGAATTCGCGCTGCACCGAGGCCGCGATGCCGTCTTCGCGCAGCGCATGCACCCAGAGCGTGGCGATCGCGAGGTTGGGAGCCTGGGCGAGTCGGCGCATCACAACGGGCTCAGGTCGGCGTGTCGTCCGGCGGCGCGGGAGGCTGGGCCTCGCGCGCCCGTTCGGCGTAGGTGTTGAAGCGCCAGGCACGGTCTTCCATCGTGATGCGGCGCCAGGTCTGGCGCTTCTCCGCCGGCGTCATGGCGGGCCAGTGCTGCACTTCGCCGAAGCTGCGGCCGCAGCCCTTGCACTCGTCGTCGCCCTGGCTGGTCGAGCAGATCGCGATGCACGGCGTGTCGATGGTGGTCTGGTACCAGGCCATCCACGCGGCCCAAGCCTCGGCGGGGAAGCCGACTTCGTCGACCTCGTCTTCGTGGTGGAACACCATGAGCGCGTAGACCTCCGCCAGCGCGCGCAATTCAGGCGCCAGCGTGATGCCGTCGGGCGAGGGCTTGAGCGCGCGCCAGTGGTTGATGGCGGCCTCGATGTCGGTGATGTGGATGGCGGCCATGGGTCAGGAAAAACTGCGGAGCGGCATCATAGTGCGGCAAAGTCCCGGGCTCGTCCAAGGTTATGAACCGCTATGCTTTTGAAAGCATCAAGCCCTTTATTCATGCGGACCTCAGGGCGCTTTTCCTTAAGACAGGGACAAGTCCGGTTGCCAGCCCTGAACGCAGGATGCTCTAATCCGTGCACGAAGGGGAGTAGCTCCCGCCCGCCGTTCACGCCGCGGGTATCGCCAGGTCGTCAATACGAAGCACAACACTTCCGGCCTGTCGGGCATCGCCATGCGCGTTGCCGAGCAAGACCTTCGATTTGAACCTGGCAGGTTCGATCGAAGCGTTTGCGCGGCCCGTTGACTCTGGTCTTTCATTCAGTCGCTTCGATCCGATCCGCTCGGCCCTTATCGAAATGCACAGAGGACGCCATGGAAGCTTTTATGACCCCGGAATTCTGGGTCGCGGTCGGTCAGATCATCATGATCGACATTCTCTTGGGCGGCGACAACGCCGTCGTCATCGCGCTGGCCTGCCGCAAGCTGCCACCCGCCCAGCGCACGAAGGGCATCCTGTGGGGAACCGCCGGCGCCATCGTCCTGCGCGTCATCCTGATCTTCTTCGCGCTCACGCTGCTGGCCATTCCGTTCCTGAAGATCGTCGGTGCGCTGCTGCTGCTGTGGATCGGCGTGAAGCTGCTGGCACCGGACCATGACGACCCGCACGGCAACATCCAGGGCAGCGACAAGCTTTGGGCAGCCGTCAAGACCGTGATCGTGGCCGACCTGGTGATGAGCGTGGACAACGTGATCGCCATCGCCGGTGCGGCGCAAGGTGCCGGCGGCGGCCACCAGATGCCGCTCGTGATCTTCGGCCTGCTCGTGAGCATCCCGATCATCGTCTGGGGCAGCCAGCTGGTAATCAAGCTGATGGACCGCTTCCCGATGATCATCACGCTGGGCGGCATGCTGCTGGGCTGGATCGCCGGCACGATGCTGATCTCCGACCCGGCCGTGGTGCGCCTGGACGCCTGGACCTGGGTGCCGAAGATTCCGCAGACCGACATCGCCAAGTACGCCGCCGGCATCGCCGGTGCCCTGCTGGTGCTGGCCATCGGCAAATGGGTTGCTTCGCGCCGTCCGAAGGCGCACGATGCAGCCACCGTCTGATCTCGCGACCGAAGTCTCTGCCACTCTAACTACCTGAAGGAGCGCATCGTGGAAAAGATCATCCTGTACGTCGACGACGCGGCCTACGCCCGCGATTTCCTCGCCAAGGTGCCGGCCGGCACCGTGAGCGCCGGCGCCAAGCACTGGGTGCTGGTGGCCTGTGCCCCGCGCATGACGCACCGCATCAGCAAATGGGTCAGCCACAGCGCCCGCGAGAACTGGCGCGGCAAGTGGTTCGCCAAGACGCAGGACCAGATGCTGCCGCTGCTGCAGCGGCCGGGCGATGCGATCACGCCGGTGCTGGCCCAGGGCTCGCTGACCGATCTCACGCAGCGCCTGAAGCAGGAACACGGTGCAGCGCGCGTTATCGATGCGCGCCGCCCGAAGCTCGGCGTCGACATGGAGCCTGTGTCGCCCGACCAGAAGCCCGCCGGCCACAGCGGCTGGGTCCTGCCCGGTGCGACCATGGGCCTGGGCGCTCTGCTGGTCCTGGCCAACGAGTTGGCCGAATAAGCCAGCCCACCGCGCGGGCGCATCGCGCCCGCCACGACGGCCGCCTCCGGGCGGCCGTTTCTTTTGGGGCGCCGGCCATGCTGGGGTATCCTGCCCGCCATGCGACTCCTCCTACGATGGCTTCTCAGCGCGGCGGCCTTGCTCGTCGTCACTTACCTCTACAGCGGCGTGCAGGTGAGCAGCTTCACCTCGGCGCTGATCGCGGCTGCGGTGATCGGCCTGCTCAACATGGTCGTGCGGCCGGTGCTGGTGGTGCTGACCCTGCCGGTCACCATCGTCACCTTCGGCCTCTTCCTCTTCGTCATCAACGCGCTGATGTTCTGGGCCGCCTCGGGCCTGCTCGGCGGCTTCGTCGTGAAGGGCTTCGTCGCGGCGCTGATCGGCTCGCTGATCTATTCGCTGCTGCGCCTGATCATCGAGGCCGCGCTGGGCGGCTTCACGAAGCGCTGAGGTTCAGCGCAGCGGCGGTTCGGCCTGCTGCTCTCGCAGCAGGGCTTCAACGGCACGCGCCCGGGTATCGATGATCGACGCCTCGTAGTGGTCGACGGTGCCGCCCGAGCCTCGCGCCGCCATGTCCTGGGCGGCTTTGAACCGATCGCGTGCCGCCGCGTAGTCGAGCACCGCCACGTTCGCTTCGGCGGCGGCGCGTACCGCACGCAGGCCGTCGTTCTGTGCGCTGTACACCGACGCGAGCATCTGCCACGCACCCGCATCGCGCGGATGGGTCGCGACCCAGTCGCGCAAGGGCGCGACGGCCGGCTCCGGTTGGCGCGTGGCGACGGCCGCCTGCGCCGCGAGCAGCATTTCGGCGCGTGTCTTGGCGCGCACGTCGAGCAAGGCGGCCGCCTGCGGGGCGGCGCCCGCGGCAAGGTACAGCTCGGCGCTGAGGAGGCGCGCCAAACGCGCCGACGCCGGGTCGGCCGCCGCGAGCGGGGTGAGCCGATCGGACAGCGCACGGGCCGCACGCTGATCGCGCAGCTCGTTGGCCGCCAGCGCCGCGGCGGCGAGCATGCCGGCCTGCTGTGCGGGCGAGCGCCGCGCGAACTCGGTGCCCGAGGCGGCGTCGATCCACAGGCGCAGCACGTCGACGCCGGGGCGCGACAGCACACGGGCCCGGGCGGCGACGATGGCGTGGTCCATGCGCAGCGCGGGTGCCGCCGCGCTGCGCGGGCCGGCCGGCCGCACCGCCCCGGCCAGCCCCAGGCCGGCGCTCGCATCTTCCGGCGCAGCGCCGTCGCCTCGGAACTGGAAGCGTGCCTGCATGTCGGAGATGCGTTCGCTGTTGAGCGGGTGGCTGCGCAGGTACGGGTAGGAGCCGTTGTCGTTGAGGCGCGAGGCGTACTGCAGCTTTTCGAACATCGAGGCCGCGCCCTGCGGTGCGAAGCCGGCCTGCGTCATCACGCCGAAGCCGACGCGGTCGGCCTCGCGTTCCATGTCGCGCGAGAAATTGAGCTGGTTCTGCATCGCCATGGCCTGGCTGCCCATGATCACGGCCTGCCCCGCATCGCCACTGCCGCTCTTGGTGGCGGCAATCATGCCGAGCACCAGGGCCGCCAGCATCAGCGGCATGTCGCGGCTCTGCTTGGCCATGATGCGGGCGATGTGGCGCTGCGTGACGTGCGAGAGCTCGTGGCCCAGCACCGTGGCCAGTTCGTCGCGGCTGTCGGTGACGGCGATCAGCCCCAGATGCACGCCCAGGTAGCCGCCGGGCAGCGCGAAGGCGTTGATGCTGCGGTCGCGCCCCAGCAGCACCGCCCACGCAAAGCGCTCGTCGAGTTCGGGCGTGAGCTCGCCGCGCACGCGCGCGGCGGCCAGCAGCGGCTGCCAGATGGCCTGCACGTAGTCGACCAGCACCGGGTCGTCGATGTAGTCGGGGTCGCGGTAGAGCTCGCGGGCGATCTGATCGCCCAGCCGGCGCTCGGCCGCGGCCGTCATCTCGCCGCCGTCGCCCAGGCCCGGCAGCAGCTGCGCCTGCGCGGCCGGCAGCACCAGCGCCTGCGACGCGACCAGCACGGCCAGGGCCGCCGCACGTAGCGTGCGGCGCAGCGGCCGGCGGCGGTTCAGGGAGCGATCAACGGCGGTGGGGCGCGGCATGGCGTTCGTCATGTTCAGGAAGCGGTGGGCTCGTATGATGCACACCCTTCGGGAACGTTCACCATGAGCCCACTCACCCACTTCGACGCACACGGCCAGGCCCACATGGTGGACGTGGCCGCCAAGCCCGCCACGCACCGTGTGGCGGTGGCCACCGGCCGCATCGAAATGCAGGCCAACACGCTGGCGCTGATCGAATCAGGCACCGCCAAGAAGGGCGACGTGCTCGGCATCGCGCGCATCGCCGGCATCCAGGCGGCCAAGAAGACCAGCGACCTGATTCCCCTGTGCCATCCGCTGGCGCTCACCCGCGTGGCCGTGGCCTTCGCGCTGTCCGAAGGCGGCGTGCCCCAGGTGGTGTGCACCGCGACCGTCGAGACCGTCGGCCCCACCGGCGTCGAGATGGAAGCCCTGACCGCCGTGCAGGTGGCGCTGCTCACCATCTACGACATGTGCAAGGCGGTCGATCGCGGCATGACGATCACGGACGTGCGGGTGTTGGAGAAGCACGGCGGCAAGTCCGGGAGCTACGTGGCCGACTGAGGTGCGGCGGCCGGCCGCACGGCGGCGGGCGCGGCCAGAGCCTGGCGGTAGATGGCCTCGATGCGGTCGAGCGCCGATTCGGAATCGAAACGGCGCACCTGCGACAACCCCTGGTCGACGGCGAGCTGCCGCTCGAGCGGGGACAACGCCACCACCTTCGCGATCACCTCGGCAGCCGCCGCGGTCCACGCCGCATCGGCGGGTGCGCTGGCATCGCCCGGCGGGACATAGAACGCGGCCTGGCCACCGACCTCGTTCATCGGCGCGGCATCGGTCGTGATGACCGGGCAGCCCGAGGCCATGGCTTCGGCGATGGGCCAGCCGAAGCCTTCGGCGATCGACGGGAAGAGAAAAGCGGTGGCGGTGCCGTAGAGGCCGATCAGCACGTCGTCCTCGACCTTCGACAGGAAATGCACCTCGCTCGGCGCATGCATCGCCAGCCGCTGGCTGGCCAGCGCGTCCGGCGGCGGCGGGCCGACCATCAGCAGCGGCAGCCCTTCGGGCGTGCTGCGGCGCCAGCGGTCGACCATGGCGAGTACGCCGGCGCGGTTCTTGTACCAAACGTTCACGCCCACATGCAGCAGGAAGCCGCGCGACAGGTCGATGCCCAACCGGCGCCCGAGCGCCGCACGCTGGGCCGTGATGTCATGCGCCGGAACGAACTGCGGATTGACGCCGTTGTAGACGACCTCGACGGTCGGTGCCGGCCCGACGAAGCCGCGCAGGTCCTGCTCGGTCTTCTTCGAGATCGCGATGAAGCGCCGGCCCTGCGCGAAGCCCCGGCGGATGTAGCGCTGGTAGAGCCGGCCGCTCAGGCCCGTCGGGTTCAGCGGCACCCGGCCCAGGGCGGAATGCTGCGCCAGCAGGTCGTGGCAATGAATGACATGCGGCCGCGACGCCACCAGCGGTACCCACGGCCCCAGCGAATGGTCGCTGAAGACATACAGCGTGTCGGCCGGCTGGGCCGCCATCTGCCGGCGCACCCAGCGCGGGAAGACGGCGAACTGGTCGAGGTAGCCCATCCACTTCTTTAGGCGCTCGGGCACCGGCAGCGCATGGAAGCCCGGCTGCGGCGCCCAGATGCGCACCGTGTGGCCGCGCGCGGCCATGCCGTCGGCCAGCCACTGCGTGTAGCGCGGCATGCTGGCCGAGCCGAGGAAGGTCGGATGCGCAAAAAGGACAATATTCATAGGACGATGTTCATGCGGCGACACCCATGGGTTCGTTCTGCACCGCGCGCAGGGCGCGGAGCAATCGCTGCGCCGCCTCGCCGGCGGCGAAGTGGCGTCGATAGGCGGCGAAGGCCGCCACGCCGCGCGCCGAGCGCTCGGCCGGCGACAGCGCGAACCAGCGCGTCAGCAGGCGGGTCACGCCGGCGGCGTTGTCCTCGTCGACCAGACCGCCCGGCGCGCATTCGCGCCAGATGTTGACCTGCGGGCTGATCAGCACCGGCTTGCCGCAGGCCATCGCCTCGACCACGGCGATGCCGAAGTTTTCCTGGTGGCTGGGCAGCACGAAGGCATCGCACCCGTAGAGCGCACCCCACTTCTCGTCGCCGCGCAGCATGCCGGGGAAGTACACGTCGGGCTGGCCGTCCGCCATGGCGAGCAGGCTGCGGCCATGCTCGCTCTCCAGGCCGGGGCCGGCGATCACCAGCGCCGGCATGTCGGGCCGCTTGCGCCGCAGGTCGAGGTAGGCGCGCAGCAGCAGGTCGGTGCCCTTTTTTTCGTGGACGCGACCGAGGAAGAGCAGGTAGGGCTTGTCGCCCAGGCCGGGGCAGCGGGCCGCGAAGGCGGGCGCCATGGCGGCGGTGAGCGGCGGCGGCGCCTGGATACCGAAGCCGACGTCGAGCTCGCGCTGCGGCCGGTAGGGCGAAAAGGGCTCGCGGGCCAGCAGCAGTTCCTGCGCGCAGGTGAAGAGCACGCCATCGGCACCGTTGACCGCGGCGCCTTCGAACAGCTTCCACGCCAGCACGTTGCGAAGCGCCTTCCACCGGCGCTCGGGGGCTTTCTGGAAATAGGGGTCGAGCATGCCGTGCGGCATCACGTAGAAGCGCGGGCCCGCCGCCGACTGCGCACGCCGCAGCTGCCGCAAGACGCGCCAGGTGCCGGCGTTGTTGTGCAGCCAGAGCCCCTGCGCGATGACCGCGTCGAAGCGCGAGACGTTCTCTTCCAGCCACGGCCGCAGGGCGGCGCAGTAGGCGTAGGGCCCTTTGGCCGGACCGATGGCGTGGACGGGGAAGTCGTCCTGCCCGAGAAAGCCCGCGTCGGGCGCGTCGAAGCTCAACACCTCGCTGTGGACGCCAAGCGCCGCCAGCGCCGGCACCAGGTTGCGGACGCCCTGCGACAGCCCGCCCTTGACTGGGTCCATGCTGGAAATGACGCTCAGGATCTTCATTCGGGGCAAACGATAGGCAGTCGAAAGTTTACATTTTGACCCAAATTGTGACTAGCGATGCTCAATCTCCCGGTGCATCGGGTGCTTCCCCTCGGATCCACCGGGCATATTCCACGGGATAGGCGATCTTGAAGCGCGCCGCCAGGGCCAGCGCCTCGTCGTCGCGATCGAGCAGCGTGGCGCTTTCGATCAGCTTGGCAACCACCCGCGGCTCCGGCGAGAAGTGCAGGACGCCCTGCGCCAAGGCGTTCACCGCCGGCGCATTGGCGCGCACCACCGGCGTGAGGGACAGCTCGGCGAACCGCACCTGGTCGGCGAACAGCCAGGAGGCGCGAAGCTTTTCCAGCGTGCGGTCCTGCCAGGGCGGCAGCCGCTCGGCGCGGGCCAGGTAGATCTGGCTGATGCGCAGGTAGTCCCAGCCGGTGTAGGCCACCATGGCCACCAGCAGCGCCGTCACGGCGTGCGCCGCGACCGGTCGGGCGCGTCGGGGCGCGACGGCGTCGATCGCCGAGGCCGCCGGCCACAGCAGTCCCAGGCACAGGCCGAACACCAGCTGGAAGGGCCCGTACCACAGCGGGTACTCGAGCAGGCTGTGCAGAACCATCGCACCCAGCACGCCCCAGGCCATCAGCCGCGTGGGGTCGCGCTCGCGCCAGAAACGGGCGCCCAGCACCAGCGCCATGAAACCGGCACAGACCGCGACCGCCACGGGCACCCCCAGCTCCACCGCCATATGCAGCGGCAGGTTATGGGCGTTGTCCAGGATCTCGACGAAGCGCGGCCCGGCGTACAGATGGCTGAAGTGCGCGAAGCTGAGCTCGCCCCAACCCCAGCCGCCCCAGGGACGCTCGGCGATCAGGTCCAGCACGTTGCGCCACAGCAGCAGGCGGCTGTGGCCTTCGGGTGCGCCTTCGCGCAGGCGGCGTAGCATGTCTTCGACGGCCGGGCCGGCCAGCATCGGCAGCAGGCTGGCGGCGACGAAATAGGCCGGGACCAGCGACAGCAAGCCCACCGGGTGCGGCAGCCGCGGTGCCGCGACGGCTTTGCTCCGACGCTCCCCCCACGCGAGCGCGGCCGCCCCCACGCTGATCGCCAACCACTGCAGCAGCCCGGTGCGCGAGGTCGAGGCGGCAGCGGCGAGCGTCAGCAACCCCACGCCGCCCCACCACGCCAACCGGCGCCGCCCACCGAAGTCCGCATGCAGCCACAGCGCCGCGACCAGCGCCATCGAGATCAGCGTGGCGAACTGGTTGCGCTGGCGCAGGTTGCCGTAGGCCTGCCCGACGTCGGGCGCGGTCGTGAAGGGCGCCAGCCAGTCTGCCGCGCCGTAGTACTGCAGCAGCCCGAGTACGGCGCTGAGCACACCGGCGACAAAGAGCCCGCGCGCCAGCGGCGATGCGGCCTCACCGCGCGCCCGCGCCCACCCCGCGCCGACCGACGCGGCCACGGCCGCCATCGCCAAGGCCACGCAGGCGCCCAGGCTCTGCGACAGATCGTGCCCACGCCGCAGCGCGATCGACGCGCCCAGCAATGCCAGCAGCGCCAGCACACCCCGGGACGGCAGCGCACGCGGGCCGAGCGCCCACAGCGCGGTCACGCAGGCCCAGGCGACGAGCAACTGCCAGACGTTGGCGGAGGGGCCGGCGACGAGGGGGGAGAGGAAGGGGAAGGCGATGAGGGCCGCGGGGGCGAAGCCTGGAGCGCCGGCCGAGGGGATGGTGGGCGGGGCGGCGGGGGAACTCATCGGGGGATTGTGCCGACCGAACAGTTGCATTTTCCCCATTGCACATGGACGGAAGGCACCGGCAGACAGACAAGCGGTTAACGTTTGCGACCCTGTTCTAGTGACAATTTGTCACTGTTGCCAATTTCAATGCACAAAGGTTATCCAGTGTCCAACGCAGCTACATGCCGCCCGCCCTCCAGAGGCTTTACCTTGATCGAGTTGATGATCGTGGTGGCAGTGATCGGCATCCTCGCGGCCATCGCCTACCCCTCCTACCGGGACTACGTCCTGCGTGGCCAGATCGCCGAAGGCACGGCCGGCTTGATGGGCCTGCAAGCCGACATGGAACGCCACTACCAGAATCACCGCACCTTCGCGACGATCTCCGGCGGCGCTACGACGCCTTGCGCCGCGGCACCCAAGGCGGGGCAATTCACCCTCTCCTGCGACGGCACGCCCACCGACACGGCCTACACCATCCAGGCCGCAGGCCAGGGCTTTACCTTCAAGGTCACCCACCAGAACGTGCGCTCGACCACCGCAGGCGGCTGGGGGACCTGCGGCTCCGCGTGGATCCTCAAGAGGGGCCAGGCATGCTGAATGTGGGCCCGGGCCGCCGTAGTCGGCGTCGTGCCACGGCGGGCTTCACCCTCGTCGAACTGATGGTCACCATCTCCGTACTGGCCGTCATGCTCGGCATTGCCGCGCCGCTACTGATCGATTTCGTGCGCAACAACAAGGTGCGCGCCGTCGCCAACACGCTTCAAAACGGCCTGCGCACTGCTCAGACCGAGGCCGTGCGCCGCAGCCAGCAAGTCGTGTTCGTTCTCACCAACGCCACACCCTCCGGCAATACACCCGTCGCGGCGGCAGCCAACGGCAAGAATTGGGCCGCATACACCGTCGTTCCCGACGGCTCCAGCGAAAGCATGGCGCTGCTCGACACCGGCGTCATCAATGATGTCGGCTCCGAGGTTGCCATCACCGGCCCAGCCGTACTGTGCTTCAGCAGCCTGGGGCGCCTGAATGCCAACAGCGCACCCGGCATTACTAGCGCATCGTGCGCCCTGCCATCGGGCAGTCCCGCGCAAGCCTACGGCGTGGCGCTCACCCAGGCCACGCGCAGCCTGCGCGTGCTGGTCAACGTGGGTGGGCAAGTCCGCATGTGCGACCCGAGCAAGACCTTCGACGCCACCGCCGCACCCGATGGCTGCCCGGCCTGACGTGCCCACGGCACCTCATTCGAGAACACCATGACACCCGCCTCCCCGTCCCGCCATTCCCAGCACGGCGTCGCCATGATCGAAGTGCTGGTCGCGGTCCTGATCCTTTCCTTCGGCGTGCTCGGCCTCATCGGCTTGCAGGCCCGCGCCATCGGCGTCGCCAACGATGCCGAGGACCGCAGCCAGGCCGCCCTTCTGGCCGACGAGATCATCGCCGCCATGTGGATCAACCGCTCCACCACCGTGGCCGACGACGACGTCACGGCATGGGACACAACGGTCGGCAGCCGGCTGCCCAACGGCGACGGCACCGTCACCGCCGTGCCCAACGACGCCACCCTCTCGGCCAGCGCCGTCGACGTTGCCATCACCTGGAAACAGCCCTCCAGGAAGACCGCCGATGAAGGCGGCACCCTCAGCACCCGGGCCTATCTCCCGGTTGTTCCCGTTCCCTGATCGGCGGCCCATGATGCAGCCCACACCCACTTTCGCAATGCACCGCCGGCGCCAGGCCGGCATGACCCTGGTCGAACTGCTGGTCGCGATGGCCATTGGCCTCGTCGTGGTCCTGGCAGTCACCACGATGATCGTTGTCGGCCGCCAGCACGAGCGGGTGACCACCGGCTTCAACGACATGACCCAGGGCGGCGCTTATGCCGCCACCGTCATCGACCGCGCCTTGCGCAATGCCGGCTCCGGCTTTATGCAAGGCTGGAATGCGTCCGACGGCGCCGGCGTGGACACCAATGGCGCCCTGGGCTGCAAGTTGAATGCGAAGCGCGAAACCACCGCCGTGCTGCCCCGCGCGAGCGTGCTACCAGCGCCGTTCGCCGGCTTCCTGGGCGGCGCCTCAGGCCAGGCCACGCTCGGTGTGGCACCCGTGCTCATCGGCCAAGGTCAGTCGGCCAGCGGCTCCGACATTCTGATGGTCATGGCCGGCAGCGCCGGCATCGGTGGGGTCGGCAGAGAGGTTCGGGCCAACCTCTCGGGCACCCAGATCGAACTCGACAATACCCTGGGCTTCCAGCCGGGCGACGTGCTGCTCGTCAGCGCCAGCACCGACACGGCCAGCGACTGCGCGATCACGCAGGTCGCTTCGGACTTCAGCGCCTTCCCGGCCAACGCCACGCCTTCCAAGCTACTCGGCATCGGTGGCACGTATGTGGGCGACACCGATAAGCTCGGCATGGTGATCGGCGCCGGTCTCGCAGCGCGCGGCAGCTTCATCTCCGGCATCGGCAAGGCCAGCGACCTGCGCCTGGACCTGTTCGGCGTGGGCACCGACCACGTTCTGTACCGCGGTGACCTCCTGCAGACCAGCGGCGCCGACACGCCCGAGGCTGTGTCCGAAGGCGTCGTCGCGCTGCGCGGCGCCTACCGCGTGGACGGCAACATCAGCACCAGCAGCTTCGCCACGACAAGCCTGAGTTGGCAGGCGCCCACCGGCACCTACGCGCCCGCGACCCTGCTGGCCGAAAGCCCGCCCGAGCACCTGCGCCGCATCGTCGGCGTGCGCGTCAGCCTGCTGCTGCGCAGCAACTCGCGCCAGCCGCAGATCGCGGCCGACGCGGAATACAAGCTGCTCAAAGACCTGCCGGGCGAAAGCACAGTCACGCTTTCCGACGCCGACCGCCACTACGCGCACCGCGTGGTCGAAACCACGATTCCCCTGCGCAACGCCCTGATGCCCTGACTGGGCCGCTCCCGTCCTGCCATGAACCTCACCGCCATCCGCCCCCTCCCCCGAGCCCGGCGCCGCGAGCGCGGCGCCGCCTTGTTGATTGCCCTGGTGGTGCTCGTCATCCTGTTGGCCAGCGGCGTGGCCGTCATGCGCTCGATGAACAGCTCGCTCACCGGCGCGGGCAACCTCGCCTTCCGCCGCGATCTGGTCAACCAGGCCGAACAAGCCATCGCCAAAGCGGTGAAGGTCAGCTACCCCGTCGCCGCCAGCAAGGACAACAACTACAGCACCGTGCCCCTCGCAGCCAATGCCCAGGGCATTCCCCTCGCGCTGCTCGACGACACGCAATTCGCCGCCGTTGGCAAGACCACGAACGACCTCACCGGCGCCACCAGCGACGTGAAGATCCGTTACGTCGTCGAACGCCTGTGCATCAACGACACACAGACCGCCGACCTGCAGGGCAAGGAAGGCTGCGCCACCCCCCTGAGCAACCCGGCTGGCGGCAGTGCCCAACTGCGCCCCGGCGGCGGTGGCGGTGGCGGCCTGGCCTACGTGACCGAGCCAATCTACCGCGTCAGCGCGCGAGTCCTTGGCCCGCGCAACACGCGGGTGTTCATCCAGAGCACCTTCACCAAGCCAGAAACCGACTGATCGAACCCGCGCCGGACACCCGCCATGACAAGCCGAAACCTCACCTTGAAGCGCGCCATCGCTGTGGCGCTGATGATCACCCTGCCTTGGCAGGGCATGGCCCAGCCCGTCACGCCCCCCGCCGCGCCAGCGGTGCCGCTGGCCAACCAGCCCGTTTTCGCCAGCGCCACCGTGCCCGGCAACCTGGCGCTGAGCTTGTCGGTGGAATGGCCCACAGCCTCCCGCACAGCGCACACCGACAGCTACGTGCCCACCACCCGATTCCTGGGCTACTTCGATCCGGAGAAGTGCTACACCTACCAGTACAACGCCGCGGCCAACGACACGAACACCGGGAACACGAGCTATTTCCAGCCCGTTGGCGCGGCCACCAATCGCACCTGCTCGGGCCAATGGAGTGGCAACTTTCTGAACTGGGCCGCCACGGCCACCATCGACCCCTTCCGCTGGGCCATGACGGGCGGGCGCCGCGTCGTCGACACCCCGACGGAAACCATTCTTGAAAAGGGCTGGCACTCGGGGCAAGGTCTGTTCGGCGACCGGTCCCTTCCTTCGGCCTATATCGCCGGGGCAACACCGTTCCCTGCCAGCGCAACGAACTTCCGCATCCGGGTCAATGGCATGGGTTTTCGCATGCGCATTTCGCTGCAACCCCAGCGGCTGTTCACGGTCAAGTATTGGAATAACACCAACCTCAGCGGCAACGCGGGCCTGACCGGTGCTCCCTATACGGACAACAATGTTGCCGCAAATCAGAACTGGGGCGGAAGCCCCAGAACAAACATCAACGCAGACAACTTCTCAACGCAGTTCACGGGAACCTTCGTCGCGCCGGCGGCGGGAAACTACAAGTTCAAGCTCCAGCACGATGATGGCGCGCGGCTTTATGTGGACACCACCGGCAGCAGCAACTTCACCACCGCCAACCGGCGGATCAACAACGTCAACTGGACCACCGCAGCCACCGCAGATGTCACAAGCGACATCTTTCTTACAGCGGGGCAGTCGTTTTCGGTCCGGATCGACCAGTGGGACAACACCGGCGATGGCAACGTCGTCTTGTCATGGCTACTCCCGGGCGCCACCGCCTACACAAGCTTTTCGGAGGCATTGGACGACGGCGCTGCATTCAGCACCGTGGCGGCCATGACTGCCGCCAACGCCGCTTACGACCTCACGATGCGCACGAAGGTCTGCGACCCTTCCGCAGCAGGCGGCGTGGAGACCAACTGCAAACAGTACAGCGAAGGCTGGAAGCCCGAAGGATTGGTGCAGAAGTATGCGAACGACATCCGCTTCAGCGCCTTCGGTTACCTGAACGACAGCAATGAGCTGCGCGATGGCGGCGTGATGCGTGCTCGCCAGAAATTCGTAGGCCCCAAAAAACCGGTGCCGGGCCAAGCCGCAGCCACCAACACCGCTGCCGAATGGAACGCCACCACCGGGGTTTTCATCCGAAACCCGGATAGCGCCGACGCCGCCAGCACCGGCGTCAACGACAGCGGCGTGATGAACTACCTCAACAAGTTCGGGCAGCTCTCGCCCGGCAGCTACAAGAGCTTTGACCCCGTCAACGAGCTGTACTATGCCGCGCTGCGCTACTTCAGCAATAAGGGCAACGTGACTTCATGGTCGGACATATCGGGCGGCAACGCAGCACAACAGGCCCAGTGGAAGGATGGCTTCCCCGTCATCGGCACGTGGGATGACCCGATCCTGTATTCCTGCCAGCGCAACTTTGTGCTGGGCATCGGCGACATCTACACGCACCGCGACAAGAACGTTCCTAGCAACACGCTCACAGCAAACGAGCCCGCCATGCCTCCGGAGGTGACCGCCGACACGTTGTTCAACGCGGTCAGATCGACCAACAATGCAAAGGCGCTCCAGGGCATGGGAGCGAATCAGGCGACTGTCCTCACGGGATCAACCCAGTCGACCGACTACATGGCAGGCCTGGCCTTCGAAGCCAACACCAAGGATTTGCGCTCCGACCTCGCCGGCGCGCAGACTGTGCAGACCTACTGGGTGGACGTGCTGGAACAACCCTTCTCGCGCAACAACAAGTTCTATCTGGCGGCCAAGTTCGGCGGACTCAAGCAAAGCAAGCTCAAGGAGGCGGGACTCATCGACGCGACCGGCGCGATCAACTTCGACGCGTACACCTACGCCGCCACCATTCCACTGGACTGGTGGTCCACCAATGGCGAAACCCTGACCGACACACGCAACAACTCGACCTGGGCACGCCCCGACAACTATTTCGCCGCCGGCAAGCCCGACACCATGGTTTCGGGCCTGACCAAAGCCTTCGCCGACATCGCCAGCAATATCAAGAACTACACCACCTCGCTTTCGCTTTCCACCGCGCAGCCTTCGGTAACGGGCGAAGTCTCCTACGCCGCGCAATACGACTCTTCCAACTGGAGCGGTGTGGTGAGCGCGCGCGGCATCACCTTCAACACGGAGGGCGTACCCACCGTGGCCAGCACGCCGAGCTGGACGACCCGCACGACGTTAGAAAACCAGCTGGGCACTTCCGCCACCGCCACCGGATGGGACGTCAGCCGCCGAGTGGCAACCTGGAATCCCGAGGCCAACAGCGGAGCCGGCGGCGGCGTGCCGTTTCGGCTCGCCAGCCTCAGCGACGCGCAAAAGGCCGCCTTGGACACCACCTACGTCAGCGGCGACGACAGCGCGAGCTATCTGAAATGGGTGCGCGGCGACGTCAGCCTGGAAGGCGGCGGCTACCGCGCGCGCTCCACAACGGGAACCACAGGCCTGGAGCGCAATCGCCTGGGCGACATCGTTAACTCCCGCGTCACGACTGTGGGCGCGCCCAGCGCCCGTCTTGCGGACACCAGCAACCCCGGCTACAGCGCCTTCAAAGAGGCGAACCAGAACCGGCCATTGACGCTGTACGTGGGTGCCAACGACGGCATGCTGCACGCTTTCCGAGGCGGCACCGGCACTGGCGCGGGTCAGGAACTGTTCGCCTACGTGCCGAGCGTGTTGTTCAACAAGGATCCGAGCGACGCCGCGGCCACGGACGGCCTGCTGGCCCAGCTCGGTCGACCGCAGTACGCCCACCGCAACTATGTGGATGCAACGGCGGTGGCATTCGACATCGACCTGGCACGCGCCGGCCGCACGCCCCAGACCAGCGACACCGCCACCAACCCCGCGCCTAACTGGCGCTCGGTGCTGATCGGCGGGCTGGGCAAGGGTGGGCGTACTTACTACGCCCTGGACATCACCGACCCCACGGCCATGAGCGCCAGCGAAACCGGCACCACAGGCCTGGCCAGCAAGGTGCTGTGGGAATTCCCCAAGCGCAGTCAACTGCCCGTGGCAGCCGGCGGCACCTGCACCACCGGCTGCGTGGACATGGGCTACACCTTCGGCAATCCGGTGGTGGTCAAGACGAAGAAGTACGGCTGGGTTGCCGTCTTTGGCTCCGGCTACAACAACACGGACGGAAAAGGCCATCTTTTCATCGTCAATCCCGCCAATGGCAATCTGCTGGAACAGATGAGCACCGGCCTCGTGGACTCCAACGGCATGGCGCATCCGGCAGCCTACGTGTCGGACTACACAGACTTCACAGCCGACGCCGTCTACGTCGGCGACCTGAACGGGCAGCTCTGGCGCTTCAACATCAACGGGACCGGTAGCTACCCCGCTCCGACCAAGATCGCGCAACTGGCAGACGGCGACGGTGTCGCTCAGCCCATCACCACGCAGCCGCTGGTCCAGGTCCACCCCAAGCAGCGCGAGCGCTACGTGCTGGTGGGCACCGGCCGGCTGCTGGACAGCACAGACACCGCCAGCGGCCAGATGCAGAGCTTCTACGGCATCGCCGATGGCGGCATGGGCTTGGGCGCCTTTGCTGCGCAGGCCGCAGATGGCGAGGATTTCCCCGCCACGCGCGCCCGAATGGCCAACGTGACGCCACCGGACGACGACTCCGCCATTCCTGCCGTCACCGGCACGGCAGGCTGGTACATCAACCTGGGCGTCGACGGCACGGGTGGGAACGCTGTGAACTGGCGCGTGATCAGTGCGTCCACGGCCTACAGCAGCACCGTGGCCTTTTCGAGCACCCTGCCCACGGGGGATGCCTGCAATCCCTCAGGGAAGAGCCGTGTCTACGCCGTGAACTTCGGCTCCGGCCAGACCATGCTGAAGAGTGCCGATGGGAACAATTTGAACTATCTCAGCGCGGAGGGCGTCGTGACCGACCTGAATTTCGTCCGCGTGGGCGGCAAGACCCGGTTGATATTCGGAACCAGCAAGGGAGAAGCCGGGAAGGCGCCGGGCGACTTCGACGAGCGAGTGCTCCGAAAGCTGCTGAACTGGCGTGAAATGTCGCTGGAGTAGGGACTGCGGCAGGGGCGCGCGGCGCCCTCAAAACTCATAGCAAAAGGTTGCCCATTCATTGCCCTGCCCCTGAGACCCTAAATGCTGCGACCCTGTCGAAGAACAGCTGATGTAGGGCGAGATGAAAAGCGATGGATTGAAGTCCGGGGGATAGCACACGCGTACCATCACCGCCATGCACTCGCTCCAAACACTGCGCCGCCGCATTGAAACCAAAACTGCCACGGTCGGCATTTACGGACTGGGCTATGTGGGCCTGCCACTGGCATTGCGCTTTTGTGAAGTCGGCATCAAGGTCATCGGCTTTGATGTGGATGCACGCAAGGTGGAAAAACTCAACAGCGGCCAAAGCTACATCGAGCGCATCGCGGCGAATGCGATTGCCCGTGCTCGCATGCAAGGACTGGAAGCGAGCACAGATTTTTCGCGCACGTCCGAAGTCGACGCCCTCATCATCTGCGTTCCCACGCCGCTCAATCGCTACCGCGAGCCAGATCTGAGCTTCATCACAGACACAGTCGATGCCATGCTGCCCCACCTGCGCGAAGGGCAACTCATGAGCCTGGAGAGCACTACTTGGCCGGGCACCACCGAAGAAGTACTTGCCCCTCGCGTACGCTCGCTCGGCCTGATGCCCGGAAACAACTTCGCCCTGGTCTTTTCTCCCGAGCGCGAAGATCCGGGCAATCCTGACTTCGGTACCAAGAGTATTCCCAAGGTCATCGGAGGCATGACTCCCAGTTGTTTATCACTAGGCATTGCACTGTACGGGCACGCCATCCAAACCATGGTGCCAGTCAGCAGCACCAAGGCCGCTGAAATGACCAAGCTGCTGGAAAACATACATCGTGCCGTCAACATCGGCTTGGTCAACGAGATGAAGATCGTGGCCGACAAGATGGGCATTGATATTCACGAAGTGATCGACGCTGCCGCCACCAAGCCATTCGGTTTCGTGCCCTACAAGCCCGGCCCCGGTCTGGGCGGGCACTGCATCCCCATTGACCCGTTCTACCTAACCTGGAAAGCGCGCGAGTACGGCGTGAATACCCGCTTCATTGAGCTTGCGGGGGAAATCAACCACTACATGCCGCATTGGGTAGTGACCAAGGTTGTTGATGCACTCAATGAGCGCGGCAAGGCGACCAAGGGAAGCCGCATCCTGGTGCTGGGATTGGCCTACAAGAAGAACATCGACGATACCCGGGAGTCACCAGCAGTCGAGATCATGGATCTGCTGCAAGCCAAGGGCGCGCTCATCGACTACAGCGATCCACATGTGCCGGTGTTTCCGCCCAAGCGGGACTATCACTTCGATCTGGAATCGATTCCTCTGAATGCTACGACGATTGGCGACTATGACTGCTTGGTACTGGCGACCGACCATGATGCATTCGACTACGCGCTGCTGCAAAAGCATGGGCAATTGATTGTGGACACACGCGGGCGATTGGCCAACGGTTCCCACATCGTTGCAGCCTGAATCGTCCCTGTGTCATCGGCGCGGAATAGCCCACCAAACTTGGGCGTAGGGCCCCTGGCGCCACAATGCTCGGACGGCATGGCAGCATGTGACATGCATATTTCGCGACGACCGCTGCGGGGCACTTAGTAGCAGACCAATCGTATGGCAGCACCCTTCCAACCGTCCCGCGTCCTGCTTGTCACCCGCAATCTGCCGCCCTTGGTTGGCGGCATGGAGCAGCTGAATTGGCACATGGCCGATGAACTCGCGCGTTACGCCGAGGTGCGTGTGATCGGCCCCTCTGGTAGCGCCGCACAAGGGCCTGAGAATGTGCAGATCAAGGAGGTGCCATTACGCCCTCTATGGAGGTTTTTGCTGGCATCCACGCGTGCAGCTGTTGTACAGGCACGCAGTTTCAAGCCAGACATCCTGCTGGCGGGCAGCGGCCTTACCGCGCCCGCCGCCCTGCTGGCTGCGCGTGCCGTCGGGGCACGTGCGTGCGTGTACCTGCACGGACTGGATGCCGCAGTACAGCACCCTGTCTACCGTGCCCTATGGCATCCGGCTATTCGGCAAATGGATGTGGTGATTGCCAATAGCCAACCTACTGCTGAATTGGCCCGTGCCATCGGTGTGCGGAGCGACAATATCCGCGTCGTCCATCCAGGTGTAGAACTGCCCATAGCGTCGCGGTCACCGGAGGCGCTACACGCTTTCCGCCGTCGCCATGACTTGTGCGACGCACGCCTGCTGCTTTCTATCGGGCGTTTGACCACACGCAAGGGCTTGCGCGAATTCGTGCAACACGCCCTTCCTTCCATTGTGCGAGCTTCACCGAACACGATCCTTGTTGTCGTGGGCGATGCCCCCGCAGATTCATTGCACGCCACCGGCCAATCGCAGACCAGTATTCAGGCCGTTGCCGATGCTGCGGGCATAGGCCAGCATCTGCGTTTTCTGGGTTTTGTGACCGATCCAGCGGAACTTGCCTGCGCCTACGAAGCCGCCTATGTACACGTTTTCCCCGTACGCCAGATAGCGGGCGACCCGGAGGGCTTTGGCATGGTCGCTATCGAAGCCGCTGCCCACGGTCTGCCCACCGTGGCCTTTGCCACCGGAGGAATCGTCGATGCGGTGGGGCCAATGCAATCCGGCCTGCTTGTTGCCCCTGGCGACTATCCCTCGTTGGCGCGAGCCACCCTGCAGGTGCTGGCAGATGACCGCACCGCATGGCGGCGGAATTCGACAGACTTCGCCCGGCCCTTTGCTTGGCCCGCATTCGGTGAAAATTTGCGCTCCGCATTGAAGCAACGCACCCTTTGATGCATTGATAAGAGCCGTCTTTCACTGCTGCTTGACTGTGAGAAACGATCTAGCCATCTATCTACTCATGCTGGACTGACTGCACGGAGTGCAGCATCGAAATGGCGCGCACTGTCTTCCCAGGTGTGTTGTCTGCCATAGAAATGGCGGCCCATGCCAAGCAAACCGAACATTCGCTCAGCTAACGCGGCAGCATCGCCAATCCGAACGAGAAAACGGGCGTCCTCTTGAAGCATCCAGCGCACCGGGGCCGTTGCCGTTGCAACCACCGGGACTCGACAAGCCATCGCTTCGCACATTTTTGCAGGATAGCTGTAGCGGCCAAACGCCGTGTCTGCGGTAATCACGCAGGCCACATCGAGTGCGGATAGCGCGACCGGCAAGAGAGCATCGTCGATGTAGCCAAGTGCGTGCACGCCGGGCAGGGCAGCCACATGTGCAGGCGGGCGGCCCGAGAGCACCAAGCAGGCATTTGGCAATAGCTGACGCAGTTGAAAGAATGCAGCGAGCAGTGAATCCAGCCCGCGCGAGTTTGTCCAACTGCCAAAGTAGCCGACCAGAGGCGCTGCCGGCGGCAAGCCGAGAGATGCACGCGCAACCTCCCTGTTGTGCGCCGTGAACATAGGATCGGCTGCCATCGGCACGATATCGACTACGCGCTGTGCCTCGGTCCGCGAGCGCTGCATGAACGCAGCCAATTGCGGCCCCGCTGCGGCTAGAACATCCGCGGCGCGCAATGCACGGCGCCATGCGGCATGTAGCGGGAAGTTCCAAGACATGTATGACTCATAGTTGTCGTATGCATCAATTGCGAGCGCTGCGTTGACGCGCTTGGCGAGCCGGTGAGCAAGCCATCCGTACCAGGCATCCGAGCATCCGACGACCCAGTCGGGACGCCAGGCAAGTGCCTGCGATTCCAACGAGTCGAGCGTTCGTTTCAGTCCGTCGTTCCTTGGGTTGAAGGCCGTGATGCGAATCCCGTCACGTTCAATGCTTGTCGCAGCCGTACCGCGATGGCTGACCAGCAGCATGTGCACTTCATGGCCAGAGCGGGCCAATTCAGTCGGCAAAAAATGAAAGCGCCCATAGGGGCGCGTGATGAGATCGCGCTGCTGCGGCTCTCGCTTTGCAACGAACAACAATCTCATCGTGCGGGCATATCGACGAGAGTGCCGGTCGCGCGTGCTCGCAGCATTCGCCATGCACGCGATGCCTGCAAACGCCACTGGCCAAGTCCGGCACGGCGCAGATCTTTGGCGCCTACTGCAGCTGGCAGACGGGCAGCAACGAACGCTTCGGCCTCGCGCAATATGCGCAAATAAGGTTCGAAGACACCGTGGCGCAGCGCCGGCGTCATGCGCGCGCCATAACTAGCAAGATTGCTGTCATAGGTGCCTGGCGCGACGCGCCGCAGCCCCTGAAAGTGGAAGAACACGAGCGGTTGCCCGTCGACACACACGCGGGTGGAATCGTAGGTTACCTTGTACCGGGCGACATTCCACGGTGCGAGGTTCGCGCCGAGGTTCCCGATCGAGCGCACACCTGCAAAGCGCTCTTCGAAGTAGTCGAGATATTTCTGATCCGCATAACGAGTTGCCTCGGCGCGGTCGTAACACCAATCGATACACATTGCGCGCCACCACTCGAGGCAGGCACGCCCCTCGGCGTTGTTGCGAAACGTCAGCCAGCCCACGTTGTAGTGACCAAACTTTGCGTGCGAAAGCGCTGCAGAGCCCGCAAAGCGATGTGGAACGATGGCAACGCTTCCTTCGCCAAGCTCATCAAACACCTGCTCCGGACTGGAAAAAAAACACAAGTCCGAATCAAGGTAAGTGACCTCGCCTACCTCCTCGACCTCCATGAGGTAGCGCGGCAGGCACGGTGAACACGTGAAGTAGTACTCCACGCGTGATCGCGTGTTCTCGACGGCCTTGAGTTGCGAGTCGAAAGCTTCAAGCTGAGGGAGGCGCAGGACGCGCAGCGACTCCAGATCCGCCATGTCCAGAAACGCCGCCGCCGCCTCGTCGAGTGCCAGCACCCACAATGTGAATTTTCCGCTCACGCGCTTCAGCGACGTGTGCAGCGCCAGCCCCAAAGGCAGGTAGCGATGGTCGAAGTACGTGCAATAGTGTCGATGCGTCATCGGCGCGGCATTCTCCAGGCGTTTACCGTCTCGACGACGCGACGCGCGTCATCGAGAGGCAGCTGGGGATACATCGGCAGGCTCAACACGCGCGAGGTCCAGCGTTCGGTGTTGGGCAGTGGCACTGGCGCGTAGTCAGCGGACGCATACGCAGGCTGCATATGAATCGCGGCTGGGTAGTGCACGAGTGAACCGATCTCATGCGATGCCAAGTGCGCCTGCAGCGCGTCGCGCGCCTCCGAAAGCACAACGAACTGGTGATAGACATGCCCGGTGTCATCGCCGCGAAAGACCTGTATCTCGGCATGTCGAAGCCCTTCGCGATACACCTGCGCGATCCGGTGCCGAGCTGCATTGTCTTCATGCAGGCGAGCCAGCTTCACCTGAAGAACTGCCGCCTGCAGCTCATCGAGCCGGCTGTTGCCACCTTCGATGTCGCTGATGTAGCGTGTTTTCCAGCCATATTCCCGCAACAGGCGTGCGCGTTCACGCAATTCCGCGTCATCGGTCACCAGCGCGCCGCCGTCGCCGATCGCACCGAGATTCTTGGTCGGATAGAAGCTGAAGCTGCCGAACGCACCGAAGGAACCTGCCGCGCGCCCGCTCCACTGCGCACCATGCGCCTGCGCACAGTCCTCCACAACCGGCACGCCATGCCGACGGGCGGTGGCCATGATCGCATCCATGTCCACGCAACGTCCATAGAGATGCACAGGCACTAGGGCGCGGATACGTTGTCCATGCGAGGCAAACAATGCGTCGATGCCCGCCGGGTCGACAAGCCCATGCTCCGGATCGATGTCGGCGAATAGGGGTGACGCACCGGCTTTGCGGATGGCCACCGCCGTTGCTACTGCACTCATGGAACTTGTCACCACAAAATCGCCAGCACCGACACCGAGTGCGCGCAACGCGAGCTCGAGGGCGTCTGTGCCATTGGCCACGCCCAGACCGTGCGCAACGCCGATCCACCGCGCAAAGCTTGCTTCGAAACCCGCAACGCGGGGGCCGAGCACATAACGTCCGGCCTCCAGCGTGTCGCGGATCGCCGCATCAATGTCGGCCGCCTGGGCTTGATACGCAGCGAGCGGGCTGCATTGGGGAATGGGGCGCCTCATGTCAGATGTAATCGGCGAGATTCGCGCGGTAGTAGTCGAGCGTATCGCGCAGACCTTCGGCCAAGCGAACTCGCGGGCTCCATCCGAGCGCGGCGAAGCTGGAGAAATCGGCGTAATAGTCGCCAATGTCGATGCGCTTGCGTTCTTCCGGGAAGGCGTGGATTTCGTAAGCACCACTGCCATTGGCCTTGATAAGGCGGTCGGCCAGCGAACGCAACGAAATAATGTCGCTGTCGCCGAGATTGAACACTTTGCCGGCCGCACGCTCGTCAACAGCCGCGAGCAGCATTGCGTCGACAACATCATCGACGTGGTTGAAGTCTCGCAACTGTTCGCCCCCCCACACCGAAAACGGATGGCCTTCAAGCACGTGCTTGATCCAGATGCCAAGAAAGGTCTGACGTGCGTCTTTGATGCGCATGCCGCGTCCGTATGTATTGCTCAGGCGCAGTGCACATGCACGAATTCCATACACATTGTTATAGAGGATGTGGTACCACTCACCCGCCATCTTGTTGATGCCGTTCACATCGGTCGGTCGAACCGGATGCTTCTCATCGACGGGAAGGTAGTCTGGACGGCCGTAGATCTGTCGTGTGCTTGCAAACACGATGCGAATGCCAGGGTTGATGGAACGGCATGCTTCAAGAATCGCAAGCTGTGAAGTGGCGTTAATGTCCAAGTCGGTGAACGGGTCGTTCATCGAATCCTGGTGGCTGGTCTGGCCCGCGAGATTGAACAGCACTTGCTGACCCTGAACGAGAGCGCGAAAGCCGTGGCGATCGCGCACGTCTGACAAGTTCACTGACACGCGGTCGCGGATATCGGCGATGTTCCGCACATTGCCGCCGTACTCCGGGATCAGACTGTCGACCAAGGTGACTTGGGCGCCCGAGCCAACAAGCCTGCGCGCAAGGTTTGAGCCGATGAAGCCGAGACCGCCGGTAATCAGCACGCGTGTGTTCAACCAGGCTTCATTCATCTTTGCGCAAGCTCCCCCGGTAGTCGGGTCATGGTTACCACGTTGTCAAGGTAGAGATCGGGGCTGGCCGGGAGCAGTTTTGCAAGCACCAGTCCAGCAACATTCACAGGCACACTTATCGCGGCCAAAAATACCTTGCCTGCCAGCGAATGTCGCCCACTGCGATGGACGACCTTGAACCAATACGCCAGCCAGAGCTGTGCGAACAGGCTCGCATCCCCCAGCGTGCGCCGGGCCTCGGCAACCTCGAACCCGCACCTCGCCGCCAAGTGCCTGAGCCCGAACGACGAATACCGTGCAAAGTCATAAGGTTGCTCATGCTCGTCCCACACGAAGGGAACCGTCACCATGAGCCGCCCCCCGGTCCGGAGCACGCGATGCAGTTCTGATAAAAAATCTATAGGCTCGAACACGTGTTCAAGCACTTGGTTGCAAAGAACGTTGTCGACGCTTCCATCCGCGAGTGGAAGGTTTCGACCATCGTATAGCACGTCGGCGCCGCCCTTGGCGCTGCCGAACTTCGAGCCGCTGGCGACTTCGATACCGACATAGCGGGCGTGTGCGAACAGTTCGCGATACGGTGCTGTTCCGCAGCCCACGTCGATGACAGTGCCTACAGAATCTTTGGCCATTCTGGCGATCTCCGCCCGCAGGGCACGGTGTGCAAGGAAGAATGGACTTGCGAGCGATCTGATGCTCATACGCGGCGAAGCCAGATGGAGCCATGGTAAGAAGCACGGACTCCCGGGACTTCGAACGGTCGGTCGGCTGCATCGAATTCGGTGAGTAGCGTGTAGTTTTTAGACAGGGCGGCGTGCACCCTGCTGCGCGATAGCACCCACAGCGGGTAGCTTGCCTTACCAAGGCGCCGCGGCACGAATTGGGTGACCACTGTCTCTTCTTCTCCGTAGGCCGTGCGATCGAGAACGATCACACGCGGGGCGAGGTCGATCAGCTGCTGCAATATCCGGTACGGCTCGGGAAGATATTGCAGCACGCTTGAGGCAAGCACAGCGTTAGGAGGCGACGCGACACCAGCGATCTCTGCGTGGAAAGACACCGACATATTCGCACTAAAAAGTGCATTACCCTCAGAAACGAATTTTCCTTGCTCTACCACGGCCCAGCGTACTTCGGGCAGGGGCGTCAGCAGCGGACGCCAGCGTAGGTAGTGAGACGCAAGGCCGCCGCCGAAATCGAGCACCGACAGACGCCCACCCTCAAGTGCGGCGGCAATCAACAATCCTCCGAGCGCATGCGTGGGTGGTGGTTCGGCGTGAAATACGATGCCGTCTTGCTCGAAGCGAGCTGAACCTGCGAGCACTTGGCGCGTCGCCCGTGACACCCGCTCCAGGATTGCCCCGTTATCGTAGCCCTTGGTCGAAGCGGATGCCGCCACCCAATTGCTGAAAGGACCGCGGAAGACAATTGCCGCGCCCAAAAAGCGATTCGCCGCTTGGCGAATCGCGGGTGGAAGCCATCGTGCTGCGAAGTTGTTGGGCACAACAGATCCTCTAGCCAATCAGGTCTGCCAGCTGCTCAGATCGTGCGGGAGACGCGTTGCCATTCAGATACGCATCAAACACGATTAAGGCATCCTCTTGCGTCATTTCGCCCGCTCGTACCAATGGCCATTCGTCGACCTTCTGGCGTATGACGGCCGTGCTGAGCGGCAGCTTGATGACGACCTCTGTGCTTCCGAGTGCTGCGAGCGCGCTTATGCGGTGGTTGCCATCTGCCATGAGGTAGGCTGAGCGGTCTCCTCGCAGTTCACGGCCCCAGATATAGCCATAGCGTTGCGGCACGTAGCCTTTCTCGGCGATAGACGCGAAGGCGCCCTCATGCCATGCGAACTCCTTTTGCATGAGGCTCATCGGTATCCCCTCATCAGAGAAGTGCGTCATAACGTCTACGACTGAACGAGCACTGCTCAACCAACCGGACGACCTGCGAACCTGCTCGGATGTGCGCCAAGGCAGAAACCAGAGGGGATAGGGCTTTGACAGTACAACGCCAAGCGCTTCCCCCAAGTTTCGTGGTCGATAGCCTCGAACATACGTGACAAAGCGCTCACGCGCAGCTTGCTGGGGTAGGCCTTCGGCCAGATCCTTGGCGTATTGCTCATAGGGATTCGTTTCGTCGCGTCCATACCGGTATGCACAAAAATGCACGCAATCGGCGATAGCGACGGTGCGCTTCCGCGCGAAGGCCAGTGCAAGCCTGCCAACAAGGACACTCATCAACGCAACATCCAGACTAAGGCCATGACCCGCGTGCCCTCGTAGTCGCCGAGAAAGCTCCGAGTAGCGGGGGCCCCAAGGCCCGCGCTGTGGGCCGCTTGCTCGATGGCTTCCCGGGAGTGCGTGTACGCCCGGATATGGCTCCACGGCGTAAGTTGTCGCTTGTCGGAGAAGACGAGTTTCAGACGTCTCGCCCATCGCTTCGCTTTGGCGATCAACCGCAACAGCGAAGGCGCGCGCTCATAGGTCTGGATGCATAAGGTCCCTTGGCATACGCGCGCGAGTTCCGTCAACGCAGGCACGACCGTGTCAGGTGGCAGGAGGTGAAACAGACGCCAAGAGACCACGAAGTCGAACTGCTTGTCGGCAAACGGCAGCGAGGTAACGCTGCTCTGACGCAGAGCCACATTCGACAACCCTAAGCTCGTAGCGCGCTTGCTTGCCTCATCGAGCATTGAAGTCGACAGATCGATGCCCGTTACAGCTCTGCCTTCATACAGGTCAAGAAAGCGCCCGGTGCCCACGGGCGCGTCGAGAACCGTGTCCGCAACGGATCGGGCCAAGAGCGCGCGGACAAATGCATTCTCCAGATGCCATAGCGGTTCGACTGCGCGATCGGCTTCATAGGTGGCGGCCTCGGACGACGAATAAGCGCCGTGTTCTTTCATTCCTTGGTACTCCGTGCAATACGATGCGGAGAAGGGATCCCCATGATCGCGCGTAACTGCATTTTGAAAAGCGGACGGGTTGTAGGTGACAGAGCGCCGAAAAAAATCGCGGAGCTCGAGTACGCCACGAGCGTCGCCCAAGCCGCGCCCACTGGGCCCAGCCGCGGTATGAGCACGAGGTTGACACCGATGTTAACGATCGCGGCGACGGCGGTTTTAAGCAGATAGAGCCGGCGCAGGTCGTGGTTAATGTAGTACGCATCGCTGACCGCGCTGACGAATACCGCCCACGTCGACCAGATATGAATTTGCAGGACTGGACTTGCCATTGCATAGGTTGACCCGAAGAGGCGAGGCAGCACGAGCGGCGCGAGAAAGGTAACGGCCAATGCGATGCCGAGCCCAATTGCGGACAAGATCCGAAGGACGCGGTGCAACTCATGGGCAAACGCGGCTTGGTCGTGCATGAAGAGTTGTGCAAGGCGTGGGCCTGCCGCTGCCATCACCGCCATCGGGAAGAGATAAAAGCCTTCGGACAGCAGCGTGCCAGCTGTATACAGGCCGGCGGCCTCGTAGCCAAGCATGCGGCCGAGCATGAAGACATCGATCCGGCTGTACATCGCAACGGTGAATGCGGAAAGAAGCATAGGCATGGCCAATCTGGCAAGTGCCGCGATTTGTTTGAAATCGGGCTTGTCCACGGAACTCCAGCCGATCGCGAATTGGCGATGGGATGCACGCCAAAGAAGCACGAGGCACAACAGTGATTCAAGGACGGTTGCGACGGCGAGATATACCAACGGCGAGGGAAGCAGCAGCGCTACAACGCGAAGCCCTGCTGCGAACCCATAGGCCAATATCTTGGTTTTGGCAACCTCAGCGAACTCGCGGTTCGCAAGCAACAGACTTTCTATAACCCAGCCGGCCTGCAGCAATCCAGACAGCGACAAAATGCAAACAATTAAGACGGCGCTCTGTGTTTCGGTCGGCGCGAACAGCATCGCCGCGCCAATCGAGCCGAGGGCTGCGCACACTGCGCCGCCCGAGCGCAGGTACAAACTTCCATTCAAAATGGGTACAACTCGCTTCGGATCCCGTACGAGTTCGCGAATTACCAGCGACTCAAGGCCCGCTTGCCCAAGGAATGCGAACAGGGCAATGGTCGCAAGTGCGTAGCTGTAAAGGCCGAAGTCCACTGGGCCGAGCGTTCGCGCGATCAAAATGCTTAGCGCAAAACCAAGACCTGCACGCAAGCCGCGCTCGGCGAGCTGCCAAAGCGTGTCCGTCCGCATTCCATTCCAAAAATTTGGCATTGCGCCTACCTTTTTTGGCATCCCCGGACCAATCGGGGAAGATCTACTGGAATATTCACGTGGAGAGAATCTGCGTCGTTTTCCGCGCGTCCAATCAGCTATCCCCCTTGTACATGAGTGCCGTGATCTGCTCCGAGATCAGTCCCATCAGAAACACCATGACGCTGCCGCTGTACAGTAAGGCGCTCATATTGGTGAATCGGCCCTCATGCCACCATGTCCAGCCGTACCATGTGGAAGCGAGGCCAAACATGGTGAAGGCAATCGGCGCGAAGATCTTCAAGGGCGAATACAACGTGCCGATCTTGAAGATGATGAGCAAGAAGCGGGCGCCGTCGCGCAGCAGCCGTATATGGCTTTTGCCGAGCCGCTTTGCCGCGTGAATGGGAATGTAGCCAACTGAATAGCCCGCACGAAAGAAGGCCATGGTGGAGGTGGTGGGGTACGAGAATCCGTTAGGCAGAAGATAGAGAAACTCGCGGAATTTTTCTGCCCGCACAGCACGGTAGCCAGAGGTCAAATCCTGGACGGCGTGTCCCGTCATCCAACTGGCGAGACGGTTGTAAAGCCCGTTGGCCAATCCGCGCCCCATGCTTGCTTGCGAGCCCTTTTGCCGAGCACCGACGACCATATCGTGACCGTTTTTCAGCTCCCGCAGGAGGCGAGGAATGTCCGCTGGGTCGTGCTGCCCATCGGCATCCATAAACACGATGCAGTCCCCTGTCGCCAAACGCGCGCCTGTCTTGATTGCAGCTCCGTTGCCTTTGCTGTACGGGTGCTTGATGACATTAGCACCAGCCATCTGGGCCTGCATGGCAGTACCGTCGGTTGATCCATCATCAATGACCAGAATTTCCGCATCTGGCAGTACCGCTCGCACGCGAGCTACCGTCGAGCCGACCGCAGACGACTCATTTTTAGCAGGAAGGACGACAGAGAATTTCATACGAAATTCCATTTTTTAAGCAAGATCTAGTGTTATTGTTTTTTTCATTTGATCATTCGATCCTTGGCATTTCTCAAGAAGGTGCTAGAGCGTTATCGGAGGATGGCGAAGCCTTTATCTGTGAGTCAATGCTTGCAAGCAATTGCTCCCATTCAGCCTGTGATGTGCCCCGTGGCAATGGGGCTTTCTCGACCGCCGTGCGTAGTCTCTTCAGGTCTGCGTAGACTGGATGTTGCTGCGCAAGAAAAACATAAAGATTGGCCATGGCGTACGTGGCCGAATGTTCGATAGCTTGCAGATAGAAATCCATGGCAATTCTTGTATTGCCTTGGTCCATGGCGACCAGCCCTATGATGGAGAGCATATTGCTGGCGATGGATCTGTGTTCCTGATAGGCCGGTCGGGCCAAGAAGGCCGCCGCGATGTCGGCGACCTGTTGTTGAGTTAGGCCGGGGCATCCGCCTTTTCTGACCAGCGCCATCAACTTCTCGACCGTGTCCGAGGCCCATCCTTCGTAAGGCTGCGTGAGAATCGCGTCTTTGGCTTGGCTCACGCGCTTGGAATGGTCTGCTTTGGGTTCCAACTCGCATGCATTGGACAGCCCAACCAAGCGTAAACCCGCGCTGTCACGGCTGTCCGTCACGAAGCGGTCAAGGTAGATCTGTGCCGCGCCCAGACCTTGCGTCCTATTGAGTTCATACGCCAGATTCATGGCAGCGCGGCCGCTGAGCGGTTGTTCCTTTGCCCAGATCTCCGCCGCCAGTTCCCTGTCGCCCCACAGTGATGTATTCATCCATGTGATGCCGCCGAGCACGACGAGGTAGATGACGAAAACGCTTCGCCAAAGGCCCGTGTTCTGCCGAAGACTCAAAAGACCAAATACCAGTCCAAACACCAGTCCAACAGCAGGCAAGTAGTTGCGGTGCGCGAAATAGAGTTCCAGCGGGACCCATCCCGACTCCATGATGTGACCGTAAAAAAACCAGGCCAACGACAAGGCAGGCAGGCGCCAGCCACGCCACCACGCAAACAACGGGCTCAGCATCAACCCGGCCCAGAGCCCCATGCCCCACAGCGTGGCAAGCGCGCCATGATTAGCGCTATAGCCGCGAAACGGGTTCAGGTCGCTTGGGCTTGGTACAAGAAGTCCCTTCACGTAGGCTAGAAGCAGGATCCCTTGGCTCGCCAAGCGCTCTGGCAGAGTGAACCCGCGCTGAAGCTCGGTGCTGCTGGCCCAGGACAAGAACGGCGCCAGCTTGGCGAGCAGGAGCACGCAACCCAGGATCAGCGCAATGGCGACAAGGCTGAGCTTCCGCTTGCCGCGAGTTGTGAGTACGCAAAGTTCAAGAATCAGGCCATAGACGACGGTGAGAGCACCGTTTTCCTTGGTTAATAACGCCAGTACACCAAAGGCGGCAAGCAATCCCAGTGCCAGCAACTGCCGCCTCCAGCTGACATCGACCGGACCCCGCACTTTGAGATAGGCAATCAGGCCCGCCAGCATGAAGGTGCTGGACAGCAAAGTCATGCGCTGAATGATGAACAGCGTGGAGGTGTTCAAGAGGGGCAATATCGCCCAGCAGAGGGCGACCAGGAACCCAATCGCAAGCTGCTTTTCATTCGCAGCGCCCAACCGTTGCGCCACCAACACGGCAAGCCAAAGGACCAACAGAGCATTGACGATGTGTAGCGCAATATTCCACAGCAGTAGCGCGTACGGTTGTGGCCACTCGTAGTGCTGCAGTGCGAATGTGACCAAAGCAAGGGGACGGCCCAGCGGCCCCGCCCTCCCTTGGCGTACCCAGTTCCAGGCCGAATCCAGCCCGGTGATCGTGTTCAGGTTAGAGAGGTTGCCCAGATCATCAAACTGGACAATGCCCGGCAAGGCTGGCGCAAACAGGAGCCAGACAACGAGCATCAACGCCACGACCGCCCCGACGGGGGCGGCCGCTGAAAAAAGAAACCCGCCCACAAGGGCGGGTTTGGCAGGCGTTAGGATCACCCGCGGGTGCCGCTTAGCTCTGGCAGGATGACGGACGGAACTTGGCCGGGATGCTGCCGTTGCAAACCCAGGTAACTTGACCCGTAGTGCCGTTATAGTGGCCTGTCAAAGTGATGGTTTTGCTCCGCGCGGTCGCGGGCAACTTGCTGCTATCGGACGACGTTGCGGTAATCACCCCGCCAGCATACCCCACGCTTGCCACGTAGTCCGACGTCTGAGTTTGAACGGAAACGCTTGCATCTGGTGGCAACTTGTTCAGATTTGCCGCTGCCTCGGACACGGCGGTGCGGGCAGACGATGCGGCAAGCATGATTTCTGACACGCGCGCGCGGCCCATGTAGTCCTGGTAAGCCGGCAGCGCCACGGCAGCCAAGATACCGATGATCGCCACAACGATCATCAACTCGATCAGGGTGAAACCCTTTTGCACGTTGCGTGCGATGGAACGACGGTTCATTACTTACTCCAGGTTGGTTGACGGGGTCCGGGTCGCTGCCCCCGGCGCGGTCTTCTCTCCGCAGCTACCGTGCCAGGGTTCTGAAGGCCAGCAACCGCCCCCTCACGTGCAGTTCTTCACGTTCTGCTTACACGAAGTGACATATTTCGTTGTTTCAAGGCTTCATGCCCTGACAAAACCTGTCACGCCTGCCGAAAGTGTCGATGACGGTCCCTTCGGCTGGGCCGTCCGACTCAGACGGTCAATACGCTGGCGGTCTGCAACCAGCGGATGTCGTGCTGCGCCACGCCGCGCGCTTGCCAGTCGGCCGTGATGGCGTCGATCTGGCTCATGATTTCGCCGGTTTCGGCCGGCTTGGTGTGGGTGATGTAGATCGGGTAGTGCCGGCCGGGGGCGATATGGGCCAGTTCGTCGACCAGGCTGGCAGGCGACAGGTGCAGGCTGCGCTCGGCCAGGGCCTTCTCGCGGTCGCTGAAGGCGGTTTCGATGACGAGGATGGCCACGTCGAGGGCGTTCACGCGGTCCCAGAAGGGTGGGTTGCGCTCGGTGTCGCCGGTGAAAACCCAGTGCGGGCCCTGGCTGGCGGCGCAGCGCACGGCGTAGCCGCAGGCGGGCACAGTATGCACGGCCGGCAGCACCTCGATGGCCTTGGGGCGGCGGCTGCCGAGCTGCAAGGTCTGGCCGATGGCGATGTCGTGGAAGCTGACGAAGGGCGCCTCGCGGCTGGGGATGCTGGCGAAATCGGGCCAGATGACGTTGTTGAAGACGTGGGCGCGCAGCGCCTCGATGGTGGCGCGCAGCGCATGCACCCGCAGGGGCTGTGCCCGGCGGGAGGCGATGGCGTCGATCATGAGCGGCAGCGCCGCGATGTGGTCGAGGTGCGAGTGCGTCAGCAGCACGTCGTCGATGCCGGCCATCTGCTCGAGCGTGAGGTCGCCGACGCCGGTGCCGGCGTCGATGAGGAGGTCGTCGTCGACCAGAAAGGATGTCGTGCGGCAGTCTTTGGCGATGGCGCCAGAACAGCCGAGCACACGCACCTGCATTGTGTAAGACCCTTGGTTACTTGGTATCGAAGCGGATTGCGCCGTCCCAGTTCGGGTCTTTGGGCTGCAATGCCATGGAGGCTAAACGCTTGGCGTAAAGCTGGTAAAGGACTTTTTTCGTATCGGCGGCCAGCAAAGGGGCCAGCAGGGTCCGCCCCTCCGCCCATTGCTGCGCGCGGTAAGCCGAAAGCACCAATGACCAGCGTTCGAGCTGTGCCCGCTGGGCCACGCCCACGTCGCCGCCACGCCCGACTGGCGTGAAGATGGCCACGGCGCGGGCCTTGCCGCGGACGTAGACCCGGTCGAGTTCCTGCCACACATAGGTAGGCACGGCCTGCCGCGTGGTCTCGGCCACCAGGATCTGCGTGCCGTAATGGCCGCTGAGGCTTTCGAGGCGCGCCGCCAGGTTGACGGCGTCGCCGACGACCGTGTAGCTGCGGCGCACGGCGGAGCCCATGTCGCCGACACTCATGACGCCGGTGTTCAGGCCGATGCCCACGCTGATCTGGGGGCGGCCGGTGCCGCGGTGGGTGAGGTTGATTTCCTGCACGGCCGCGACCATCTCGATCGCCGCCTGGACGGCCAGGGTGGCATGGTGCGGCGTGTCGACCGGCGCGCCCCAGAAGGCCATGACGCAATCGCCCATGTACTTGTCGACCGTGCCGCGGTGGACGTTGATGATCTCGGTGAGCCGGCTGAAGACGGCGTTGAGAAAGGCCTGCAGCTCGGTCGGCGCCATCGACTCGGACAGCTGCGTGAAGCCGCGCATGTCGCAGAACATCACCGTGAGTTCCTTGCTCTCGGCCCGCATGCTGTAGCGCTCGGGGCGGGCGAGCATTTCGTCGACCAGCTGCGGCGGCACATAGGTGCCGAAGAGCCGCGCCAGGCCGCGCCGCGCGCGCGCTTCCACGAAGTAGCCCCAGCTCATGTTGAGCACGAAGGCCATGGCCATCATCATCAGCGCGACCGCCAGGGGCAGCACCAGCCCGAAGCTGGCGAACAGCACGGCGTTCAGGCCGACCACCACGGTGGCCACGGCCGCACCCAGCAGCACGGCGCGCGAGGCGGGCAGCATCGACATGCCGAAAGCCAGCGTGAGCCCGGCGACAAGCAGCACCAGCACGTCGTAGCCAGGCGCGTAGTCCGGCACGAAGGGCAACCGGCCATCGAGCAGTCCGGAAATGATGTTGGCGTGCACTTCCACGCCAGGGAAGGCGGCGCCTACCGGTGTTGCGCGAAGATCCTGCAGGCCTGGCGCCGTGGCCCCGACCAGGACGATCTTGTCCTTGAACTCGGCGGGCGCGAGCTTGCCGGCCAGCACGTCCGCCGCGGCCACGTAGCGGAACGAGCCGCCGCGGGCACCACCGGGTCCGCGGTAGGGCACGAGCAGACTCGCGCTCTGGTCGACGGGCACCCGCAACTGCGGCGCTGCGGGCGCGCCCAGAACCACCGCCTCGAGCAGGACCGGCGAGTGCTGCAGGGCGTTCGGCGTGAACGCCGGCCGGACCGGCGGCGTGCCCTTCGCCAGGCGATAGACGGCCAGGGCCAGGGACTCGTAGAAGCCCGGCGTCGCCGCGTCGCCGTCATAGCGCGCGAGCAACGGCGCGGCGCGCACCACGCCGTCTTCGCTGGATTCGATCAGCACGTTGATGAAGCCGCTGGCCGGCGCCGCGGTGGCCAGCGGCGCGATGCTGCCGGCGAAACCGTTCCAGCGCGTGGCGTAGGCCTGACCGCGCGGGAAGGCCTCGGTCGATAGCACCGGTGGCGGGAGCATGCCCTTGGCATGCGGCGTGGCCGTCTGCGTGAAGTAATAGCCGAGCGACACGCGCTCCCCGGCCAGCGACTGCGCGAAGGTGACGTCGTAGTCGAGGCTCGGCGCAATGCGCTCCAGCGCCACGGTGAAGGCCGGGTTGTCCTTCAGCGCGCCCTCGGCCAAGTCGCGAAGGGTCGCGAGACCGGAGCTGCCATCGGCTTCGACGAAGAGCACGTCATAGCCGAGCACCGCCGCCTGCTGCCGGCTCATGAGTTCCTCGGTCAGGCGCGCCAGCTTGTCGCGGCTCCACGGCCACTGGCCCAGTTGCTGGAGACTCGGGTCGTCGATGTCGACGATGACGATGCGGGGGTCGAGCGTGCGCGGCATGGTGAGCCGCAGCCGCGCGTCGTAGATGAAGTTGTCGAAGGGTTCGACGAAGGGGGAACGCCACGCGCCCGTCGCATGGGCCAGGGCCATGACCACGGGAACCAGCGTGATGAGGATCCGCAGCCAGTGCTGGCGCAGCGCTTTCATGGCGCGCAGCGCCGATCTCGGTGGAGCCGCGCCGCCTCAGGCGTGGACGAACTGCATGCGCGTGCCGCCCAGCTCGAGCACGTCGCCATCCTGCAGGGCGACGGCCTCGTTGCCCAGCAGTTCGCCGTTGAGCATGGTGCCGCCGTCGATCGGGGCGACCACATAGCCGTGCAGGCGCCGCGTGACGGCAGCGACCGCCACACCCGGCTTGCCGATGGTGGTGACGACTTTTTCCAGGGACATTTCACGTCCGGCGCCGACGCCGGAGAGCACGCGGATGGCCGCTGCAGCGACCGGTCCGCCCAGCGGCGACGACACGGTGGGCGCGCTCGACAGGGGAATGGGCCCGGAGACGATGGGCGGGCCGACGCGCACCGGGCCGCTCGCGACTGCGCCCGGCTCGCCGCCGGCCAGGTAGCGGATCTTGTACTTGCCGACCTCGATGACGTCGTTGTTCTCCAGCGCCTGCTTCTTGATGGCGCGGGCATTGACATACGTGCCGTTGGTGCTGTTGAGGTCTTCAAGGTAGACGTCGCCGCCGATCATGTGCAGCACGGCATGCTCGCCGCTGATCGCCAGATTGTCGATCACGATGTCGTTGTAAGGCCGCCGGCCCAGCGTGGTCCGGTCCTTCGCGAGCGTCACTTCTTTGATGACAACCCCATCGATCGAAACGATCATTTTCGGCATGGCCGACTCCTGAACTGCGTGTTTGTATCAGCGGGCCCTGCGGAACGTCGGATTCCTGGACCTCTCAACCCGGGCTGCTTGGCGCCGATTGTTCACCGGCTGCGCGAGCAAGGACGACCGAAATATTGTCCCTGCCGCCATTGTCGTTCGCGGCTGCAACCAAAAGTAGTGCTTTCTGCGATAAGTCGCAGTTTTGTAACAGAAGCGTGCAAATCTCCCCGTCGCTCACCATCTCGCTCAGGCCATCGGAGCACAGCAGGTACAGGTCACCAACCTGGGCCTCGTGGTCGTGCGTCTCCAGGTCGACCGAGGGCTCGATGCCCAGCGCGCGGGTCACCAGATTGCGGTGTGGCGACTGCGCCGCCTGCGCCAGCGTGATGAGCCCGGCATCCAGTTGCTCCTGCAGCAGCGAGTGATCGCGGGTCAGCAGGTCGAGCCGACCGTCCCGCAGCCGGTAGCAGCGCGAGTCGCCGATGTGGCCGACCACCACCCGCTGCGGCCCGAAGGCGCCCAGCACCAGCGTCGTGCCCATGCCCTGAAGTTGCATGTTTGCAACGCCGGCTTCCAGGATCGCGGCGTTGGCCTCGTCCGTGCCGGCCTGCAGGGCGCGCTTGATGGCGCGCACGTGCGCGTCGACGCCGGCATGCGCCAGCCAGCGCCCGAAGCTGGCCTGCAGCAGGGCGATCGCCATGCCGCTGGCCACTTCGCCGCCGTTGTAGCCGCCCATGCCGTCGGCCAGGATGGCCAGGCCGAGCGAGGCATCGAAGGCGATCGCGTCCTCGTTGTTGGTGCGCACCCGGCCCGCGTCGGTGAGCGCCGCGAAATCCCATGACCGGATGCTGTCCTGGAGGGACGAAGGAGTGGGATCGGGGCGGTTCATGAAGGGCTACGACAAGGGGCGCGGGCGGTGCGTCAGTGTGCAGGCCCGTGGGCAGCGCGGCGCCCGAGCCAGCGCCCGACGAACACCACGAAAGCGGCGCCGGCAGCCGCCGCCGCATAGTGGAGCCACGGGTTGGCGGCCAGCACATCGCGCAGGAAGACATCGCTGACGATGGTCTCGCCACCGACCCAGCCGATGAGTGCCGCACCGAGCATCACGATGATGGGGAAACGTTCCATCAGCTTAATCATGAGCGTGCTGCCGAAAATCACCAAGGGAATGCTGATGGCCAGGCCCAGGATCAGCAGCGTGGTGTCGCCTTGTGCCGCGGCCGCCACAGCGATCACGTTGTCCAGGCTCATCACCAGGTCGGCGATCAGGATGGTGCGAACGGCGGCCATGAGGCTGCCGTATTCCTTGCTCTCGCCTTCGCCCTCTTCCTCGTCGCCCAGCAGTTGCAGGCCGATCCACAGCAGCAGCAGGCCGCCGACGACCTGCAGGAAGGGCAGCGCGAGCAGCTTGGCCGCCACCACGGTCAGCACGATGCGCAGCACCACGGCCGCACCCGAGCCGAAGAGCACGGCTTTTTTCTGCTGCGCGGGCGGCAGCGAGCGGGCGGCCAGCGCGATCACCACCGCGTTGTCGCCCGAAAGAATGATGTTGATCCAGACAATCTTGATCAGGCCGATCCAGAAGTCGGCGCTTTGAAGGAGTTCCATGTCTCTATTCCACTGTTATGTATAGAAAAAGCGCCCGCAATATGGATTGCGAGCGCTCTTCGTTTGTGTGTGGCGATGGGACGCGAGTCTTACAGCTTGGCCTTGAGCAGCTTGGCCAGTTCCGAGAAGTTGCGCGTCACGGTGAAGCCCGACTCTTCCATGATGGCGAGCTTGGCATCGGCCGTGTCGGCACCGCCCGAGATCAGCGCGCCGGCGTGGCCCATGCGCTTGCCCGGAGGCGCCGTGACACCGGCGATGAAGCCGACGACCGGCTTCTTCATGTTCAGCTTGCACCAGCGGGCCGCGTCGGCTTCGTCCGGGCCGCCGATTTCGCCGATCATGATGACCGCGTCGGTGTCCGGATCGTCGTTGAAGGCCTTCATCACGTCGATGTGCTTCAGGCCATTGATCGGGTCACCGCCGATGCCCACGGCCGACGATTGGCCCAGGCCGATTTCGGTCAGTTGCGCCACGGCTTCATAGGTCAGCGTGCCCGAGCGCGAGACCACGCCGATGCGACCCTTGCGGTGGATGTGGCCGGGCATGATGCCGATCTTGATTTCGTCGGGCGTGATCAGGCCGGGGCAGTTCGGGCCGAGCAGCAGCGTTTTCTTGCCGCCGGCGGCTTCCTTGGCCTTCATCTTGTTGCGCACTTCGAGCATGTCCTTGACCGGAATGCCTTCGGTGATGCAGATCGCCATGTCCAGGTCGGCTTCGACGGCTTCCCAGATGGCGGCCGCGGCGCCCGGAGGCGGCACGTAGATCACCGACACGGTCGCGCCGGTCTGCGAGGCGGCTTCCTTGACCGAGCCGAAAATTGGAATGCCGAAGATCGACTCGCCGGCCTTCTTCGGGTTCACGCCGGCGACGAAGGCGTTCTTGCCGTTCGCGTATTCCTGGCACTTTTCCGTGTGGAACTGCCCGGTCTTGCCGGTGATGCCTTGGGTGATGACCTTGGTGTCTTTGTTGATGTAGATCGACATGACTTGTTCCTTACTTGGCGACTGCCGCAACCACTTTTTGGGCCGCGTCGGCCATCGTGTCGGCGCTGATGATGGGCAGGCCCGAATCGGCCAGCATCTTCTTGCCTTCGACTTCGTTCGTGCCCTTCATGCGCACGACCAGCGGCACGGAGAGGTTCACGGCCTTGCAGGCTGCGATCACGCCGGTGGCGATGGTGTCGCACTTCATGATGCCGCCGAAGATGTTGACCAGGATGCCCTTGACGTTCTTGTTCTTGAGCATGATCTTGAAGGCTTCGGTCACCTTCTCGGGGGTGGCACCGCCGCCCACGTCCAGGAAGTTGGCCGGCTCGCCGCCGAACAGCTTGATGGTGTCCATGGTGGCCATGGCCAGGCCGGCGCCGTTCACCAGGCAGCCGATGTTGCCGTCGAGCGAGATGTAGGCGAGGTCGAACTTCGAGGCTTCGACTTCGGCCGGGTCTTCTTCGTCGAGGTCGCGCAGGGCGACGATCTCGGGGTGGCGGAACAGCGCGTTCGGGTCGAAGTTGAACTTCGCGTCCAGGGCCATCACGTTGCCCTTGCTGTCACGGTTGAGCGGGTTGATCTCGACCAGCGAGGCATCCGTCTCCATGTAGCAGGTGTAGAGCTTCTTGAGGATGTCGACCGTCTGCGCGGTCGAATCGGCCGGCATGCCGATGCCGTCGGAAATTTCCTTGGCTTGCGCGTCGGTCAGGCCCAGCAGCGGGTCGGCGAAGACCGTGATGATCTTCTCGGGCGACGAATGCGCCACTTCCTCGATGTCCATGCCGCCTTCGCTCGACGCGATGAACGCGACCTTCTGGGTCGCGCGGTCGGTCACGGCGGAAATGTAGTATTCCTTGTTGATGTCGGCGCCGTCTTCGATGTACAGGCGACGGACCTTCTGGCCGTCGGGGCCGGTCTGGTGCGTGACGAGCTGCATGCCGAGGATCTCGCCGGCGAGCTTCTTCACGTCTTCGATGCTCTTGGCGACCTTGACGCCGCCGCCCTTGCCGCGGCCGCCCGCGTGGATCTGGGCCTTGACCACCCACACGGGGCCGCCAAGTTTCTGGGCGGCCTCGACCGCCTCCTGGACCGTGTATGCCGGAATGCCGCGCGGCACGGGCACGCCGAACTTGGCAAGAATTTCCTTGCCTTGGTACTCGTGAATCTTCATGAGGTGTCTCTCGGAACGGAGGTTGAAAACAGGAGAGGGATTTGGCTGTTGTTCACGGGCCACGGCGCACCGGAGGGCGGGGGCGGGAACAACAGGCGACTGTATCATGGTGCGCCGCACCAACGGCGCGCGTGCGCCTGCGGTCATCACGTAGCCCTCAATCGGTAAAAACACCATGGCCAAGGTCTTCATCGACGGCGAAGCCGGCACCACCGGCCTGCAGATTCGCGAGCGTCTCGCGAAGATGCCCCAGATCGAACTCGTCAGCATCGCGCCCGCGCTGCGAAAAGACGCGAACGCCAAGCGTGACCTGATGGCCGGTGTCGACCTCGTCATCCTCTGCCTGCACGACGACGCGGCCATCGAATCCGTCGCGCTCATCGACCAGCTGCCGGGCAAGAAGCCCAAGATCATCGACGCCTCGACGGCGCACCGCACCCACCCCGACTGGGTCTTCGGCTTCCCCGAGCTGGTCGAAGGCCACTGGCAGGCGGTCGCGAAGGCCCAGCGCGTGGGCAACCCCGGCTGCTACGCCACCGGCGCCATCGCCATCGTTCGCCCCCTGGTCGATGCCGGCTTGCTGCCCAAGGATTTCCCGATCGCCCTGCCCTCGGTCAGTGGCTATTCGGGCGGCGGCCGCACCATGATCGAGGCTTACGAGAAGGGTGAAGCGCCACCCTACGAAACGTACGCGCTCGGGCTCAAGCACAAGCACATCCCGGAGATCATGAAGTTCACCGGTCTCACGCGCCGGCCGATCTTCATCCCGTCGGTGGGCAACTTCAAGCAAGGCATGCTGGTGCAGTTGCCGCTGCATCTCGACGACCTGCCGGGCAAGCCCAAGGCCGGCGACCTGCACGACGTGCTGGCTGCGCACTATGCGCAGAGCAACACGCCGGACAAGTTCGTCACGGTGCTGCCGCCCACGCCGGACGGCAAGCTCGAGCCCACGGCGCTGAACGACACCAACCAGCTCGAGCTGCGGGTGTTCCCGAACGAGGACCATCGCCATGCCGTGGTGATCGCTCGGCTCGACAACCTGGGCAAGGGCGCCAGCGGCGCGGCGGTGCAGAACCTGAAGCTGATGCTCGGGCTCTGAGCCCCTCGTTCAGTTCAGTCGACTCACCACACCAGCCAGAGACCGATGCCGAGCAGCGCGGCATGCGCTGCGAAGGCGATATAGAGCGGCGTGCGCGAGGGCGCGCCCAGGTCGTTCAGCGTCTCGGCAATGCGGCGTGTGAGCAGTTCGCGCAGCGCCGGATCCGTCGGCTTGTCGACGCCGGGCGGCGTGGGCTGGTCGGGCATGTCGGCGCGCGCCTGCTGCCACTCGGCCAACATCTCGGACAGAGGCAAACGCTTCAGCACGAACGCGATCACGGCGCGGACCGCACGGCCTTTGCCAAGCATCGGCGCCACCTGACTGCAGAGCTGGTCGACCGACAGCCAATCGGCGGTGCGTTGGAGCGCACCGTGCGTGCGCGGCATCGCTTCGATGCGGCTGGCGATCGCGATGGCCAGCCGCTGCGACATCGCATCGCCGTGGTCGGCCGCCACCTTGTGCAAGGCTTTGCGACGACCGTGCGCGACGCCGACCATCACGTAAAGCGGCATGAAGAAGAGCAGCAGCGTGGCCACCAGCAAGGTGGGCGACACGAGCAGCGCCAGCGTGGCACCGGCGCCACCCGCGCGCGCAGCAGGCGCGCCCGGTCCGCTCAGTTGCGTGACGTAGAACGCGAACACACCGCCGCCCAGCACGAAGGCGAGCACGAGGCCCTGGATGACCGAGACGGCAAAAGCGGCACCGGCTTTCAGCCCGGTGCGCGCGATGGACGGCGCGGTGGTGGAATTCGATGGCATGACAGTCCTCCCTGTTGGCCAGGGCCCGCATGCGTGGCGGCCCCGATATGGGTCCGGATCATGCCATTCGCGTGGGGCTACCGCAGCATGGCCGACATCGCAGAGCAGCAATTGAGCATTCGTACCGCCGCCTCGACCGAAGGCGCGCCGAAGCGCAGTTCGACCGGCGTGACGCGCTCGAAGGTGGGCCACTGGCAGAACAGGTCGGCCAGCGCCGGTGTCTGCGTGCGCAGCGTCACGCGCAGCGGCGTCGGCCACACGAGCGGCTTGACGGCCCCGCGCGCTGCGATCGCGGCGACCACGCCCGCACGGATCGCTGCACACGACTGCGCCGGTGACAACGAGATGCCGCTGGTCTGCCCCGTCGCACGCTTGGTCTGCACGAAGGTCACCCACGGAAACAGCGGACGCGTTTCTTCGATGAACAGGTCGTCGCCGCTCGCCATCAGCACCGGCGCACCGTACGCGCCCGCCAGCGCCCCGTAGAGGCCGGCCTCGCTCATCGGCTGGCCGTCGAACTCGATGGCCGCGAAGGCAAAGCTGTTGATGGTGTGGGCCAGGATGCCGGCACCTTGCGCGCGCGCGTGGTAGCCCACCATGCAGACGCCGTCCATGCCCAGCTCGACGCCCGCCACCATGCTGAGGTAGCGCGGCTTGCCCTGGATCGCCTGGGCGCGCGGGTCGAGCAGGTCGGGCAGCAGGTTGCGGAAGTCGCCGTGCGAGTCGTTCACGTAGACCTCGGTCGCACCACCGTCGAAGGCGCCGGCGATGGCGGCGTTGGCCTCCTCGGTCATCCAGCGGCGGGCACGTTCGTACTCGCCGTTGCCTGCGCGCGTCTGCTGCGGGTGGTAGACGCCGGCCACGCCTTCGATGTCGGTAGAGATCAGGATTTTCATAGGGTCAGTTCGTGGGAAGCGGCAGCACATCGCGCAGCGCGCGCCGCACATGGCCGTCGCGGCCGGTGACGGTTTGGGCGCGCCACAGCGCATGCAGGATCGCCTGTTCGGTGCTGTCGGCCGCGGCCTGGAAGAGCGGGTCGAGCAGCGCATCGTGCAGCAGCGCGACCGCGGGCATGGGCGCGTCGGCGCGCTGCGGCAGCGTGTAGGCGGTCGAGAAGGCCAGCGCGATGTCGCCGCTGCCGTGGCCGAAGACCGAGCCGGTGCGTGCGAGCCCCGCCCCGGCGCGCAACGCGAGGCGGCGCAGCTGGCGCGCATCGAGCGGCGCATCGGTGGCGAGCAGCATGATGATCGAGCCCTTCTCGGGGCCGGCGTCCAGCGCGCCGAGGGCGTCCGCAAGGCGCGGGCCCCACGCGTCGCCGGCCACCGCCAGTTGTTCGGGCCGGCCGTAGTTCGCCAGCACCAGCGCGCCCACGGTGAAGGGGGTTGCGCCGATCGTCAAGCACCGCGAGGCACTGCCCACGCCGCCTTTGAGGCCGAAGCTGGACATGCCGCGCCCTGCGCCGATCGCGCCTTGCGCGAAGACCTTGCCCGCGCCAGACCAGGCTCGCAGGTAGTCGGCCTCGGTCACCGCCATGCGCTGGATGTCGTTGAGGTAGCCGTCGTTGCATTCGAAGACGAGCGGGTTCACCGTCGGCAGCGTGCGGCCGCATTCAGGGTTTACTGCGACGCAGTGGCGGATCTGTGCTGCCGCCACGGCGGGCACCGAGAAGGTGTTGGTCAGCGCAATCGGCGTTTCGAGCACGCCGAGTTCCTCGACCTGCACCAGCCCCACGCTCTTGCCGAAACCGTTGAGCACCGCGAAGCCGGCCGGCACGCGCTGCCGGTAGGGGTCACCGCCATGCGGGCGCACCACGGTCACGCCCGTCTGCACCTCACCCTCGTCGAGCGTCGCATGGCCGACGGTCACGCCCTCCACATCGGTGATCGCATCGCGCGCACCCGAAGGCAGGAGGCCGATGCGCGGGACCGGGAGGGCCATGGCTACAGCCGATCGATCTTCGGATCGAGCGCGTCGCGCAGACCGTCGCCCAGCAGGTTGAAGGCCAGCACCGTGAAGAAGATCGCGAACGACGGGAACAGCGCCACATGTGGTGCGTTGACCATGTCGGCACGCGCCTCGTTGAGCATCGCGCCCCACTCGGGCGTCGGCGGCTGCGCGCCGAGGCCGAGGAAGGACAGGCTCGCCGCCGTGATGATCGAGGTGCCCAGCCGCATCGTGAAGTACACGACGATGGCCGAGATGGTGCCCGGCAGGATGTGCCGCAGCAGGATGGTCCGGTCGCTCGCGCCGATGCTCTGCGTGGCCTCGATGTAGGTCAGGTTCTTCAGCACCAGCGTGTTGCCGCGCACCAGGCGCGCGAAGGCCGGCACGCTGAAGACCGACACCGCGATCACCACGTTGACCATGCCGCTGCCGAGAATCGCCACCACGCCCAGCGCGAGCAGCACGCCCGGGAAGGCGAAGAGCACGTCGGAGATGCGCATGACGATGCGGTCCCACCAGCCGCCGTAGTAGCCGGCCAGGAGGCCGAACACGGTACCGATGATGGCACCCAGCACCACCGAGAAGAAGCCGGCCGCCAGCGAGATGCGCGTGCCCATCAGGATGCGGCTGAAGATGTCGCGGCCCAGCGGGTCGACGCCGAACCAGTGCACCAGCGACGGGCCCTGGTTGATGCGGTCGTAGTCGAAGAAGTTCTCGGCGTCGTAGGGCGCGATCCATGGCGCGAGCACCGCGACCCCCACCAGCAGCACCACGAAGATCAGCGCGCCGAAGGCGACGTGCTGCATGCGGAACTTGCGCCAGAACTCGCGCCAGGGCGTGCGCACCGTGTTGTCTGCAGCGACCGTGGAAGAAGTCGTCATGGTCGTGGCTTCACTTGTAGCGGATGGTCGGGTTGATAAAGCCATACAGCACGTCGACCACGAGGTTGATCAGGATGAACTCGAGCGAGAAGAGCAGCACCAGCGTCTGGATGATGGGGTAGTCGCGCATCTCGATCGCGTCGACCAGCAGGCGGCCCAGCCCCGGCCAGTTGAAGACGGCCTCGACCACGATCGAGCCGCCCAGCAGGAAGCCGAACTGCAGGCCCATCATGGTCACCACAGGAATCAGCGCATTGCGCAGGCAGTGCTTGAGCACCACCCACTTTTCGGACACGCCCTTGGCGCGCGCGGTGCGCACGAAGTCTTCCTGGATCACCTCGATGAAGGATGAGCGCGTGAAGCGCGCCATCACGGCCGCGACGGCAGCCCCCAGCGTGAGCGAGGGCAGGATGTAGTGGCGCCACGAATCGGCACCGACGGTGGGCAGCCAGCCCAGCTGCACCGAGAACACCTGCATCAGCAGCATGCCCAGCGCAAAGGCGGGAAAGGAGATGCCCGAGACCGCCAGCGTCATGCCGATGCGGTCGGGCCATTGGTTTCGGTACACGGCCGAGACGATGCCGATGACCATGCCGAAGATCACCGCCCAGACCATGCTGGTGATGGTGAGCATCAGCGTCGGCATGAAGCGCTCGGCGATCTCGGTCGACACCGGGCGCTTGGAGCGCAGCGAATGGCCGAAATCGCCCTGCACGATGTTCACGAAGAAGTTGAGGAACTGCTGGGGCATGGGCTTGTCGAGCCCCAGGTCCTGGCGCACCAGTTCGACCGTCTCGGGGCTGGCGTCGACGCCCGCCGCGAGCCGCGCCGGATCGCCCGGCAGCATGTGGACGAACAGGAACACCAGCACCGCGACGATGAGGAGCGTCGGCAGCAGACCCAGCAGGCGCTTGAGGATGTAGGAAGTCATCGTCGCGGAAACTGCGTGGACGCGTTTACTTCAGTTCGACGTCGTCGAAGTTGAAGCTGCCATCGGGAATGACGTAGAAGCCGGCCAGGTTGCGCGCGCGCACCGACAGCAATTGCTCCGTCACCAGGAAGGCCCAGGGTGCGTCCTTCCAGATGCGTTGCTGCACGTCGGCATAGACCTTGGCCTTGGCGACCGGGTCGGTCGTGACCAGTGCCTTTTTGATGCCGGCGTCGACGTCGTCGTTCTTGTAGTACGCGGTGTTGAAGAGCTTCGGCGGGAACGATTCCGACGCCAGCAGCGGACGCAGCGCCCAGTCGGCTTCACCGGTCGACGACGACCAGCCCACGTAGTACATGCGCACCGGTGCGGTGGCCGGGTCTTGCGCGCTTTCGACGCGTTCGACGCGCTGGCCGGCTTCCAGCGCCTGCACCTGCACCTTGATGCCGACCTGGCCCAGTTGCTGCTGCACGAACTGGATCACCTTCTGCGCGGTCGTGTAGTTGTAGGCCGACCAGAGGATGCTCTCGAAGCCGTTGGGGTAACCGGCTTCCTTCAGCAGTTCCTTTGCCTTGGTCGGGTTGTAGGGCCACGGGCCCAGCTTGACCGCGCCGTCGACGCCCTTGGGCAGCACGCCTTCGGCCGGGATCGCATAGCCCGAGAAGGCCACCTTGACCAGCGCTTCCTTGTTGATCGCGTAGTTGATGGCTTCGCGCACCTTCGGGTTGTCGAAGGGCTTCTGCTGCGTGTTGAACGAGATGTAGCGCTGGATGATCGACGGCGCGGCCGTGACTTCCAGGCTGGGCTTGCCCTGCAGGTTCTGTGCCGCCTCGGGCGGCATCGGGAAGGCGAAGTGCGCCTCGTTGGTCTGCATCATCGCGGCGCGCGTGTTGTTGTCCACCACGGGGCGCCAGGTGATCGAGTCGACCTTCGGGTAGCCCTTGCGCCAGTAGCCGTCGAACTTGGCGACCTTCAGGTAGTCGGTCGACTTCCATTCGACGAACTTGAACGGGCCGGTACCGACCGGGTTCTGCGCGATGCCCTTGCTGCCGAACTTGGCGAGCGCCGCCGGCGAGATGATCACGGCCGACGGATGCGCCAGCGTGTTCATGAACGGCGAGAAGGGCTCGGTGAGCGTGAACTTGACCGTGGTCGCGTCGACCGCCTCGGTCTTGGCGATGTTCTTGTAGAGGTTGTAGCGCTTGAGCTTGTTGTCGGCGTTGGTCACGCGGTCGAAGGTGGCCTTCACCGCTTCGGCGTTGAAGTCGGTGCCGTCATGGAACTTGACGCCGCTGCGCAGCTTGATCGTATAGACCAGGCCGTCCTTGCTGACCGTGTAGCCGGTGGCGAGCACCGGCACCATCTTCATGTCCTTGTCGAAGCCGTAGAGGCCTTGGTAGAAGGACTTGGCGACGGCCTGCGACAGCGTGTCGTTCGCGTCGTACGGGTCGGTCGTCGTGAAGTTCGACTGCACCGCGACCACGATGTCCTTGGCGGCGTGGGCGGACAGTGCGACGCCGGCCAGGGCCAGCGCGCCTGCGATGCGGGAAAGGCGTTTGTTGAACATGGCGAAGACTCCTTTGAAGTCGGTTGGGGTAGGGATCAGAAAAAGGAAAGGGGGACGGTTCAGACGACCGGATGCAGCGCGACGAAGTGGCCGGGGCCGACCTCGACCAGCGGCTGCACGTCGGGCTCGTAGCCCACCGGATGCACCGGGCTCGGGATCTCGCCCTTCTGCAGCGTGCGGCCGATGTGGCGCCGCGTCGGGTCGGCCACCGGCACCGCGGCCATCAGGCGCTTGGTGTAGGCGTGCTGCGGGTTCTCGAAGATCGCGCGGCGCGGGCCGATCTCGACGATCTGACCGAGGTACATCACGGCCACGCGGTGGCTCACGCGCTCGACCACGGCCATGTCGTGCGAGATGAAGAGGAAGGCCACGCCCAGCTCGCGCTGCAGGTCGAGCAGCAGGTTGACGATCTGCGCCTGGATCGAGACGTCCAGCGCCGACACCGATTCGTCGGCCACCACGACCTTGGGGTTGAGCGCGAGCGCGCGGGCAATGGCGATGCGCTGCCGCTGGCCGCCGGAGAACTCGTGCGGATAACGCTGCGCATGGTCGGCCGGCAGCCCGACCTTCTCGAGCAGCCAGCGCACGCGCGCCTGCGCCTCGTCGCCGCTGGCGATGCCGTGCACCAGCAGCGGCTCCATGATCGAGTAGCCCACCGTCACGCGCGGGTCGAGCGAGGCGAACGGGTCCTGGAAGATGAACTGGATGTCGCGGCGCAGGGCCTGCACGTCCTTCTTGGGCAGCTCGAGGATGTTGCGGCCGTTGAACTCGATGGCGCCGCGCTGGCTCTCGACCAGGCGCAGCAGCGAGCGTCCGGTGGTCGATTTGCCGCAGCCCGATTCGCCGACCAGCGCCAGCGTCTCGCCCGCATGCAGGTCGAAGCTGAGCTTCTCCACCGCATGCACGCGGCGCGTGACGCGGCCGAGGAGGCCGCTGCGCAGGTCGAAGCGCGTGACCAGGTCCTTCACGCGCAGGATGGGCGGCTGGTCGGCGCGCACCGTGTCCTGCGGCACGGTGGCTACCGGTGCCGCGTCGCCATCGACCCGCAGCAGCTCGAACTTGGCCGGCAGGTCGGTGCCGCGCATCGCGCCGAGCTGCGGCACGGCCGACAACAGGGCGCGCGTGTAGGCGTGGCGCGGCTGGGCGAAGACGGCTTCCGACGGGCCGGCCTCGACCTTGTCGCCGCGGTACATCACGAGCACGCGGTCGGCCACCTCGGCCACCACGCCCATGTCGTGCGTGATGAAGAGCACGCCCATCTGCATCTCGGTCTGCAGCTCGCGGATGAGCTGGAGGATCTGCGCCTGGATGGTCACGTCGAGCGCGGTGGTGGGCTCGTCGGCGATCAGCAGCGACGGCTTGCACGACAGCGCCATCGCGATCATCACGCGCTGGCGCATGCCGCCCGAGAGCTGGTGCGGGAAGCGGTCGAGCACGTTCTTCGCCTCGGGGATGCGCACGAGTTCGAGCATGCGCAGCGCCTCGGCGCGTGCCGCGGTGCGGTCCTTGGCCTGATGGATCGCGATGGCCTCGGCGATCTGGTCGCCGGCGGTGAACACCGGGTTCAGCGAGGTCATCGGCTCCTGGAAGATCATCGCGATGTCGGCGCCTCGGATGCCGCGCATCGTGGCGTCGGGCGCGCGCGCCAGGTCGAGCACCTGGCCGTTGCGGCGGCGGAAGGCCATGCGGCCGTTGATGATCCGGCCGCCGCCGTATTCCACCAACCGCATCAGTGCGAGCGAGGTCACCGACTTGCCCGATCCCGATTCGCCGACGATGGCCAGCGTCTCGCCACGTTCGACGTGGAAGGACAAGTGGCGCACCGCGTCCACCACGCGCTCCGAGGTCGAGAAGCGGACGGTGAGGTCGTCGACCGCCAGCACCTGGCTGTCGGGCAGGGTCGGCGCGGAAGCGGATACAGCGGGCGGTGGTGCGGTAAGGACGGCAGACATGGCGACCCGTTTCAACGGTGGATGGCAGTGTGGGGCGCTTCGGCGCCACGGGCATGCGCGCGGTACATGCCCTCGGTGTTGAAGGGGAGGCAGACGTTGCCGAAGCGGTCGACCGCGATCAGGCCACCGCGGCCATCGATCTTCGGCAAGACCTGCAGGACGACCGTGTCGGTCGCTTCCTGCAGGGTCTGGCCGGCATAGCGCATGCGCGCGCAGACATCGTAGGCTGCGACGACGCGCATGAACATCTCGCCGCTGCCGGTGCACGACACCGCTGCCGTGGCGTCGTCGGCGTAGGTGCCGGCGCCGATCAGCGGCGAATCGCCGATGCGGCCGACGCGCTTGTTGGTCATGCCGCCGGTCGACGTGGCCGCGGCCAGGTGACCGTGCACATCGAGCGCGACCGCGCCGACGGTGCCGAACTTGCTGCCTTCGGCCAGTGGCGCACCGTCGTGGTCGAGCGAGACGCGGTCGCCGGCGCGGGCATGGTGCAGCTGCTGGCGGCGCGCCTCGGTCGAGAAGTAGCTCGGATCGACCATCTCCAGGCCGCGTGCCCGCGCGAAGGCCTCGGCACCCGCGCCGGCCAGCAGGACGTGGGCGCCGTCTTCCATCACCGCACGCGCGGCGCGCACCGGGCGGCGGATGTGGCTCACGCCCGCGATGGCGCCGGCGCGCAGGTCGGCACCGCTCATCACCGCCGCGTCGAGTTCGTGCGTTTCGTCGTGCGTGAAGACCGCGCCATGGCCGGCGTTGAACAGCGGGCAGTCTTCCAGCATCTCGACGGCCAGACAGACGGCGTCGAGCGCCGGTGCGCCGCGCAGCAGCGCGGCCTGGGCGGCGGCGACGATGGCGTGCAGCGCCTCGCGGTAGGGCTGGGCGCTGGCGGCGTCGGCCGCCACGGCGGCGATGGTGCCGGCGCCGCCATGGATGGCAATGACGGGAGTGGTGTTCATGATGTCTCGTTCTTATGGGCGGCCGCTGCGCGCAGGGCCTGCGCGCCGTGCAGCCAGGGCACGACCGACTCCATCACGCTGCCGGCCAGCTGGAAGGCGCCCGGCGTGCGCAGGGCGACCGCACTGCTCAACGCCTCGATCACGGCCAGCGCACTGGTCTCGCAGTTGGGACGGTAACGGGTTTCGGTCTGCGCATACAGGACCACGTCGGCCAGCGGCGCCAAGGGGGAACTGGGCCGGTCGGTCAGCACCAGCACCCGCACGCCGTGGGCTCGCGCGATGCCGGCCAGTGTGACGGTGTCGGTCAGGTAGCGCGGGAAGCCGATGGCCACCAGCAGGTCGCGCGAGGTGCCGCGCGCGACCGAGCGGGCGCCGTGCGTCACGCCGCTGGGGGTTGGCAGCAGGCGCAAGTCGGCGCAGTAGGCGTCGAGACCGTGGTGCAGCAGCCCCGCAAGCCAGGCGCTGGCGCCGAAGCCGGCGATGTAGACCGTCCGGGCGTCGAGGATGTGCTGCACCGCCCGCTCGCAGGCGCCGTAGTCCAGCGTGCGACGGGTCGCCTCGATGTTGCGGTGGCTTTCTTCCAGCGCGGTCGCGAACACCTCCGCGACGGTCGATGGCTGGGCCAGGTTGCCGCGCAGTTGCTCGACCGGCGCGATCAGCGGCTCGAAGCCTCGCACCAGCTCGGCCCGGAAGCTGGCGTAGCCCTCGTAGCCCAGCGCCCGTGCGAAGCGGTTGGCCGTCGCCACCGACACGCCCGCCGCCACCGCCAGCTCGTCGATCGGCAGCGTGGCGACCTGCAGCGGATGCGTGAGCACGTAGTCGGCGACCTGCCGGTGCGAACGCGTCAGGCGCGGCAGTTCCTGCGCGATGCGTTGCGCCACCGTGGTGCTGCTGGCGGGGGAGGGAGGCGGGGTCATGCCGGGGCGGATGCCCGCTTTGCGGGCATAAAAGTAAATTTCATTACAAATATACCTGCGCAAAGAAAACTTTTGGTCATTTCCGTGCGTGATGCAAATTCCGGGCCCGCGACCGGTCGCGTCCGGGGGTGCCCGAGGCGGAGCGTCAGCCGAGCATGCTGCCCGTGTCGCGGTAGCGCACATGCCACGACAGCGCCTTCTCCAGCACATGCGGCGTCTGCCCGCCGCGCGTGGCGATGGCTTCTTCGTAGTACGTACGCAGCATGTCGCGGTAGGGCTGAGCGGTGCAGTTCTCGATGATCGCGCGCGCCCGTTCGCGCGGCGCCAGGCCGCGCAGGTCGGCCAGACCGACTTCGGTGACCAGGATGTCCACGTCCTGCGGGATATGGTCCACGTGCGACACCATCGGCACGATGCTCGACACCGCGCCGCCCTTGGCCACCGACTTGGTCGCGAAGATCGACAGGTAGGCGTTGCGCGCGAAGTCGCCCGAGCCGCCGATGCCGTTCATCATGTGCGTGCCCAGCACGTGCGTCGAATTGACGTTGCCGTAGATGTCGGCCTCGAGCGCCGTGTTGAGCGCGATGATGCCGAGCCGGCGGATGATCTCGGGGTGGTTGCTGACCTCCTGCGTGCGCAGCACCAGCCGATCCTTGTAGGCATCGAGGTGGCCGAAGACCTGCGCGGCACGCGCCGGCGAAAGCGTGATCGACGAGCCCGACGCGAAGTCGAGCTTGCCGGCATCGAACAGGTCGAAGGTCGAGTCCTGCAGCACCTCCGAGTACATGCTCAGGTGCCGAAACGGGCCGGCGCCCAGCCCCGACATCACGGCATTGGCGACGGTACCGATGCCCGCCTGCAGCGGCAGCAGCCGTTCGGTGAGCCGGCCCTGCGCGACCTCGCGCTGGAAGAACTCGACCAGATGACCGGCGATCGCCGCCGTCTCGGCATCCGCGGGCAGCACGGTCGAGGTGCTGTCGGCCTTGTCGGTGATGACGATGGCGACGATCTTCTCCGGCGGAATCTCGATGGCGGTGGTGCCGATGCGGTCGTACGGCGTCATGAGCGGCATCGGTTCGCGCTGCGGGCGGTGCTTGGGAATGAAGATGTCGTGCAGGCCTTCGAGCGCGGCCGACTGCGTCATGTTGATCTCGACGATCACCTTGTCCGCCAGGATCGCGAAGCTCGCGCTGTTGCCGATGGAGGTGGTCGGCACGATGGCACCGCTCTCGGTGATGGCCACCGCCTCGATCACGGCGATGTCGATGGGCGGGATCTGCCGGGTGCGCAGCAGCTCGACCGTCTCCGACAGGTGATGGTCGATGAACATCACCTCGCCGCGGTTGATGGCGGCACGCAGCGTCGGGTCGGCCTGGAAGGGCATGCGCCGGGCAATGGCGCCGGCCTCGGCCAGGGTGCGGTCGATGTCGCTGCCCAGCGAGGCGCCGGTCATCAGCGTGATCTTCAGCGGCTCGCGCCGGGCACGCTCGGCCAGGGCCAGCGGCACGGCCTTGGCGTCGCCGGCCCGCGTGAAACCGCTCATGCCGACGACCATGCCGTCGCGGATGCATTCAGCGGCGGCGTCCGCGCTGGTGACGCGGCTCAACAGTTCGGGCAGGCGGATGCGGCTTTCGTTGGACATGGCGGGCTCTCGTGGACGGGACAGCGGGGGGACGTGCGCAAGGCTCATTGCAGCCGGTAGTCGACCGGGTGCAGCGGCGGCGGCGCGGCCGCACCGACCGTCTCCAGCAGGTCGATGTCCAGCGTGCGGCAGATGGCCTCGAGCGGCAGGTCGTTCGGCTCGGTGCCGAAGGGCTCCTCGATCTCGTCGCCCAGCGCGTCGAGGCCGAAGAAGGTGTACGCAATGATCAGCGTGACGAAGGGCGTCATGAAGCCGATCGAGTCGACCAGGCCGAAGGGCAGCAGGTAGCAGTACAGGTACGCGGTGCGGTGCAGCAGCAGCGTGTACGAGAACGGAATGGGCGTGCCGCGGATGCGTTCGCACGACGCGGCCGCGGCGCTCAGGGCCGACAGCGTGCCGTCGACCGCCACCGCAAGGGCGGGGTCGATGCGGCGGTCGCGCAGTGCGGCCTGCAGGTCGTCGCCCATGCGCAGCATCAGGAAGTGCGGCCGGTTGGAAAACGCGCGCATCGCCAGCCGCTCCGGTTCGCGCAGAAAGGACCGCACGTCCGCCATCGGATCGCTGCCGCGCAGCTGATGACGCAGGGCATGCGCGAAGGCAGCGGCGCGCAGGGTCATGCGCACGCGCAGGTCATCCAGGCCGCCCGAACCCGGGCCTTCCAGCCGCGCCGGCCCGTCGCCGTCGATCAGGCTCTGGCACTGCCGCGCCAGGTTGCGGGCACGCAGCACCACTTCGCCCCAGAGCTTGCGCGCCTCCCAGAAACGGTCGTAGGCGGCGCTGTTGCGAAAACCCAGGAAGATGGCCAGCGGCAGGCCGATGAGGGTGAACGGCACGGTGCCGATCGGGATCTTGAACTGGCCCAGGTGACCGTGCGCCAGGGTCACAAGGATGGCGACGATCAGGTTGACCAGCAGCGCGGGGCCGATGCGCCACAAGATCGAGCCACGCCAGAGAAGAAACATCTTCAGCCCGGAGGGACGGTTCCGGACGATCATGGGTGGCGGGGTCGAGGAGGCATGGAGCGGGGGCAGCCGCAGCGGTGCTGGGCGGGGACGGGAGTCGCCATTGTCCTACAAGGCGCCGAAGGGCGCAGCGCGCCGAGCTCAGCCGAACGCGTCGGGCGCCGTCGGGTCCATCCGCAGCACCTTCGCCGCGACCGCGCCCGAGAAGCCGCGCGCCATCAGGAAGCGCATCTGCCTGGCGCGCTCCTTCGCGTCCTGCGGCGGCGCCTCGAAGCGGCGGCGCCACACCTCGAAGGCGCGCGAGGTTTCGCTCTCCTGCAGGCCGGCCACCGCCTCGGCGATGGCCGCGGGATCGACGCCTTTCTGCTGCAGTTCCTGCCGCACATGCGCCGCCCCCATGCGCGGCGCGCGCTGGTGCACGACCGACTGCACCACCCGCGCCTCGTTGATGAAGTCCTTGGCGGCCAGCTCGTCGAGCGCTTGCGCCAGGGTGCCGGGCACGTCCTCGTACTTCGCCAGCTTGCGCTCGAGCTCGGCACGCGAATGCTCGCGCTGGCTCAGCAGCCGCAGCGCGCGGCCCTTGATCGACGGTGCGGCAAAGCCCACTTATTCCTTGGCTGCCGCCTTGGCGGCCTTGGCGTCCGCCTTGGCCTTCGCATCGGCTTCGGCCTTGGCTTCTGCCGAGCCGGCCTCGGCCGCCAGCAGCGGGATGCCCAGCGATTCGCGCACCTTGTTCTCGATCTCGCGCGACAGCGCCGGGTTCTCGCGCAGGAATTCACGTGCGTTGTCGCGGCCCTGGCCGATCTTCTCGCCGTTGTAGGCGTACCAGGCGCCCGACTTGTCGAGGATCTTGGCGTTCACGCCCATGTCGATGATCTCGCCCTCGCGGCTGATGCCTTCGCCGAACAAGATGTCGAACTCCGCCGTCTTGAAAGGCGGCGACACCTTGTTCTTCACCACCTTCACCTTGGTCTCGTTGCCGATCGCCTCGTCGCCCTTCTTGATGGTGCCGATGCGGCGGATGTCCAGGCGAACCGAGGCGTAGAACTTCAGCGCATTGCCGCCGGTGGTGGTTTCGGGCGAACCGAACATCACGCCGATCTTCATGCGGATCTGGTTGATGAAGATGACCATGCAGTTGGTCTTCTTGATGGTCGCGGTCAGCTTGCGCAGCGCCTGGCTCATCAGGCGGGCCTGCAGGCCGGGCAGCGAATCGCCCATCTCGCCTTCGATTTCGGCCTTGGGCGTGAGCGCGGCGACCGAGTCGACCACGATCAGGTCGACGGCGCCCGAGCGCACCAGCGAGTCGACGATTTCCAGGGCCTGCTCACCGGTGTCGGGCTGGCTGATCAGCAGGTCGGACAGGTTGACGCCCAGCTTCTGGGCGTACTGCACGTCGAGCGCATGCTCGGCGTCGACGAAGGCGCAGGTGCCGGCCTGCTTCTGCATTTCGGCGATGACCTGCAGCGTGAGCGTGGTCTTGCCCGACGATTCCGGGCCGTAGATCTCGATGACGCGGCCGCGCGGCAGGCCGCCGACGCCCAGCGCGATGTCCAGGCCGAGCGAGCCGGTCGACACCACCTGCACGTCTTCCAGCGCCTCGCCTTCGCCCAGCCGCATGATCGTGCCCTTGCCGAACTGCTTTTCGATCTGTGCGAGCGCGGCCTGCAGGGCCTTGGCCTTTTCGCTGCCGGCGACCGAGATGCTGCTGCCCTTGACGAGTGCGTCCATGAGAAAACTCCTTGAATATCAACGGGTTGTGTTGGAAATCATCCCGCTGCTTTTAACCACAGGCCTGGATGCTTGAACAGTAGTGTAGCGATCAGTACTTTGAAGTAAACCCGATTTATGGTCAGTTTGATTTACCATTTACCGCCATGGCCAAGCCCTTGTTTCCCACCGATCCCGACGCCTGGCGCCAGACCCACCTGGGCCGCCTGCTGGGCCATGCGATGCGCCGTTTCGACGAGCGGGTGCTCGCGCTGATGGCGCACGACGCCGACGTGCCGCTGGCGCTGTCGAACCTGGCGGCGCGGGCGCAGGTCAGCGCGGCGCACATCCACATCACGCGGCACCTGTCGCGCGGCGGCTCGCGCCTGACCGAACTGGCCGAGCGCGCCGGCATGACGAAGCAGGCGATGGGCACGCTGGTCGACCAGTGCGAGGCCTGGGGCCTCGTCACGCGCGAGCCCGACCCGCTGGACGCCCGGGCGCGGCGCGTGCGCTTCACCGCCGACGGGCTCGCGTGGCTGGAGGCCTTCCGCACGGCCGTGGCGCAGGCCGAAGGCGAGTTCCGTGCGAGCGTGGGCGACGAGGTCGCGACGGTGGTCACCCTGGGGCTGGAGGCCTACGCGGGTTGACATGGGTTCGCGTGGGTTCGTGTGAAGACCTGCGCCAAAACAAGCGCGGCCGCCGGTGCGGCCCCTAGAATCCGCCGCGGAGACAAACCAAGGCGCGACACACGCGCCCCACAAGCCGGAGGTGGCGCATGCGGATCCTCATTGCAGAAGATGACCAGGTGCTGGCCGACGCCCTGCTGCGCAGCCTGCGCACCTCGGGGGCGGCGGTGGACCGCGTGGCCACCGGCACGCAGGCCGACGCCGCGCTCATGACCAACAGCGAGTTCGACCTGCTGATCCTCGACCTGGGCCTGCCCAACATGCATGGCCTCGAGATTCTCAAGCGCCTGCGTGCCCGCGGCTCGCAACTGCCGGTGCTGGTGCTGACCGCCGCCGACAGCGTGGAGGAACGCGTCAAGGGCCTGGACCACGGCGCCGACGACTACATGGCCAAGCCCTTCTCGCTGCAGGAACTGGAAGCCCGCGTGCGCGCCCTCACGCGCCGCGGCATGGGCGGCACCAGCAACGCAATCAAGCACGGCCCGCTGGTGTACGACCAGGCCGGCCGCGTGGCCACCATCGACGGCAAGATGATCGAGCTGTCGGCGCGCGAACTCGGCCTGCTCGAGGTGCTGCTGCAGCGCGCCGGCCGGCTGGTGAGCAAGGACCAGCTGGTCGAGCGGCTCTGCGAATGGGGCGAAGAGGTGAGCATCAACGCCATCGAGGTGTACATCCACCGCCTGCGCAAGAAGATCGAGAAGGGCCCGGTGCGCATCGCCACCGTGCGCGGCCTCGGCTACTGCCTCGAGAAGATCCAACCCTGATCCCCCTTCCCGCGCGATGAAGCTCTTTCAGCGCGCGCAGCGCTCCCTGTTCGGCGAGATCCTCGACTGGATGCTCACGCCGCTGCTGCTGCTGGTGCCGGTGAGCATCGGCGTGACCTGGCTGGTGGCGCAGGGCATCGCCAACGCGCCCTTCGACCGCGCGCTGGAGAACAACGTGCAGACGCTGGCGCGGCTCCTGGTGATGCAGGACGGGCGCATCCAGTTCGCGCTGCCGCAGCCCGCGCGCGACATCCTGCGCGCCGACGACATGGACGTCGTCTACTACCAGGTGCTCGACGGGAGCGGCCGCCTGCTCAGCGGCGAGCGCGACGTGCCGCCGCCCCTTGCCGACGAGACGACTGCGCCGGGCACGGTCTACCTGCACGACGCGACGATACGCGGCAAGGCGGTGCGCATCGGCTCTCTGTGGGTGGCCGGTGCCACGCCCGATGCGCCGCCGGCGCTGGTGCAGGTGGCCGAGACGCGCGCCAAGCAGTCGGTGCTGGCCACCGAGATCATCAAGGGCGTGCTGCTGCCACAGTTCGCGATCCTGCCGCTGGCGGTGCTGCTGATCTGGCTGGCCCTGGTGCGCGGCATCAAGCCACTGTCGGTGGTGGAGGCGCGCATCCGCGAGCGCCGGCCCGACGACCTGAGCCCGCTGGACGAGTCGGCCGTGCCGCTGGAGGTGGTGCCGCTGGTGTCCTCGGTCAACGAGCTGCTCAACAAGCTGCACGACTCGATCGCGACGCAGAAGCGCTTCCTGGCCGACGCGGCGCACCAGCTCAAGACGCCGCTGGCCGGACTGCGCATGCAGGCCGACCTGGCCCAGCGCGAAGGCGCGAACGCCGAGGAACTGAAGCAGTCGCTCAAGCAGATCGGCCGCGCCAGCGTGCGCGCCACGCACACCGTGAACCAGCTGCTCTCGCTGGCGCGCGCCGAGAGCAGCGGCGCCGTCATCGGCTGGCAGAACTGCGACCTGGCGCGGCTGACGATCGAGGTGGTGCGCGAGGCGGTGCCGCGTGCCATCGAGAAGCGCATCGACCTGGGCTACGACGGCGCCGAGGCAGGGGCCGCCGGCGTGGTGCTGCGCGCCAATGCCACGCTGCTCAAGGAGATGGTGCGCAACCTGGTCGACAACGCGCTCAACTACACGCCGTCGGTGCCGGAGCGCAGCGGCATCGTCACGGCGCGCGTGCTGGTCGACCCCTTCGGGCGCATCGTGCTGCTGCAGGTGGAAGACAACGGGCCCGGCATCGCCGAGACCGACCGCGAACTGGTCTTCGAGCCCTTCTACCGCGTGCTGGGGAACGAGGCCGACGGCTCGGGCCTGGGCCTGCCGATCGTGCGCGAGATCGCGCGCCAGCACGGCGCCACCGTGCGCCTGGAAGACGCCCACCCTGGCGAGCAGCCGCCCGGGACGCGCGTCACCGTGCGTTTCGAGCTCGCGGCCTGAACGCTGCCGCGCGGCGATTCGTCAAGGGGCTTTTCGGATCTGCAGCAGCTCGGGGCGCACCTGCTGCTCGACGCGATGCGGCTCGCGTTCACTCAAGCGCGCCGGCTGCAGGCCGAAGGCCGAAAAGGCGCCCTGGCTCCAGGCGAAGTAGCCCGCGTTGGCCAGCACCAGCACCACCGCGACGACGCGCCAGCGCGTGTTCATGGCAGGGCCAGGCCGCGCGGCCGCACGCTGATGTCGGAACTGGTGATGCTCTGCAGGCCGTCTGCCGTCCGCACCAGCAGCTCGCCGCCCCAGCCGACGCCTTCGCACAGGCCGGTGGTGCCGTCGCTCAGCTGCACCTCGCGCCCCTGCAAGGCGTCGCGCGCGGCAAAGCGTTCGGCAAAGGGCGCGAAGCCGCGTTCGGCGAAGGCCTGCACCGCGGCGACCAGCGGCGGCACCACCTCGAGCAGCAGCTCGCCAGGCGTCGCGTCCGGCCGCCATTCCTGGACCCAGGCCGGCGGCATGCGCAGGCCCTCGGCCTCGCGCGGGCCGACGTTCACGCCGACGCCGATCACCACGTAGCGCTGCGCCGCATCGCCCTGCGGCACGGCCGTCTCGATCAGGATGCCGACGAGCTTGCGGTCGTCCACCCAGAGGTCGTTGGGCCACTTCAGGCGCACGCGGGCCGATGAAGACGGATCGAGGCTTTCGGCCACGCTCACCCCGACGGCCAGCGACAGGCCGGACCAGTCCTTCGGCGCCAGTGGCAGGCCGAGCGAGAAGGTCAGCGAGGCCGGTTGGGCCGCGTCTTGCGCGCTCTGCCATGGGCGGCCGAGCCGGCCGCGGCCGGCGGTCTGGCGCTCGGCCACCAACAGCACCGGGGTCGGGTCGCCGGCGCGCGCACGGCGCATCAGCTCGGTGTTGGTGGAATCGATTTCCTCGACGCGCTCGACCACGAAGCCCGGGCAGTGCGGCGCCACCGCCGCAGCGACCTGCTCGTCGAACCCCGGACCGGCCATGGCGCGCGTCACACCAGGGCCGCGGCCTCGATGGCCAGACCAGGCGACGCGCTCCGGCGCAGCTTCTTGTCCGCCTTCTTCCCCGCTTTTTTCTTCTCGGCCTTCTTCTCTGCCTTCTTGGCCTTGGCCTTCTTTTTTTGCTTCTTCGACTTCTTGGACTTCTTCTCGTCCTCGTCCTTCGGCGCGAGCAACGTGCCGCGGCAGCTGGCCGAGCCGCACCAGCAGGGGAAGTCGGCCAGCAGCTCCGGCGTGTAGGGCAAGTCGATGACCAGGCCGTAGTCGTAGTTCAGTTCCTGGCCGGCCGGGATGTCGCGCAGCGCCTTGATGAAAATGCGGCCGTCGACTTCGTCGGCCTCGCAGTTCGGGTCGCAGGAATGGTTGATCCACTTGGCGGCGTTGCCGTCGACCTTGCCGTCGATCACACGCTTGTCGTCGATGTGGAAGTAGAAGGTGTGGTTCGGCTGGGCCGGGTCGTGCGGATGGCGGCGCAGCGCTTCCTTCCAGCTGATCACCTCGCCCAGGTATTCGATGAGCGTTTCGCCCTCGGCGATGTCCTGTGCAGCGAACACGCCCTTGCCATGGACGCCCGATCGACGGGTCTGGATGCGGCGGCCACGGAGCGGAGGGTTTTTTGAAGGCATCGCCGAAGTCTGATAGTTTGAATGTGCACACATGTGCGCGTGCGCGTGTACGCACGCGAGAGTTGAGAAGTATAGAGAGAGCCCAGATGACAAAGACGTTGGTAATTGCAGAAAAGCCGTCGGTGGCGCAGGACATCGTCCGCGCCCTCACGCCCACGGCGGGCAAGTTCGAGAAGCACGATGAATACTTCGAGAGCGAGCAGTACGTCGTGACGAGCGCCGTCGGCCACCTGGTCGAGATCCAGGCGCCGGAGGAATTCGACGTGAAGCGCGGCAAGTGGAGCTTCGCCAACCTGCCCGTGATTCCGCCGCACTTCGACTTGAAGCCGGTCGACAAGACCAAGACGCGCCTGAATGCGGTGGTCAAGCAGGCCAAGCGCAAGGATGTCACCCAGCTCATCAACGCCTGCGACGCGGGCCGCGAGGGCGAGCTGATCTTCCGGCTGATCGAGCAGTACGCGGGCGGCAAGGGTTCGCTGAACAAGCCGGTCAAACGCCTCTGGCTGCAGTCGATGACGCCGCAGGCGATCCGCGACGGCTTCGAGTCGCTGCGCACCGAGGCGCAGATGCAGGGCCTGGCCGACGCCGCGCGCTCGCGTTCCGAGGCCGACTGGCTGGTGGGCATCAACGGCACGCGCGCCATGACGGCCTTCAATTCGCGCGACGGCGGTTTCTTCCTCACGACCGTGGGCCGCGTGCAGACGCCGACGCTGTCGGTGGTGGTCGAGCGCGAGGAGAAGATCCGCAAGTTCGTCAGCCGCGACTACTGGGAAATCCACGGTGCCTTCCAGGCCGAGGCCGGCCAGTACCCGGGCAAGTGGTTCGACGCCAACTTCAAGAAGCCGCCGCCCGGCCCCGACGGCGTGGCCGACCCCGAGATGCGCGCCGACCGCGTCTGGAGCGAGCGCGAGGCGAAGGAGATCGCCGACGCCGCCCGCGGCAAGCCCGCCACCGTCACAGAGGAAAGCAAGCCCACCACCTCAGCCTCGCCGATGCTGTTCGACCTGACTTCGCTGCAGCGCGAGGCCAACGGGCGCTTCGGCTTCAGCGCCAAGACCACGCTGGCCCTGGCGCAGAGCCTGTACGAACGCCACAAGGCGCTGACCTACCCGCGGACCGACTCGCGCGCGCTGCCCGAGGACTACCTGCCGGTGGTGAAGGACACCATGAAGATGCTCGCCGACAGCGGCATGAAGCACCTGGCGCCCTTCGCGAAGCAGGCGGTCGACGGCAACTACGTCAAGCCGAACAAGCGCATCTTCGACAACGCCAAGGTGTCGGATCACTTCGCCATCATCCCGACGCTGCAGGCGCCCAGCGGCCTGAGCGAGGCCGAACAGAAGCTGTACGACTTCGTGGTGCGGCGCTTCCTGTCGGTGTTCTTCCCGAGCGCCGAATTCCAGGTGACCACGCGCATCAGCACGGTCGAGACGAACGGCAAGAAGTACCCCTTCCGCAGCGACGGCAAGGTGCTGGTCAAGCCGGGCTGGCTGGCCATCTGGGGCAAGGAAGCCGTCAACGACGACGACGAGAAGGACGGCAAGAACCTGGTGGTGGTGAAGCCGGGCGAAACGGTGAAGACCGAATCAGCCGACCTGAAGGCCCTCAAGACCCGTCCACCGGCCCGCTACTCCGAAGCGACGCTGCTGGGCGCCATGGAAGGCGCCGGCAAGACCATCGACGACGACGAGCTGCGCGAGGCCATGCAGGAGAAGGGCCTGGGCACGCCCGCCACGCGCGCGGCCACCATCGAAGGCCTGATCGCCGAGAAGTACATGCTGCGCGAGGGCCGCGAGCTCATCCCGACCGCCAAGGCCTTCCAGCTGATGACGCTGCTGCGCGGCCTGGGCGTGGAGGAACTCTCCAAGGCCGAGCTCACCGGCGAGTGGGAATACAAGCTGGCGCAGATGGAGAAGGGTGCGCTCAGCCGCGCCGACTTCATGCGCGAGATCGCCGAAATGACGCAGCACATCGTCAAGAAGGCGAAGGAGTACGACCGCGACACCGTGCCCGGCGACTACGCGACGCTCTCGACGCCCTGCCCCAACTGCGGCGGCCTGGTGAAGGAAAACTACCGCCGCTACACCTGCACCGGCAAGCCGGGCCAGGAACCCTGCGGCTTCTCCTTCGGCAAGTCACCGGCCGGCCGCACCTTCGAGGTGGTCGAGGCGGAAGCCTTGCTGCGCGACAAGCACATCGGCCCGCTCGAAGGCTTCCGCTCCAAGGCGGGCTGGCCCTTCACGGCCGAGATCATCCTCAAGTACGACGCCGAGGAGAGCAAGAACTGGAAGCTGGAGTTCGACTTCGGCGACGACGACGCCGACAGCGGCGAGATCGTCGACTTCAGCGCGCAGGACACGCTGGGCCCGTGCCCGATCTGCGGCGCCCCGGTGTTCGAGCACGGCGCCAACTACGTCTGCGAGAAGTCGGTGCCGACGAACGCGCAGCCGACGCCCAGCTGCACCTTCAAGACCGGCAAGGTCATCCTGACGCAGCCGGTGGAACCCGCGCAGATGGAGAAGCTGCTGGCCACCGGCAAGACCGACCTGCTCGACAAGTTCGTCTCGATGCGCACCCGCCGCGCCTTCAAGGCCTTCCTGGTCTGGAACAAGGACGAAGGCAAGGTGACCTTCGAGTTCGCGCCGCGCGAAGGCGGCAGCAAGTTCCCGCCACGCAAGACCTTCGGCAAGGCCGCGCCGGCGAAGAAAGTTGCGGCCAAGAAGACCGCCGCAGCGAAGACACCTGCCGCCAAGAAGGCGGCCGCACCCAAGGCGCCGCGCAAGCCGGGCGCCGGCCTGAAGCCCAGCGACGCGCTGGCTGCGGTGATCGGCGCGGAACCCGTGGCGCGCACCGAGGTCATCAAGAAGCTGTGGGACTACATCAAGGCCAATGGCCTGCAGGACGCGGCCAACAAGCGCGCCATCAACGCCGACGCCAAGCTCAAGCCCGTCTTCGGCAAGGACCAGGTGACGATGTTCGAGCTGGCCGGCATCGTCGGCAAGCACCTGAGCGCCATTGCAGCCTGATCGCAGACATCGGAGGAGCCACACGATGCAACGCAGGCAATTTCATGCGCTGGCCGGCGGCGCGCTGGTCGGACTGGCGGGTGCCGGCCGAGCCGCCACGTGGCCCGACAAGCCGATCAAGATGGTCGTGCCCTTTCCGCCCGGACAAGCGACCGACATCTTCGCGCGCGCGCTGGCCGAACAGCTTGCGCGTCGGCTGGGCCAGCCAGTGGTGGTCGACAATCGCGCCGGCGCCGGCAGCAACATCGGCACCGAAGCCGTCGTGCGTTCAGCGCCCGACGGCTATACGCTGGTGGTGGCCGGCAGCGCCATGGCGGTGAACCAGACGCTCTATGCGAAACCAGGCTTTGACCCACGCAAGGACCTCACCGGCATTTCACTGATCGCCAAGGTGCCGCTGGTGTTTCTCGCCACACCCGAAAGCGGTATCCACACCATGGCCGACCTCGCGAAGCGCGCACGCGCCGAGCCCGGCAAGCTCAGCTACGCGAGCGCCGGCATCGGCGGCACACAGCACCTGTCGGGCGAGATGTTCAAATCAGCGGCGCGGGTCTTCATCACGCACATCCCCTACCGTGGCAGTGGGCCGGCGCAAAGCGACTTTCTGGGCAATCAGGTTCCGCTGATGATCGACTCTGTGACCGCGGCACTGCCGCACATCAAGTCGGGCCGCGCCATCCCTTTGGCGGTGACATCTGCAACCCGCTCCTCGCAGTTGCCTGCAGTGCCAACCGTACGCGAGAGCGGCGTGTCCGGTACGGCCGATTTCGAGGCCGTAGGCTGGCTCGGCCTGATGGCGCCGCGCGGCACGCCCGATGCCATCATCGAGCGACTCAACCGTGAAGTGGTGGACCTGCTCAAAAGTGAATCGCTTGCGCGCTTCATTCGCGACCGAGGATCGGACCCATCACCCTCCACTGGACCGGAATTTGATCGTTTCGTCGCGAGCGAGATCACGCGCTGGGGCGCGGCAGTCACGGCCTCAGGCGCCAAACCGGAGTGAACGACTGCATTGGCGACAGGGTCTCGCTTCGGCGCGATTTGGGGCAAAACGGCGTGGCTACCTATAGTGACTTCAACACCCGAACCGGAGCACTCTTTTGAAATCACTCGTCTCTGCCGTCTTCTTCGCGCTCATGGCGTGCCTCGTCGCCGGCTGCGCATCGAACGGTGGTGCATCGAATTCGGCCGGCACGCCCGTCGGCGCCACCGGCATCCAGATGTTCGGCACCATCGACGCCGGCGTCAGCCGGACCGACACAAAGCGTTAAACGCAGTGTCGAACGTGTGAAGGAACCGTCGCGAGCGACCCGAGCTTGCGTCGAGGACCGGAGCCGCACTCGCGTGCGGTGAGGACCGCAGAGGCGAGATCGGGGTGCGCAGCAGGTTCATTCGCACGTTCAGCGCCGCAGCAGCGCCTGGCGCAGCATCCGCGCCGCGCGGTCGCGGATCTTGCCGGGCGCGCTGCGGTGGGGCCGGTGCGGTTGCACCCGGGCCGCGGCACAGGCACCGAGGAAGTCGTTGAGGATGGCCGTGTCGTCCACCGTGCTGATGGTGCCGCCGGCCTTGTGGAACTCGGGGTGCCACTGCGTGGCGGCGATGTAGCCGCGCCCCGCGCGGCCGCTCACCCGGCGGATCGCCTCGGGCACCCGGTCCGGGTAGCTCCAGGCCTCGACCTCGAAGCCCGGCGCCAGGTCCTTGATGCCCTGGTGGTGGATGCTGTTGACCCGCGCATGTTGCACGCCGGGGTACAGGCGCGAGAGGTGGGTGTTTTCCACCATCACGATGTCGTGGAAGTTCTGGTCGTAGCTCACCGGGTCGCGGTGGCGCAGCGCATTGGGGTGCTGCGTCTCGATGTCCTGGAACAGCGTGCCACCGAAGGCCACGTTGATGAGCTGCAGCCCGCGGCACACGCCGAAGATCGGCTTGCCGGCCTGCTCGAAGGCCTCGACCAGGGCCAGGTCGTACAGATCGCGGATGCGATCGCCCACCCACGCATCGCGCAGCGGCACCTCGCCGTAGCTGCCGGGCCACACGTCGGCGCCGCCGTGCATCACGACGCCGTCGAGCCATTCGGCGTAGTGCGACAGCTTGGTGTCGCCCCGCGCGGTTTCGCCGGTCGGGCAGGGCACCATCACGACCATCGCACCGGCCGACATCAGCCAGTGCGCGATGGACTGCTCGACGTACTGCAGGGTCTTGTTGGTGAAGAGGGACCGCGCCGGGTCGGCGTGCTGGAAGCAGGCGGAAAGGCCGATCTTGAGGCGGCCGGCGACGGTCTGTTGCATGTCGAAAACGCTGGCGAAGCGGTGAGGGAAGGACAGGCGACCATTGTGGCGTGATGCCCCTCGCACGGCGAGTCGGACGGCGCGCCAAGTATGCTTTCGGCCACAAGAGTTCACGGAGACACCCATGAGGACATCGCGATGAAGACCATCCAGGGCCCGGGCATCTTCCTGGCGCAGTTCGCCGGTGACACCGCCCCCTTCAACTCGCTGGACGCGATCGCCGGCTGGGCCGCGGGGCTCGGCTACCGGGGCGTGCAGATCCCGACCTGGGACGCGCGCCTGTTCGACCTGCAGAAGGCCGCCGAAAGCGAGGCCTACTGCGACGAGGTGCGCGGCACGCTGGCGCGCCACGGGCTGCAGATCACCGAACTGTCGACCCACCTGCAGGGGCAGCTGGTGGCGGTGCACCCGGCCTACGACGCCGGCTTCGACGGCTTCGCGGCGCCCGAAGTGCGCGGCAACCCGGCGGCACGGCAGCAGTGGGCGGTACAGCAGCTGATGCTGGCGGCGCGCGCGTCGTCGCGCCTGGGGCTCACGGCGCACGCGACCTTCTCCGGTGCGCTGGCCTGGCCGTACCTCTATTCGTGGCCGCCGCGCCCGCCGGGCCTCATCGACGAGGCCTTCGACGAACTGGCGCGGCGCTGGCTGCCGATCCTCAATGCCTTCGACGACGCCGGCGTCAACGTGGCCTACGAGGTCCACCCCGGCGAGGACCTGCACGACGGCGTGAGCTACGAGATGTTCCTCGACCGCGTGGGCCAGCATCCGCGCGCCTGCCTGCTCTACGACCCGAGCCACTTCCTGCTGCAGCAGCTCGACTACCTGGCCTACATCGACCACTACCACGCGCGGATCAAGGCCTTCCACGTGAAGGATGCGGAGTTCAACCCGAGCGGCAAGCAGGGCGTGTACGGCGGCTTCCAACCCTGGCTGAACCGCGCCGGCCGCTTCCGTTCGCTGGGCGACGGCCAGGTCGACTTCGGCGCGATCTTCTCGAAGATGGCCGCCTACGACTACCCCGGATGGGCCGTGCTGGAGTGGGAATGCTGCATCAAGCACCCGGAAGACGGCGCCCGCGAAGGTGCGCCCTTCATCGACCGGCACATCATCCGCGTGGCCGACCGGGCGTTCGACGACTTCGCCGCCGGCGGCGTCGACCAAGCCGCCAACCGGCGCATGCTGGGGCTGGATTGAGCCCGGCGTGAGCCCCGGCGGCATGACGACTGCGGGCAAATAACCACATCGATTAGCAACACTTGTGCCCGATCGAGTAGAATACGCGGTTCGTTTCGATACCACGACGAAGCACTTTCGTCTTATCGCCGGCTGACTTGGACCATCTACGGATTTGCCAGGCCCTTCATTCTCCAGCCGGCTCATACAGTGTGTTGGAGCGCCAGACCGGGCGCCCATGATTGCCACCACTGCCTTCGTTCCTGTTGAAGCGAATTCCGCGCTGTCTGCGCCGTGCGCGCCCCCGTCGGGCGCCTCTCCCGGTGCAACTGCGTTCGTTTTCACTTATTTTCAGCGTCTTGCGGTGTCGCAAAACGCCAAGGCTTTCATGGACAACATTCAACACACGGTGGGCAAGTACCTCGTGTCGCCTCTCATCAAGAACCTGGACGACGGCCGCTTCGCCGCAGCCGTCTCGATCCGCTCGGGCCGCGGCAGCGGCATGCACGACCGCGTGATGCGCTTCACCCCGCATTTCGCCAGCCATGCCGCCGCCCTGCGCTACGCCGTCGACGAAGGACTGCACTGGGTGCGCGAACGCACCGCCGTCCGACCTACGACTTGCGCCGCTTGAGCGGCATCCGGTTTTTCATCATCATCACGACAACTTTTCAGAGGTAATCATGGCCAAGGAAGAACTGATCGAAATGAACGGCGCAGTGACCGAAGTGCTGCCCGACTCGCGCTACCGCGTCACGCTGGACAACGGTCACCAGCTGATCGCCTACAGCGGCGGCAAGATGCGCAAGCACCACATCCGCATCCTGGCGGGCGACAAGGTGTCGCTCGAACTCTCGCCCTACGACCTGACCAAGGGCCGGATCACCTTCCGCCACCTGGAACGCCGCGGCCCGCCGCCGGTCAACAGCGGCGCCCAGCGTCGCTGATCGCCGCAGAAGCCTCCCCGTGACAGGTCCCGCCACCGGTTTCGGCACGCTGCCGCTCGCGCCGCAGACGCTCGCCAACCTCACGCAGCTCGGCTACGTGCAGATGACGCCCATCCAGGCGGCCAGCCTGCCGGTGGCGTTGCTCGGCAAGGACCTGATCGCCCAGGCCAAGACGGGCAGCGGCAAGACCGCCGCCTTCGCGCTCGCCCTGCTCGCCAACCTGAACCCGCGCCGCTTCGCCGTGCAGGCGATGGTGCTGTGCCCCACGCGCGAACTCGCCGACCAGGTGACCACCGAAATCCGCCGCCTGGCGCGCGCGGAAGAGAACGTCAAGGTCGTCACCCTCTGCGGCGGCGTGGCCCTGCGCGGCCAGACCGCCAGCCTGGAGCACGGCGCCCACATCGTCGTCGGCACGCCCGGCCGCATCATGGACCACCTCGAGCGCGGCAACCTGAGCCTCGACGCGCTCAACACGCTGGTGCTCGACGAAGCCGACCGCATGCTCGACATGGGCTTCTTCGAGGACATCGTGACGGTGGCGCGCCAGTGCCCGCCCGCGCGCCAGACGTTGCTGTTCTCGGCCACCTACCCCGAGGGCATCGCCAAGCTGGCGGCGCAGTTCATGAAGTCGCCGGAGCGAATCACGGTCGCCTCGCAGCACGAGGAAGGCAAGATCGTCCAGCGCTGGTACGAGGTGAAGAACAGCGATCGGCTGCACACCGTGTCGCTGCTGCTCGACCACTTCCGCCCGGCCAGCACGCTCGCCTTCTGCAACACCAAGCAGCAGTGCCGCGACCTGGTCGCCGTGCTGCAGGCGCAGGGTTTCAGTGCGATGGCGCTGTTCGGCGAACTGGAGCAGCGCGAGCGCGACCAGGTGCTGGTGCAGTTCTCCAACCGCAGCTGCTCCGTGCTGGTGGCCACCGACGTGGCCGCCCGCGGCCTGGACATCGCCCAGCTCGAAGCCGTGATCAACGTCGATGTGACGCCCGACGCCGAGATCCACATCCACCGCATCGGCCGTACCGGCCGGGCGGATGCCGAAGGCCTGGTGCTCAATCTGGCCAGCATGGACGAGATGGGTTTCGTCGGCAAGATCGAGCAGCTGCAGGGCCGTGAATCCGACTGGCGCCCGCTGGCCGAGCTCACGCCCGGCACCGGCGAGCCGCTGCGCCCCCCGATGTCCACGCTGCAGATCGTCGGCGGCCGCAAGGAGAAGATCCGCGCCGGCGACGTGCTGGGCGCGCTCACCGGCGACGCCGGCTTCGCCAAGGAGCAGGTCGGCAAGATCAACGTCAACGAGTTCTCCACCTATGTGGCGGTCGACCGGCGCATCGCGCGCGAGGCGGCCCACAAACTCTCCATCGGCCGCGTCAAGGGCAAGAGCGTCAAAGTGCGTCTGCTCGACGATGTGGCCTAATTACGCCCTTCGAACTTTCACTACCCTGAGCCATCATGCCCAAGAAGATCCGTACCGAGGCTGACCGTATCGCCACTCCCGCCCCCACGCCGCTGTCCGGCTACGCCCTCCCCAAGATGGGTGGCGGCCAGAAGGTCAGCCTGGAACGCGGCACCGCGACCCGCAGCAAGAAGAACCCCGGCAAGCGCCCCAAGAAGGGCGGTTGAAGGCGCGCGGAGGCACGGCTTCCGCCCTTTCCCCCTCTGTTCGCTTCCCTGAAAAACGCGCCCGCCGGGCGCGTTTTTCTTTGTCCGGCGCACCCACGACCTACCCCGCGGTAGAAGTCGCCGACGCGACGCGACTGCGGGCAAACCTCAGTCGACCCGCCGCAGGCCGATCCCCACAATGCCTCGCTGAACCGCCGCAGCTCCGTGCGGTGTTGGCTCTTCCCCGGGGATCGATGTGGAACTCTTCTTCCAGCAATTGCTGAACGGCCTCACGGTCGGCGGCGTCTACAGCCTGGTCGCGCTCGGCCTCACGCTGGTCTACGGCATCCTGCACGTGCCGAACTTCGCGCACGGCGCCTTCTACATGGCCGGGGCCTTCGTGGGCTATTACTTCATGACGAAGCTGGGCCTGAACTACTGGGTGGCCATGGCGGGCGCCGCAGCGGTGGTGGCGGTGATCGCGATGCTGGCCGACCGGCTGGTGTTCCACCCGCTGCGCAACGCGCCCGAGCTGCACGACATGATCGCCGCCATCGGCATCCTGCTGTTCCTCGAGGCCGGCGCGCAGGCGATGTTCGGCGCCGACTTCCACCGCATGCCCACGCCCTACGGGCAGATCGTCGAGGTCTTCGGGCTCACCGCGCCGTTGCAGCGCCTCCTGATCATTGCGGGCGCCTTCTCGCTGATGGTGGTGCTGCACCTCTTCCTCACGCGGACGGTCACCGGCTCGACCATCGTCGCGATGGCGCAGGATCCCAAGGGCGCCGCGCTGGTGGGCATCGATGCCACACGCGTGAAGCTGCTGGTGTTCGCGATCTCCGGCGCGCTGGCGGCCATCGCGGCCGTGCTCTACGCACCCATCAACCTGGTGTACCCGGCGATGGGGCACCTGGTGATCACCAAGGCCTTCGTGATCATCATCCTGGGCGGCATGGGCAGCTTTCCGGGCGCGATCGTCGGCGGGCTGATCATCGGCCTGGCCGAGAGCTTCGGCGGCTTCTACTTCTCGACCGACTACAAGGACATCATCGCCTTCGTGCTGCTGGTGGTGATCCTGTCCTTCCGTCCGCAGGGCCTGTTCACGCCGAAGGGAGCGCGCGCATGAGGCTGCTCGAAGGCAAGACCGGATGGGCACTGCTGGCCGCGATCGCGCTGGTGTTCCCGCTGTTCGCGCAGAACAACTACCTGATCTCGGTCGCGACGCAGACCTTCATCATGGCGATCGCGGCGCTGGGCCTGAACCTGATCACCGGCTACACCGGCCAGTTCAACCTGGCGCACGGCGCCTTCATGGCGGTGGGCGCGTACACGGTGGGCATCCTGACGGTCGACCACCAGGTGCCGTTCTGGATCGCCTTCCTGCTGGCGGGTTGCATCACCGCCCTGCTGGGCTACTTCGTCGGCCTGCTGTCGCTGCGCCTGAAGGGCCACTACTTCTCGATCTTCACGCTGTGCGTGAGCTACATCATGTTCCTGCTCATCGAGAAGTGGGAGAGCCTCACGCACGGGCCGGTGGGCATCATGGGGATCCCGTCGCCTCCGGGCATCGGGCCGCTGCAGTTCGGCACGCCGCTGTCGCAGTACTACCTGGTGCTGGCCTTCCTGGTGCTGGGCATCTGGATCATGGCGCGCATCGTGCGCTCGCTGCTCGGGCGCAGCTTCATGGCGGTGCGCAACAGCGACCTGCTGGCCGAGGCGCTGGGCGTCGATTTGATGCGCACCAAGACGCTGTCCTTCGTGCTGTCGGTGGTGTACGCGGGCTTCGCCGGCGCGCTCTATGCGGGCCAGGTGCGCTTCCTGGGGCCCGACCTGGCGAGCGAGGTGGTCACCTTCGACCTGATCATGTTCGTCCTGGTGGGCGGTGTCGGCACGCTGCTGGGGCCGCTGGTCGGCACGGTGCTGGTCACCTACCTCACGCAGAGCCTGCAGTTCCTGCAGGACTACCGCATGGTGGTGTTCGGGCCGGTGCTGATCGCGCTGATCATCTTCCTGCCCGACGGCCTGGTCGGCACCTGGCTCAAGCGGCGGGCGCGGCGTGCCGACGCCCGCGCCTCGGCCCAGCAGGCCGCCACCGCCCCGACCGTCGCTGCACCGCCGGAGGGCCGTTCCCATGCTTGAGATCACCGACCTCACCAAGCAGTTCTTCGGCCTCACCGCCGTCGACCACGTCACCACCCGCTTCGAGCGCGGCCAGGTGAGCGCGATCATCGGACCCAACGGCGCGGGCAAGACGACCTTCTTCAACCTGGTGGCCGGCACGCACCCGCCGACTTCGGGGCGCATCGTGTTCAACGGCCTCGACGTGACCGGCATGCGGCCCGACCACGTGGCGCGCCTGGGCATCGCGCGCACCTTCCAGACCACCAACCTGTTCGACAACGCGACCGTTCTCGACAATCTGATCGTCGGCCACCGGCTGCGCACCCAGTCGGGCCTGTGGGACGTGCTGATCAACTCGCGCCGGCTGCAGAGCGAGGAGCGCCTGTGCCGCGAGAAGGCGCGCGAGGCGCTCGACTTCGTCGGCCTGTCGCATGTGGCGAACCGCATCGCGGCCGACATCACGCAGGAGGAGCGCAAGCGCGTCGCCTTCGCGCTGGCGCTGGCCACCGACCCCGAGCTGCTGCTGCTCGACGAGCCCGCCGGCGGCGTGAACCCGGAGGAGACGGTCGGCCTGGCCGCGCTCATCCGCAAGCTGGTCGACCACGGCAAGACGGTGTGCCTGATCGAGCACAAGATGGACATGATCATGCGGCTGGCCGACAAGATCGTGGTGCTCAACAATGGCGCCAAGATCGCCGAAGGCACGCCCGCGGAAATCCGACGCGACCCGCACGTCATCGAGGCCTACCTGGGTACGGACCATGGAGTCGCGCATGCTGCGGTTTGACAACGTCGACCTGCACTACGGCAGCTTTCGCGCGCTGGAAGGCATCACGCTGCACGCCGACGCCGGCGAGCTGGTGGTGCTGCTGGGCGCCAACGGCGCGGGCAAGACCTCGATCTTCATGGCCGCCAGCGGCATCCAGAAGCCCAGCCGCGGCAGCATTCGCTTCGACAAGCAAGAACTCGTCGGCATGCGCCCGGCGCAGATCGTGCAGTCGGGCCTGGTGCACTGCCCCGAGGGCCGCAAGCTCTTCCCGCTGATGTCGGTGCGCAAGAACCTGGAGCTGGGCGCCTACGTGCACCGCAGCGACAAGGCCGGCATCCAGCGCTCGATCGACGAGGTGTTCAGCCTGTTCCCCATCCTGGCGACCAAGCAGCACGACGCGGCCGGCTCGCTCTCGGGCGGCCAGCAGCAGATGGTGGCCATCGGCCGCGCGATGCTGGGCCGGCCCAAGGTGCTGCTGCTCGACGAGCCCTCGCTCGGCCTCGCGCCGCTGGTGGTCAAGCAGGTGTTCGAGGTCATCCAGCGCATCCACCGCGCGGGCACCACGGTGCTGCTGGCCGAGCAGAACGCGTACTCCGCGCTCGCCATCGCCGACCGGGCCTATGTGATCGAACGCGGCCGCATCGCACTCGAGGGCGACCGCGAATCCCTGCTCAACAACGAGGCCGTCAGAGCCGCGTACATCGGCGCCTGAATTCGATTCAGCCGATTCAGCCACTTCCTTCACCCCGACCTCCGGAGACAACCCATGAAGATCGCTTTCGAAACCCGCCGCCGTTTCGCCGCTGCGCCCCTTGCCCTCGCCCTGTTGGCCGCCTTCGGCGCCGGCGCCGCATCGGCCCAGGACACCGTGAAGATCGGCTTCACCGGTCCGCTCTCGGGCGGCGCCGCGCTCTACGGCAAGAACGTGGTCAACGGCATCGAGATGGCCATCAAGGAAATCAACGCGGCCGGGCTCGAGGTCGGCGGCAAGAAGGTCAAGCTCGAGCTGGTCGCGCTCGACGACAAGTACGCGCCGGCCGAAGCCGCCATCAACGCGCGCCGGCTGGTGCAGCAGTACCAGACGCCGGCCGTCTTCGTGCCGCATTCCGGCGGCATCTACGCGATGCAGGCCTTCAACGAGCAGGAAAAGTTCATCGTGATGGCGTACTCGAGCACGCCGAAGATCACCCAGACCGGCAACAAGCTGACCATCCGCATCCCGCCGACTTTCGACTCCTACATCGAGCCCTTCACCAACTACGAGATGAAGAAGTACGGCAAGAAGGTGGGCATGTTGCCGGGCGACCACGAGTACGCCAAGAACTGGAGCGCGCTCTTCGAGCCGGCGTGGAAGAAGGCCGGCGGCACCGTGGTGTCGAACAACCCCATGTCGTACAACCGCTCGGCCGACTTCTACAGCGGCGTGAGCCGCGTGCTGGCCGAGAAGCCCGACGTGCTGTTCATCGGCGGACCCTCGGAACCCACCGCGCTGGTCGTCAAGCAGGCGCGCGAACTCGGCTTCAAGGGCGGCTTCCTCATCATGGACCAGGCCAAGTTCGACGAGATGGCCAAGGTCACCGGCGGGCTGGCGATGCTCGACGGTTCGATCGGCGTACTGCCGGTCTCCGACAACGACCGCCCCGGTGCGAAGGCGTTCACCGTCGCCTACCGAAAGGTCTACGGCGAGGACAAGGCGCCAACCACCGAGTCTTCTTACAACTACACGCTCACGCATGCCCTGGCAGCGGCCATGAAGCTGGCCGGCACCACCACGGACGCCGCCGCCATCCGCGCCAAGATGGGCGATGCGTTGACCAAGCTGCCCAAGGAACTGAATGCCGGCGATTTCACCGGTGTCGATGCTTCGGGCGGCACGCTGCTCGACCCGCCGGTCGGCATCGTCGAAGGCGGCAAGATCAAGCCGGCGAGCCTGAGCGCGCTGATGAAGTGACCGCGATCGTGCTCAGGCGGCGAGGAAAGGCGTGACGTTCCGCATCGAACGCGCCACGTAGTCGTCCTTTTCCCCCACGGGCGCGACGTAGTGGATCGCGCTGCGGGCCTCGTCCACGCCGACGAGCCGCGCGATGACCCAGGCCGCCAGGTACTGCGACGCGAGGCAGCCGCCCGCCGTCGCCACGTTGCCCCTGGCCACGAAAGGCTGGTTCAGCACGCCGACGCCCGCGGCCTCGACCCACGGCTTGGTCGTCAGGTCGGTGCAGGCCGGCACGCCGTTGAGCAGGCCCAGCGTCGCGAGCACGAGCGTGCCCGAGCACTGCGCGCCCAGCAGTTGCCGCGCCGGGTCGAGCCGCAACTGCGCCATCAGAGCCGCATCGGCCACCACCTCGCGCGTCAGCGCGCCGCTGCCGACGATCACCGCATCGGCCTCGGCGGCTTCACGCAACGACACCTGCGCTTCGAGCACCACGCCGTTCATCGAGCGCACCCGTGCCGCGGGGCTGGCGATCGAGACGCGCCAGCCGGGCGTCTTCACGCGGTTCAGGATGCCAAGCGCGATCAGTGAATCGAGTTCGTTGAAGCCTTCGAAGGTCAGGATGGCGATGTGCATGGCGCGCGATCCTAGACAGGTCGATCAATACAATCAAAAAATTGTCATGCATACAATCGGCCATGGCCCCGGTTCGCTACAAGCAGTTGGTCGACGCGCTCGCCGCTGACATCCGTTCGGGTCGCCTCCCGCCGGGCACGCGCCTGCCCACCCATCGCCTGCTCGCCGCGCAGCAAGGCCTGGCCCTCGTCACCGCGACGCGCGTCTATGCCGAACTCGAAGCCATGGGCCTGGTCAGCGGCGAGACCGGCCGCGGCACCTTCGTGCGCGAGAGCGCGCTCCCGCGCGGCCAGGGCATCGACCAGCACGCCACGGCGGCGGGCCTGGTGGACCTGAACTTCAACTACCCCTCGCTGCCGGGCCAGGCCGAGCTGCTGCGCGAGAGCCTGCGCCAGCTCGCGGCCGCTGGCGACCTGGACGCGCTGTTGCGCTACCAGCCGCACGGCGGCCGTCCGCACGAGCGCGCGAGCGTGGCCCGACACCTCGCGGACCGCGGCCTGTCGATCCCTGCCGATCAGGTGCTGATCGTCAACGGCGCCCAGCAGGGCCTGGCCATCACCGTCATGGCGCTGCTGCAGCCGGGCGACGTGGTCGCGACCGATGCGCTGACCTACCCCGGCTTCAAGGTGCTCGCGCAGGCGCATCGCCTGGAGCTGGCGCCGATCCCGGCGTCGGGGCAAGGCCCCGACCTGGACGCGCTGGAACGCCTGTGTAGCCGCCGGCGCGTGCGCGCCATCTATGCGATGCCCACGCTGCACAACCCGCTCGGCTGGGTGATGAGCGCGAGCCGCCGCCGGCGCCTGGTGGCGATCGCGCGCCGGCACGGCCTGCTGATCATCGAGGACGCGGCCTATGCCTTTCTCGCCGAGGACCCGCCCGCCCCGCTGGCGGCGCTGGCGCCCGAATCGACGGTCTATGTCTCGGGCCTGTCCAAGAGCGTCGCGACCGGCCTGCGCGTCGGCTTCGTCGCGGCACCGAGCGACCGGGTGCCGGCGCTCGAACGTGCGATCCGGGCCACCACCTGGAACACACCCGGCGTGATGACCGCCATCGCGTGCGGCTGGATCGACGACGGCACGGTCACGTGCCTCGAGGCGCAGAAGCGGCGGGACGCGACGGCGCGGCAGACGATCGCCGCCGAGGTGTTCGCCGGGCTGCGGAGCGTGCGCCATCCGGCGTCGTACTTCGTCTGGCTCCCGCTGGCGGAAGAGCGGCGCGCCGACCAGCTGGCCGCGGCCCTCATGCGCGACGGGGTCTCGGTGTCGACGGCCGAGCCCTTCGCGACCTCGGCGCAGGTGCCGCATGCCCTCCGACTGGCGCTGGGGTCGGTCGGCCTCGACGCCTTGCGCAGCGCCTTGGAGACGGTGCGCCGCGCGATCGACGCGCAGCCTTGGTGACCGGTCCGCCGCCTCCGCCCGCGCCGGCCACCACGGGTCACTTCGTGCGCTGCTCCGCCACCATCTCCGGTGTCACCCGCCCCGCCTTGTTGCCGAACTGCGCCATCACGTAGTTCGCCAATGCGGCGACTTCGGTGTCGGTGTAGGCCTTGCCGAAGGCCGGCATGTACACGTGGTTCTTACCCACATGCATGTTCACGCCCTGCAGGATCATCTGCGTGACGTTCGCGCCCTCGGGGTCGTTCACGCCGCGCGTACCGAGCAGCCCGGCGTACGGCGTCTGCTGCCCCTTGCCGTTCCACTGGTGGCAGCTGGCGCACGCCGCCGCGAACAGCTTCAGGCCCATCTCGTGCCCTTCGGCCGTGTTGCCGGCCGGCGCCGCGGCGCTGGCCGTCACGGCCCAGGGCGCCTTCGTGTCGATGTCGATCGGCGACTTGCCTTGGCGGGCCGGCACGCTGCGCAGGTAGGTCACCAGCGCCGCCACGTCTTCGGCCTTCAGGTGCTGCAGGCTGTGCTCGACGGCTTCGCCCATCGGTCCGCCGGCCGAGCCGCGCCCGTCGGCATGGCCGGTCGACAGGTAGCTCGCGAGTTGCGCGTCGCTCCATGCACCGACGCCGGCCTTCGGGTCCGAGGTGATGTTGTAGGCGCGCCAGCCCTGGAGTTCTGCGCCGGCCAGGTCGTTGCCCTTGTCCAGCGCGAAGGCCAGGTTGCGCGGCGTGTGGCATTCGGCGCAATGCCCCAGCGCGGTCGCCAGGTAGGCGCCCTTGTTCCACTCGGCGGGCTTGGCCGCGTCGGCCACGAAGCGCTCGCTCTTGAAGAAGGCCGCGTTCCAGAAGCCCATGGCCCAGCGCTGGTTGAACGGGAAGCTCAGGTCGGCCGGCTGGTTCGGCTGGCTCACCGTCGGCAGGCTGAAGAGGTAGGCCTTGATCGCCAGCACGTCGCTGCGGCTGAGCTGCGTGTACGAGGTGTACGGGAACGCCGGGTACAGCCGCTGGCCGTCGCTGCGCACGCCGTCGTGCAGCGCGCGCACGAACTGGTCGTCGGTCCATCGGCCGATGCCGGTGTCCGGGTCGGCCGTGATGTTGGACGAATAGATCGTGCCGAAGGGCAGCTTGAAGGGCACGCCGCCCGCGAACGGCTGCCCCTTGCCGCCGGCGACCGTGTGGCAGGCGATGCAGTCCGCCGCCTTCGTGAGGTACTCGCCGCGCACCAGCACCGCCGCGTCGGCCGGCGCGCCGGCCAGCACCGGGGCCTGGCCCGGCGACGTGTCGGAGCGGGTCAGAAAGACGTAGAGCGCAGCGCCGACCACCAGCAACGCCACGATCACCATCGAGAGCCGCTTCATGCTGCGCTCCCTTCGATCGTCATGTCGCTCGTCCGCGCATCGGCGACCTTCTTCTTGAGGGCCGCCTTGTCCTGCACCAGCAGGGCGCGGTTCACCGGCAGCGCCCGCAGGCGCACGCCCGTGGCGGCGAAGATGGCGTTGGCCAGTGCCGGTGCGGCGATGGCCGTGCCGACCTCGCCGAGCCCGCCGGGCGCTTCGCCGCTCTTGACGGTATGGACCTCGACGGTCGGCGTCTCGTTGATCCGCAGCGTCCGGTAGTCATGGAAGTTGCTCTGCTGGATCGCGCCGTTCTCGATCGTGATCTCGTTGAAGAGCGCCGCACTCAGCCCGAAGAGCAGCCCGCCCTGCACCTGCGCTTCGACCGAGCCCAGGTTGATGGCGATGCCGCAGTCGAGCGCCACCACGGCGCGCCGCAGCCGCACCTCGCCCTGCGGCGTGACCTCGACTTCGATCATCGCGCAGACCCGGCTGCCGAACGGATCGCCCAGCGCCACCCCGCGGCCGACGCGCGCGGGCAGCGTGCCCTGGCCCCAGCCCATCTTGCTGGCCGCCAGGTCGAGCACCGCCAGCGTGCGCGGGTTCTTCTGCAGCATGGCACGGCGGTAGGCCACCGGGTCCTGCTTGGCGCGCTGCGCCAGTTCGTCGATGAAGCTCTCGAGCACGAAGAGGTTGTGCGTGGGCCCGACGCCGCGCCACCAGCCCACATCCAGGCCCGGCGGCATGTCGTGGCGCACCCACTCGACCTTCAGGTTCGGGAAGTCGTAGGCCGGCTCGGCGACGCATTCGATCAGGTCGCCGTCCATGCCGTCCTTGCCCATGAACGCCGGCGCCCAGCGGCCGAGCACGGTGCCGCCGCTGATGCGGTCACCGAACCAGACGAGCTTGCCGTTCGCGTCCACCACGGCGGAGATGTTGTCGTGGTACATCGGGCGCACGATGTCGTGGCGGATGTCTTCCTCGCGGGTCCAGACCACCTTGAGCGGATACGGCACCTGCTTGGCGAAGGCCACCGCCTGCTCCACCGAATCGGTTTCCAGCCGGCGGCCAAAGCCGCCGCCCAGGTACTGGTTGTGCAGCACGACCTTGGCTTCGGGCAGGCCGGTGATCTTGGCCGCGACGCTCACGCAGCGCGCGGGCACCTGCGTGCCGACCCAGATCTCGCATTGATCGGGCTTCACGTGCACCGTCGTGTTCAGCGGCTCCATCGTGGCATGCGCCAGCATGGGCAACTGGTAGGTGGCCTCGACCAGCGTGCCCTCGGGCCGCTTGCCGACCTCGCGGCCGAGGATGGCCTGGCCCTTGGCCAGGCTGTCGGCCAGCGCGTCACGCAGCTTTCGGGTGGTGAGGCCGGCGTTCGCGCCCGGCGTCCATTGGATCTTGAGCGCATCGAGGCCCTGCTTGGCGGCCCAGAAGTGCTCGCCGACCACGGCCACCGCGTTACCGATGCGCAGGACGTCGATCACCCCCGGCACCGCGCGGGCGGCCTTGTCGTCGACCGACGCCAGCGAGCCGCCGAGCGTCGGGCAGGCCTGGACCGTCGCGACCTTCATGCCGGGCAGCCGGATGTCGATGCCGAACTGCGACGTGCCATTGACCTTGTCGGGCGAATCGACGCGCCGCAAGGGCTTGCCGATGACGGTGAAGTCCTTGGGGTCCTTGAGCGCGACCTTGCCCGGCATCGGCAGCTTGGCCGCATTCGCCGCCAGGGCGCCGAAGCCCAACTGCCGGCCCGAGGGTGCATGGCTCACCACGCCACGAGCGACGGTGCAGCTCGCCGGCTCCACCTTCCATTGCGCGGCGGCGGCCGCCACCAGCAGCGTGCGCGCCACCGCGCCCGCTTCGCGCAGCACGCCGTAGGTGCTGCGGGTGCTGGTCGAGCCGCCGGTGATCTGGCCGCCCAGCAGCGGCATGCCATAGAGCGCTTCGTCGGGCGGCGAATGTTCCACGCGCACCTGGTCGAGCTCCACGCCCAGCTCTTCGGCGATCATCATGGCCGAGCCGGTGTAGATGCCCTGCCCCATCTCGGCCATGGGCATGACCAGGCGCACGCCGCCATCGGCATCCACGCGGATGAAGGCATTGGGCGCAAAGGGCGGGTTGCCGTCGGCCAGCGCGGCGGCGGCGTCGCCGGGTTGCTGCCGGGCGTTGATCGCTGCCACGGCCTTGCCGGCGCCGCTGAGCCAGGTGAAGGCGATGGCCAGGCCGCCGGCCTGAAGCAGGGTCCGTCGATCGAAGGTGGCGGGTGCTTTCACGATGCGCTCCTGGCCGTCGGCATGGAAACGATCGACTGCAGCACCTCGGGCTTGCCCGTGGCCGCCTGCTTGATGGCCGCGCGGATGCGCACGTAGGTCGCGCAGCGGCAGACGTTGCCCGCCATGGCCAGGTCGATGTCGGCATCGCTCGGGTTCGGCACGCGCTGGAGCAGCGCTGCCGCCGACATGATCTGGCCCGACTGGCAGTAGCCGCACTGCACCACGTCGACGTCGAGCCAGGCCTTCTGGACCTGCTTGCCGCTGGCGGTCTCGGCCACGCCCTCGATGGTGGTGACCGGCTTCGTGCCGACCGCACCGACCGGCAGCACGCACGAGCGGACCGGCTGCCCGTCGAGGTGCACCGTGCAGGCGCCGCACTGCGCGATGCCGCAGCCGAACTTGGTGCCGGTCAGGCCGACGACGTCGCGCAGGACCCAGAGCAAGGGCATGTCCTGGGGGACGTTCACGGCATGGGGTTTGCCGTTGATGTTGAGATCGATCATGGGATTTCCTCGTGGCGTGGGCGCGACGGGGGATGCGCTCACTTGTTTTTATGTGCCCTTGCAGTCTCGCCTCTTTTGCGCGAGACGGCGCACGACGCCCGAGAGAGCCGCAGAACGTCCATCGGACGATGCGCACCTGCCTCGCCGGAGGCAGTGCAAAGCTGGTAGAAGGCGCTGGCGGTGCGTCAGCCCAGGCCGCCCACCACCGACGCCACCAGCCACACGTTGGCCACGGCGATGAGCGTGAACAGGCTCCAGGCCACGGCCTTGAGCCACGGCCCGTTGGCGTACTCGCCCATCAGTGCGCGGTCGCTCGTGAAGCGCACCAGCGGCCAGATCGCGAAGGGCAGTTGGAAGCTCAGCACCACCTGGCTCGCCACCAGCATCTTGCCGATGGCCCCGTCGCCGAGCCACCAGACGCCGACGAAGGCGGGCACCAGCGCCAGCGCGCGCGTGATCAGGCGGCGCTGCCAGCACGGGATCTTCAGGTCGAGGAAGCCTTCCATGATGATCTGGCCGGCGATGGTGCCGGTGAAGGTCGAGCTCTGGCCCGAGGCGAGCAGCGCGATGCCGAAGAGCGTGGCGGCGAGCGCGCTGCCGACCAGCGGCTCGATCAGGTGGTAGGCGTCCTCGATGTCCGCGACCTCGCGGTGGCCGTTCGCGTTGAACGCGCTGGCCGCCAGCACCATGATGGCGGCATTGACCAGCAGGGCCAGCGACAGCGACACCACCGCGTCGAGCGTGCAGAAGCGCACCGCCTCGCGCCGTGCGGCGTCGGTCTTCGCCACCAGCCGCGTCTGCACGATCGACGAATGCAGGTACAGGTTGTGCGGCATCACGGTCGCGCCGACGATGCCGATCGCCAAGTACAGCGCGCCGGGCTGATGCAGCCGCTCCAGGCTGGGCGCGAAGCCCATCGCCACGCCGAACCAGTTGGGCTGCGACATGATCAGCTCGACCGCAAAGCAGCCGGCGATGGTCGTCACCAGCCCCAGCACGATGGCCTCCACGCGGCGAAAGCCCGCGCCCTGCAGGCCGAGCACCAGCAGCGTGTCGAAGGCGGTGATGGCGATGCCGACGGGGATGGACACGCCGAACAGCAGATGCAGCGCCAGCGCGCTGCCCAGCACCTCGGCCAGGTCGCAGGCCACGATGGCGAGTTCCGCGCCCAGCCACAGGAAGCGGTTGACGCGCGGCGAATAGCGCTCGCGGCAGGCGCGTGCCAGGTCCTTCTGCGCAACCAGGCCGAGCCGCACGCACAGCGTCTGCAACAGCATCGCCGCCAGGCTGGCGAGCAGCACGACGAAGAGCAGGCCGTAGCCGAAGCGGGAGCCCGCCTCGATGTCGGTGGCCCAGTTGCCCGGGTCCATGTAGCCGACCGACACCAGCAGGCCGGGGCCGGCGTAGCGCCAGAGCTTCTTGTGGAAGGGCAGCCCGGCGTCGACGGCGATGCTGCCCTTGACTTCGGATGGACAGAAGGGCGCGGTGGCGGTGCGAGGCAACGAAAACATGGCGCCCGATGATAGGTGCGCACGTCGGCAAAGCAGGCGCGGCGTCCTACGCGAGGGCCATCGGGGCTTGCCTAGGTTCAGTGGTGCTCAAGCTGAACAGCCCCTGAACCGCCGTCCATTTCCAAAGAACCCACCATGGCCAAAATCCCTCGCGCTCCGTCCCGATCGCCCGTCGATCCCGTCACCACCAACACCGCCAAGGCCGCCGCCCGCAACACCGACAGCGGCCCCGCCCACCCGGCACCGCCGGGCGCCGCGCCGGGCGACCTGCCCGCGCAGAAGGCCGCCGACACCCAGGCCCTCGCCGCCGCCATGCCGGCCAACACCAACAAGCCGCTGGAACATGGCGAGGCGAATGCGCTGAAGGCGCCGCCGGGCCTGACGGCCACGCCGCCCTCGCGCCTGCCCGGTGGCAGCACGCTGTCGGAAGCCAACGCCTCGGACAAGACCGGCACCGTGGCCGCCGAAGGGGTGAACGCCACCATCGACACGCTCGACCGCGTGCGCGTCGATTCGAGCGGCCAGCGCCTCACGACCAACCAGGGCGTGCCCGTCGCCGACAACCAGAACTCGCTCAAGGCCGGCGCCCGCGGCCCGGTGCTGTTGGAAGACTTCATCCTGCGCGAGAAGATCACGCACTTCGACCATGAGCGCATTCCAGAGCGCATCGTGCATGCCCGTGGATCGGGTGCCCACGGCTTCTTCGAGGCCTACGAGCCGCTGACGAAGTACACCAAGGCCGCCCCCTTTCAGGAAGCCGGCAAGATCACCCCGGTGTTCGTGCGCTTCTCTACCGTGGCCGGCGAGCGCGGCTCCAAGGACACGGCGCGCGACGTGCGCGGCTTCGCCGTGAAGTTCTATACCGACGAAGGCAACTGGGACCTGGTGGGCAACAACATGCCCGTCTTCTTCATCCAGGATGCGATCAAGTTCCCCGACCTGGTCCATGCCGTCAAGCCCGAACCGCACCACGCCATGCCGCAGGCGGCCTCGGCGCACGACACCTTCTGGGACTTCGTCTCGCTGATGCCCGAGTCGACCCACATGCTGATGTGGCAGATGAGCGACCGCGCGATTCCGCGCAGCTACCGGATGATGCAGGGCTTCGGCGTACACACCTTCCGCCTGGTGAACGAGGCGGGCGAGTCGGTCTTCGTCAAGTTCCACTGGCAGCCCAAGCTGGGCACGCATTCGCTGGTGTGGGACGAGGCGGTGAAGATCTCCGGCGCCGACCCGGACTTCCACCGCCGCGACCTGTGGGAAGCCATCGACGCGGGCGAGTACCCCGAGTGGGAGCTGGGCCTGCAGATCTTCAGCGAAGAACAGGCCGAGACCTTCAGCTTCGACATCCTCGACGCGACCAAGATCGTGCCGGAGGAACTGGTACCGGTGCAAATCGTCGGACGCATGGTGCTCAACCGCAACCCCGACAACTTCTTCGCCGAAACCGAGCAGGTCGCGTTCTGCACCGCCCATGTGGTGCCGGGCATCGATTTCACGAACGACCCGCTGCTGGCCGGCCGCATCCATTCCTACGTCGACACGCAGATCAGCCGCCTCGGTGGGCCGAACTTCCACGAACTGCCGATCAACGCCCCGATCGCGCCGGTGCACAACAACCAGCGCGACGGCATGCACCGCCAGGCGATCCACCGTGGCCGCGTGGCCTACGAGCCGAATTCGCTGGCGGGCGGCTGCCCGTTCCAGACCGGTGCCGCGCAGGGTTTCACCAGCGTGGCACGCCGCATCGACGCGCAGGCATCGAGCGACAAGGTGCGCGCCAAGCCGGAGAAGTTCGCCGACCACTACACGCAGGCCAAGCTCTTCTTCGAAAGCCAGACGCCCGTCGAGCAGGCGCACATTGCGGCCGCCTTCCGCTTCGAGCTGTCGAAGGTCACCGTGCCGGCCGTGCGCCAGCGCATGGTCGCCGGCCTGCTGAACGCATCGCCGGAACTCGCGGCCAAGGTGGCCGACGGCTTGGGCATGGAACTGCCTGCGCCGTTGCCGCTGGCGCTCGAAACACCGGTGACGCCCGAGGTCGAGACCTCGCCGGCGCTGTCGCTGATGGCGCGCACCGGCGACGGCGGCATCCGCTCGCGCAAGATCGCGCTGCTGGTCGCTGACGGCGTGGACGGCGCATCGCTCGCCACCTTGCAGGCCGCCCTGCTCGATGCCGGTGCCGTGCCCCGCATGGTCGCCGCGAAGCTCGGCACTGTGACATCGGCCGACGGCCAGAAGCTCGAGCCGGATGCGACGATGGAAAACAGCCCCGGCTTCCTGTTCGACGCGCTGGTCCTGCCCGATGGCCAGGCGGCGGCCGAAGCGCTCGCGGCGGTGGGCCACACGATGGACTTCATCAAGGACCAGTACCGCCACTGCAAGACCATCCTCGCGCTCGGTGCCTCGCAGGCGCTGCTGGGCGAAGCGGGCATCCCGCTGACGCTGCCCGACGGTGCCGGCGACCCCGGTCTGATCCTGGCCGACGGTGCGGACATCGCCGGCGCCGCGGCCGACTTCATCGCCGCCGTCGGCATGCACCGCCACACGGCGCGCGACACCGACCCACCACGCGTCTGAGCGCACGGCGCGCGGCGGCCCGCCCGCCGCGCGTCCGACCGCTTCTGTCGGCATTGCCGGTCACGCTGGCGCCATGCCGACGTGGCACGCTGCGCTCCATTCCCACCTTTGAGAAAAGCACCGAATGAAGCTCCAGGCCAACTGCACCATGACCGTCAAGGCGGCGGCGGATTGCCCCGTGGTCGCCATGCTCCGGCCCCGCAGCGGCATGGCGCAGTGGATGATCAGCGAGCGCTACGAGCTCTCCCCCTGGGTGCGCACCACCGAGTACGTCGACAGCTACGGCAACCTGTGCCAGCGCCTGACCATCCCTCAAGGCGAGATGCGCATCGAGGTCGAGATGGTGATGGAGACCGAAGAGCACATCCGCGTGACGCCCGGTGCGCCGGCCACGCCCATCGCGGCACTGCCCGACGATGCGCTGCTGTACCTGCTGCAAAGCCGCTACTGCCCGTCCGACAAGATGGAGGCGAAGGCGCGCGAGATCGTGGGTGATGCGCTGCCGGGCTACGACCAGGTCGAGGTCATCCGCGCCTGGATCCACCAGAACATCGAATACCGCTACGGCGTGAGCGACGCGACCACCGACGCGCTCGACACGCTGGACCACGGCGCCGGCGTGTGCCGCGACTTCTCGCACATCGGCGTGTCGCTGACGCGCGCGCTGAAGATCCCGGCGCGCGTCGTCGTCGGCTATCTGCACGAGCTCGACCCGATGGACATGCACGCCTGGTTCGAAGCCTTCGTGGATGGCCGCTGGTACACCTTTGACGCGACGCAGAGCACACCGCGCGGCGGCCGCATCGTGGTGGCCTACGGCCGCGACGCCGCCGACGTGGCCTTCGTGTCGAACTACGGCCCGCTCGAGATGGGCGACATGCACGTGGCCGTCCAGCAGCTCGAGCCGGCGCGCTGACGCATACGACGGGAACAGCGGGTGGTGCGTCGGCCTGCACCGGCCCGCCGACGCGACCCCGGCTCACACCGCCCGCGGACGGGAACGTCTACGCTCGGGCCATGAGTAGAGAAGAACAAGAACGACCGACCGGGCCCCTCGGCGCCGCATCGACGCCCTCCACCCAGCAGCTCGCTGCCCTGGCCGATGCCTTGGCCGGCATCGCGCGCCAGCATGGATTTGCCCGCAATGCGGTGCACGCGATGTGGGAGTCGCTGCGCCGCGGGCAGGGCCACATGGCGCACTTCGACCACGCCGAATTCGGTGGCAGCGGCCAGTGGCTGCGCGGCGGAATGATCGTGGTCGGTGACATCTTCAACGACGCGCTTGCCCTGCGCGTGGGCGCCCTGTGCGACGAACTCTCGCAGCTGCTGGCCGCCCACCCGGAATGGGCGGTGGAGCCGCCCCGGCGCCTGTCGGTGCACTGGTGGCCCGCCGGCCTCTCCACGCCCGCCAGCAGCGGCGCGCAGAACGGCATCCGCTATGCCTGGTTCCCCGAGCAGCGCCGCCTGGCCGTCGAGCGCGACGGCGAGGTGACGCTCTACGACACCGACGACCACCGCATCGGCGGCGTGGCGCAGCAGCAGGGCGGCGCCGGCCCCTTGTGCTTCACGAGCCAGCACGGGCCGATCGACCTGGCCACGCTGCGGCGCGTCGAGAACCCCGACTAGGGCAGGGGCGCATCCCACGCCGGCGTTCCCGCCAGCGTGTCGGCCAGGAAGTCCACCATCACGCGCACCTTGGCGCTCAGGTGGCGGCGGCTGGCGTAGATCGCCTGGATGTCGATGTCGGGCATGCGAAAGCCGGGCAGCACTTCGACCAGGCGGCCGGCGCGCACGTCCTCGCCGATGAGGAAGCTGGGCTGCCAGATCACGCCGGCGCCGGCCAGCGCTGCCGCCCGTGCGGTGTCGCCGTTGTTGGCGCGCATGGCCCACCGCACCTTCACCGAATGCGGGCCGCCGGCCGCGTCGACGAACTGCCATTCGTCGGCGGTGGCGCCATAGGTGTAGCCCAGGCACACATGCCGCGCGAGGTCGGCGGGCACCTGCGGCATGCCGTGCGCGGCCAGGTAGGCCGGTGAGGCACAGACGATGTTGCGCGAGCGGCTCAGCCGGCGCGCGATGTGGCTGGTGGAGCCGCTGCGCGAGATGCGGATCGCCAGGTCGTAGCCCTCTTCCACGATGTCGACGATGCGGTCGATCAGAACGATGTCCAGTTCGACCTCGGGGTACTTCGCCATGAAGCGCGGCCACAGCGGCGCGAGCACCAGGATGCCGAAGCTCAGCGGCGCGTTGATACGCAGCCGCCCGCGCGGCTTGAGCGACGCCGTGCTGGCCAGCGCCTCGGTCTCTGCCACCTCCTCGAGGATCGATTTCGCCCGCTCGTAGAGCGTCTCGCCGCCCTCCGTGAGCGACAACCGGCGCGAGCTGCGGTTGAGCAGGCGGGTGCCCAGGTGCGCCTCCAGCTCGTTGACGTAGCGCGTCACGTTGGCCGGCGAGGTATCGAGCGCATCGGCCGCCTTGGTGAAGCTGCCGCGCGCCACCACGGTGACGAAGACTTCGAAGGCACGCAGTCGGTCCATGGACGCTCCGATCATTCATAAAAGCTGAACGAGTAGAGCAGTTTTGGGGCCTTCTTGAAAGCGAAGCTGAATCCTAAATTCACCCCATCGCTTCAACACCCCACCGAAAGGACCTGCACCATGACCACCGACAGCCCCCTCCCCACCCGCCGCGCCCTGATCGCCGGCGCCGCCGGCCTTGGCGCCGCGCTCACCCTCGGCGGCACGGCCCACGCCGCGCCGACCACCGACGCCGTTGCCGGCTTCCGCTCGCGCTTCGCCGACGTCAACGGCACGCGCATCCACTACCGCATCGGGGGCAGCGGCCCAGCGGTCGTGCTGCTGCACGGCTATGCCGAAACCGGCCACATGTGGAACCCGCTGATGCCGCTGCTGGCCAAGACCCACACCGTGATCGTTCCCGACCTGCGGGGCGCCGGCGACTCGGCCAAGCCCGAGACCGGCTACGAGAAGAAGAACATGGCCGTCGACATCCATGAACTGGTGAAGTCGCTCGGCATCGCCAAGGCCAGCATCGTCGGCCACGACATCGGCCTGATGGTGGCCTACGCGTACGCCGCGCAGTTCCCGGCCGAGACCGAGCGCGTGGTGCTCATGGATGCCTTCCTGCCCGGCATCGGCCCCTGGCAGAACGTCTGGCTGCTGCGCGACCTGTGGCACTTCCATTTCCACGGCACCACGCCGCTGGCGCTGGTCAAAGGCCGCGAGCGCATCTACTTCGAGCACTTCTGGAACGACTTCGCGGCCGACCCGAAGCACTCGGTGCCCGAGGCCGACCGCCGCCTCTACGCCAAGGCCTATGCGCAACCGGGCGGCATGCGCGCCGGCTTCGAGTACTTCAAGGCCTTCGAGCGCGACGCGGCGGAATTCGCCGAACTGGGCAAGACGCCGCTGCCCATGCCGATGCTGGTGCTCTCCGGCGAGAAGGCCGGCGGCAGTTTCCTGATCGAGCAGGGAAAGATGGTGGCGACGAACGTTGAAGGCGTGATCGTCAAAGGCTCGGGCCACTGGCTGATGGAGGAAGCGCCCGAGCAGGTGATCCCGGCGCTTCTCCGCTTTCTCGGCTGAGCGCGCGTCAGACCTGCGGCGCCGCCTCGAACGCCGGCGTGCGTTCCGCACGGGCCGAGAAATCGGCCAGCGTCGGGCACGTTGCCGGGTCGATCGCATCCGGCAGGATCATCTGCAGGAAGGCCCAGGCCACCGCGGCCGAGACGCCAGCCTGCGTCATGGCCTGCGGCTCGGCCGACAGCGGGGCGGCCGCCAGTTCCTGCTCCAGCGCCGCACAGGCCGCGGCGAGCTGGCCCTGCACCCGGTCGAGCCAGGGCTGGTGCTGCTTCTCGGCCGGCCGCAGATTTCGTTCGTAGACGATCTGCACGGTCTTCTCGCAGGCCGCCAGTGCCAGCCCGGTGAGGCGCAGGTCGCGCAGCCGGCCGGCGGCATCGGCGGGCGTCAGGCGGCGCCCGGCCACCGTCTCGGCATGGTCGATGATCAGCGTCGAATCCATCAGCACCGTGCCGTCGTCGCAGACCAGCGTCGGGGCCTTCACCACCGGGTTGATCGCGCGGAACTGCTCGAAGGTGCTGAACACCGAGATCGGCCGGTGCTCGAAGAGCAGGCCCAGCAGCCGCAGCGAGATCGCGGCGCGCCGCACGTAGGGGGAGTCGAGCATTCCGACGAGTTGCATGGGTTCTCCAGGATGAGGTCGGGCCACGATAGCGGCGCACGGGCAATGGACGAATGGCGACTCATCGAAAATCCGCCGTGCCAACCGATCGCTCATCGGCACCGAGACCCCATCACCCCTCCCATGAACATCGACAAGAAGGATCGCCTGATCCTGGAAGCCCTGCAGACCGATGCGCGCCAGAGCCTGGCGGCGCTCGGCAAGCGCATCGGGCTCTCGCAACCGGCCATGAGCGAGCGCGTGCGCAAGCTCGAGAGCGCCGGCGTCATCGAAGGCTACGGCGCGCGCGTCAACCTGCGCGCCCTGGGCGTGGGCCTGGAGGCCATCGTCCGCATCGAGACCACCCACGCGTGCATCGCCCGCTACCTGGCGCTGTTCGAGGCCATGCCCGAGGTGCTGAGCGCCGATCGCGTGACCGGTGCGGATTGCTTCGTCGTGCGGTGCGCCATCGCCGAGCCGGCCGACCTGGAGCGCGTGGTGGATGCCCTGGCGGTGGATGGCGCGGTGACCACGTCGCTGGTGCTGTCGAGCCCGGTGCGCAAGCACGCGACCGTGCGCGCCGCGAAGGCGCCGAAGTAGCGAACCGCCTTCGCCTCCGCCTCAGGCGCGCACGCCGCGCCGGCCCTGCCTGGCGGCCCGGCGCTGGCGCTTCTGCCAGCGCGTGACGGCCGCGCTCGCGACCGTCGCCACCGCGAGCAGCAGCACCTGGCGCACCAGCGTGGCCGAGGCGGTGTGCATGCGGCGCTCGATGCTGCGTTGCATCGATGCCGTCCTCGCCAGCCGCGCCGTCGTGGCACGCGGGCGCGTGCCGGCGGGGGGCACCGCGCCGGCGGCCACGGCGGCCGGTGCGGCGTCGGTGCCCGCCTCGGCGGCCGCTGCCGTGGCCTGCGTGCTGGCGACCGCCTTGGCGCCGGCCACCGAGCCGTGCTCGTCGGCATACACCTTGGTGAACTCGGCGCCCAGCAGGAACACCTGCGCGGCGTAGTAAACCCAGGCCAGCAGCACCACCAGCGAGCCCGCCGCGGCGAAGGTCTCGGCCACGCCGCTCTTGCCGAGGTACAGGCCGATCAGCGTCTTGCCGACCTCGAAGAGCACGGCCGTCACGATGGCGCCCACCCACACGTCGCGCCAGGCGATGCGGGCGGTCGGCATCAGCTTGTAGATCATCGCGAAGAGCACGGTGGTGATGCCCACCGAGATCGCGGTGTTCAGCACCAGCAGCAGGACTTCCGACCCCGGCATCAGCCCGCCGGCCCAGCTGCCGAAGGCGGCCACCGCGGCGCTGACGAGCAACGACACCATCAGCAGGAAGACGAGCCCCAGGATCAGCCCGAAAGACAGCACGCGTGCCCGCAGCACCGCCCACACACCGCTCGGCTTCTCGGCCTCGGGCACGTGCCAGATGCGGTCGAGCGAACTCTGCAGCTCGGCGAACACGGTGGTCGCGCCGACCAGCAGCACCACGATGCTGATGCCGCCGGCCACCAGCCCCTTGCCGGGCTCGCTGGCGCTCTGGATCATGCCCTGCACCGCGAGCGCGCCGTCGCGGCCGATCAGCCCCTGCAGCTGCGAGACGATCTCGCCCTGCACCGCCTCGCGCCCGAAGATCGCGCCGGCGATGGCGATCACGATCACCAGCAGCGGCGCCAGCGAGAACACCGTGTAGTACGAGATCGAGGCGCCCATGCTGGGCGCGAAGTCGTCGATCCAGGCGTTGACGGCCTTCCGGCAGAGATGGATGAGTTGGGAGGACTTCATGGGGCGACCATCGCGAGAAAATGGGGCCACTGTGAATGCCCGGACGGCGCCGCCGATGCGCCAAGCGCGGAAGCTGAAGTAGGCGGGGACCGCGCCGCCCCGGCCTCAGCGCAAGGCCTCGGCAGGCCGCGCCGCCGGCGCCCCGCGCTCGCGGGCCCAGACCACCGGGCCGACGCGGACGATGTCCAGCGGCAGGGTCTGGGGCAGCGTGTCGAGCCAATCGTCGATGTGGTCGAAGGCCACCACGGTGCTCAGCCGCGTCTCGGCCACCACACCCACCGGTCCGTACCAGAGGCGCCGGTCGTAGCGGCGCACCTCGTCCATCACCCGGCCCAGCGCCTCGTTCTCGAACTGGAGTTCGCCCTGGCGCCAGGCCAGTGCGCGCGGCGCCTCCTCATGCCGAACACCCGAGTGCACGCGCCGGTCGAAGCGCAGGACGTCCCCTGCGCGCAGCACGGCGGGTTCGTCCAGCGCGGTGCCCACGACCTCGGCCTCGCCGCGCTCGACCGCGACGGCCACGCTGCCGTCGCGGTCGCGCCGCACCGACAGCGCGCCGTCGTGCACCCGCACCTGCCCGATGCTCGCGTCGATCAGCAGCGGGCGCGGCGCCACCGAGGTCGTCTCGACATAGATCCCGCCGCGCGCCAGACCGACGCGGCGCTCCCTGCCCCCGACCTCGATGTCCACGGCGGTGTCGGTGTCCAGCTGCAGCTGGCTGCCGTCGGCCAGACGCATGGTTCGGCTTTCGCCGACGCCGGTCTCCGCGTCGAAGCGCTCGTTCGACCACCACAGGCCGGCCGTCACCGCCAGCACCACGGCGGCCGCCAGTGCCGGCCGGCCGGCGCGCGTGCCGGCCAGCGCCTCGACCTCGCCCAGCTTCGGCACACCGACGAAGACGGTCGCGGGCGGCTCGTAGTCGTAGCTGTGCCACCGGGGTGACGCCGGGGGCTGCTCCGTGGCCGGGTCCGGCGCGGCGGCGGGCGCAGCATCCCGGGGGGCGGCCGGTGGCCGACCCGGGTTCTTTTTCTTCCAGAAATCGGAGAGAGGGTTCATACGAGCTCGACGAAACGCGGACCAGGGGCGGGCGGCGGCGCCGGCAGGCCCGCTACCGTTTCTTCCAGAAGCGGGGGGCATCGGCCATTTTGCGCAGTGCACGGCGGCTTGTCTGTACGCCTTCCGCCTGCCTTGCGCTCAACCAGCCGACCGCGAACCAGGCGCGCGGATCGCTCGCGGCGGCCGCGCGGTAGACGCCGAGCGCCACCTGCTCGTCGTTGGCGCGGCCCAGCGCGTCCTGCGCCGGCGTGAGGCGCTCGAGGTAGCGCCCGGCCCGGGTGGCGTCGAACAGCGGCGCGACGAACTCGGCCAGGTAGCGCAGCCGCTTGAGGCGCTTGCGCACCGCGTGCCGCGCGGCGATGTCGAGCGTGTCGAAGCGCTTGCCGTCCTTGCATGCGCGGTCGTGCAGCGTGCGCAGCTGCCCCCGCAGGTGGCGGCGCGCCTCGGCCGGCGCCATGCCCTCGGACGGCAACGGCTGCGCCGCGAAGCCGATCAGCCCGATCAGCGCCGCCTGGAAGCCCGGGCTGCGCACCACGGTGCCGGGCGACGGCGCCTCGGTCGCGTCGGCGGGCAGCGTGATCTCCGGTGCGTCGGCCGCACGCAGGCCGGGGGCGACGACCGCCGTCGCGATGTCCGCGTCACGGTGGGCCCCGAGTGCGCGGAAGGCCGCCACCAGTGGTGCCTCCCAGGCCGGATCGAAACCCGTGCCGAGCGCGTCGAGTTCGCGCAGCGCGGTGCGCAGGCGGCGGATGCCGACGCGCAGCTGGTGGATGTGCTCGGCCTCGTCGCTGCCCGCGGCCACCTCGCTGGCGTTCGGCAGGATCTGCGCGAGGCAGGCGGCGACCACCGCCCGCTGCACCGCCGGCCCCGACGGAAAACCGTCGCCGGTGGCGTAGCGGGGGGCCGCGGCCTTCACCGCCGGGCCGCGCGCGATGCCGGCCAGCAGCCGCTCGCCCCGCTCGGCCTTGGACACCGTGTCGAACCAGAGCCGATGCTGCTGCGACCAGCGATAGGCCAGCGCGACCAGGCCCTCGACCTTGCCGCTCACCAGCTCCAGCTCCAGCTCGCAGACGGCGGCCATGCGCGGCGTACCCCCATCGGCCGGGTGGGCGGTGATGGTGCCCGTGTCCAGCGCCAGCTCGACCACCGCGCCGGGGGTGCGCAGCACGCGCGTGAGGCGCCAGATGTCGGTGCCGTAGGTCTCGACGAGCGGCTGGCCCGCGTCGGCCAGCAGCCGCGTCAGCGTGTCGCCGACCGGCGTGCCGGCGTGGCGCTGCACGTCGGGCATCGGCGCTGCACCGGCACGCGCCAGGCCGAGGTCGACGTTGTGCTCCAGGCGGTGCAGCGGCCCCTCGCCCAGCGCCTTGGCCGTCTGCACCCAGCGCCGGCCTTCCTGGCGCAGCCGGAGCACGGCGCCGTGCGCGGCCAGCGTGCCGTTCGCCGTGTCGAAATAGCGCGCCCGCAGACGGGTGCGCTGCACCGGCGCGCGGCGCACGGCGGCTTCGAGCGTCTTCAGGCGCTCGGCGGGGATGTGGAACTTGAACTCGATTTCCATGGCGTGTGGCTGCAAGGGCGGCGGACCCATGGCATCGTCGCACGTCCGACGCGGGCTGCGTCCCTCTCCTTGTTCCGAAAGATGTCCCATGACCCATTTCCGCCCCGTCGCCCTCGAACACGCCAGCCGCCTCATCAACCACGGACCGACCGTGCTGGTGACCAGCGCGCACGGCGGCCGCCGCAACGTGATGGCGGCGGCCTGGTCGATGCCGGTCGAATTCACGCCGCCGCGCATCGCCGTCGTGATCGACAAGAGCACCTTCACCCGTGAGCTCGTGGCAGCCAGCGGCGCCTTCGGTATCTGCATCCCCGGCGCCGCGCTGGTGGACCTCACCTACGCTGTCGGCAGCGTCAGCGGCCGGACGACCGACAAGTTCGCGCAGCACGGCATCGAGGTCGCACAGGGCCCGGTGCTCGGCCTGCCGGTGATCGAAGCCGGCTGCGCCGCCTGGCTCGAATGCCGCCTGATCCCCGAGCGCCACACCGAGGACGCCTACGACACCTGCTTCGCGGAAGTGGTGGCCGCCGCGGCCGATGCGCGCATCTTCTCGGACGGGCACTGGTCCTTCCGCGACGACAACGGCGACCTGCAGACGATCCACCACCTCGGCGCCGGGAATTTCGTACGCGCCGGGGGCGTGCTGAAGGCGCGCCACGCCTGAGCGCGAACGGCCGTTCCATCACACGCTCGCTCACACGGGCCGTGCCTAACCTGGGCAGCTCCTCTTCACTTCAAGGAACTGCCATGCCTCAATTCGTGATCGAACGCGACATCCCCGGCCTCGGTGAACTCAAGGCCGACGAACTGCAAGCCGTCTCCCAGAAATCCTGCGCCGTGCTGCAGGCGCTGGGCAGCGACGTGCAGTGGGTGCACAGCTATGTGACGGCCGACAAGATGTACTGCATCTACAACGCGGTCCACGAAGACCTCGTGCGCGAACATGCCCGGCGCGGCGGCTTTCCGGCCACGCAGGTGGCACGGGTCGTGAACGTCATCGGCCCGACCACCGCCGAGGCCTGAGCCCGCGCTTGCAGCCTGCGGGCACGCGCGCGACCATCGGGCCATGGGCCTCGCGATCCATCTCCTCGGCGCGCCGCGTGTGGAACGCGACGGCCGTGCGGTGCCCGCGCCGCGCGGCCTCAAGGTCTGGGCGCTGCTCGCCTACCTGCTCCGAAGCGACACCCGCGCGACGCGCCAGCACCTCGCCGAGCTGCTCTTCGAAGACGCCGAGGACCCGCTGGCCGCGCTGCGCTGGAACCTGAGCGAGCTGCGGCGCCTGCTCGGCGACCCGGGCCTGCGCGGCAACGTGCCGACGCTGTCGCCCGACCCCGAACGCTATGTCGATGTCGAGGCCCTGACCCAGGGCGACTCTGCGCAGGCGCTGGCGGTCCCGGGCCTGGGACGCGAACTGCTCGAAGGCATGGGCTTCGCCAGCAGCCCGTCCTTCGAGGTCTGGCTGGCGACCGAGCGGCGCCATCTCCAGGCCACGGCCGAGGCGGTGCTGCGCGAAGCCGCGCTGACACGCCTGGCGAACGGCGCGGCCGGCGAAGCCGCCGACCTGGCTGCGCGCCTGGTGCGCCGAAATCCGCTGGACGAGAACTTCCAGGCCTTGCTCGTTCGCAGCCTGGCCGCCGCGGGCGACGGTGTCGGCGCGGCCCGCCAGGCCGCGGCGTGCCGCGAACTGTTCCGGCGCGAGCTCGGCATCGAACCCGGCGCCACGCTGGAGGCCGCGGCGCGCACCGTCACGGCCCTGCCCACTGCGCGGCCGGCGACCGGCCGCGTCGCTGCGCTCGCCCAGCTCGAAGCGGGCGAGGCCGCCATCGGCGCCGGTGCACTCGACGCCGGCCTGCAGTGCCTCCGGCGCGCCATCGTCGAAGCGGACCACACCGGCGACCCGGTGCTGCGCACCCGCGCCCGCCTGGCCCTGGGCGGCGCGCTGGTGCACGCCGCCCGCGGCCACGACGAAGAAGGTGCGACCGCGCTGCACGAGGCCTTGGCGGTAGGGCAGGACGCCTCGCCGCCGCTGGCGGCCGCCGCCTGCCGCGAGCTCGGCTACGTCGAGTTCCTGCGCGGACGCTACGAACGGGCGCAGGTCTGGCTCGCGCGCGCACGGCCCCTGGCCGGCGATGACCGGGCCGAACAGGGCCGCATCGCGATCGTGCACGGCGCGACGCTCAGCGACACCGCGCACTACCCCGAGGCGATCGCGATGCTGTTCGATGCCGTGGCCTTCTCCAACGGCATCGGCGAACCCAGGCAGCTGGCCTATGCGCTGTCGATGTCGGGGCGCGCGCTGATGCTGCATGGCGAACTGGACGCCGCGGCCGAGGCGCTGGACCGTTCGATCGCCATGGCGCAGTCCCGCTGGACCGCCTTCCTGCCCTGGCCGGAATCGCTGCGCGCGGAAATCGATCTGCAGCGCGGCGACGTGGCCGCCGCGTCGGACCGCTTCGAGCACGCGTTCGCGCTCGGCTGCCAGCTCGGCGACCCCTGCTGGGAAGGCATCGCGGGCCGCGGCCTGGGTTGCGTGGCCATCGCACGGGGCGAGACGGCACGCGCCGTCGAGACCCTGACGGACGCCATCGCACGTTGCATGCGCCTGCCCGATGCCTACCTGTGGGGCAAATGCCATGCGCTCGACGCGCTGTGCGGGCTGGCGGCCCGCCAGTCGCTGCCGCAGGCCGGCGCATGGATCGACGAGATGCTGCAGCTCGCGGCGCGCAGCGGCATGCGCGACTTCACCGTGCGCGCCCACCTGCACCGCGCCGCGCTGGGCGACGGCGCCAGTGCCGCGGCGGCACGGCTGCTCGCCTGCGACATCGACAGCCCGGCGCTGTGCGAGGCGCTCAATCCGGCTGGAAGGCCTTCGCGGCCGCCGCCGTATCGAGCGCCTCCCGCAGCAGCCTGATCTTTCCGTTCTCCGCGATCAGCAACCCCGCATAGGTCTGGCGGTAGATCTTCGACGAGTCGGCCACGGCGGCCTCGACGTCGTATTCGGCGAAAGCCTTCTCCGGCGTTTCGATCCAGAACCTGATGTTCTTGAAACCGAAGGCGGGGACCTTCTTCAGCAAGCCTGCGATCAGCGCTTCGATGGCTTCGGGGCCCTGCGCGCGGACGTGGATCCACGGCAGTTCGAGGACGCCGTCGCTGGCGAAGAGGCTGGCTGCGGCGGCCGGCGTCTGGATGCCGGCGAGGTAGGTGCGAAGCAGTTGGGGGGCGGTTTGCATGGCGTGCTCCTGGTTGTCGCCGATCAGACCTGGGCCTGTCCGCCGTCGGCGAACAGTTCGACGCCGTTGACGAACGCAGCGTCGTCGGAGGCCAGGAAGACCGCTGCCTTGGCGATGTCTTCCGGCTGGCCCATGCGGCCGAGCGGGACCTGCGTCGTCAGGTAGTCGAGCAGGCCCTGCTGCTGCGCCTTGTCGGGGCCTGCCAGCTCCACCAGCCCCGGGGTGTGGATCGGGCCGGGCGACAGCGTGTTGACGCGGATCGCGCGGCCCTTCAGGTCGAGGATCCAGCTGCGCGCCAGGTTGCGCACCGCGGCCTTGGTGGCACTGTAGATGCTGAAGTTGGCGGTGCCCAGCACGCTGGTGGTGGAACCGGCCAGGATGACCGATGCGCCGTTCAAGGCCTTGTCGAGCAAGGGCAGCGCCTTCTGCACCGTGAACACCACCGCCTTCACGTTCCGATCGAAGGTCTCGTCCACGTGCTGCTCGGTGATGGCGCCCAGCGGCAGCATCGAGCCGCCGCCGGCGTTGGCGTAGAGCACGTCGATGCGACCATGGCGCGCCGCTACCTGGTCGTACAGCGTGTCGAGGTCGGCGAGCTTCGTCGAGTCGGCCTGCACGCCGACGGCGGCCGGTCCGATGGCCGCCACGGCCGCGTCGAGTTCCGACTGCCGGCGACCGGTGATGTAGACCGACGCTCCTTCGGCGGCAAACGCCTTGGCGGCGGCCAGGCCGATGCCCGTGGTGCCGCCGGTGACGACCGCGACCTTGCCTGCGAGTTTTTGAGCCATGTTTTTTCTCCGTGAATGAAAGATGGCTCGAGGTTATTCAGTTCATCCCCTGGAATAAACGGCGACTTTTCTAGAAGATAATTCATCGATCTGAATAATCGGCGCCCGGCATGGACCAACTTCTCGCGCTCAAGGTGTTCGTTCGCATCGCGGAAACCGGCAGCTTTTCGCGCACGGCCGACGCGATGAACATCCCGCGCCCGACCGTGACGAAGCTGGTGCAGGACCTGGAGCAGCACCTGGACGCCAAGCTGCTGCAGCGCACGACACGCCAGGTCCACGTCACGGCCGAGGGCTCGGCGTATTACGAGCGCGCCCGGCACCTCATCGCCGAACTGGAAGACATGGACCAGCTCACTCGCCGGTCGCGCTCGCAACTGCGTGGCCGGCTCCGCGTCGACGTGGGTTCGGTGCTGGCGGATCGCATCCTGATCCCGGCGCTGCCGGACTTTCGTGTGCGCTACCCGGACCTGCAGCTGGAACTGGGCGTGAGCGACCGCCCGATCGACCTCGTCGGCGACGGCGTCGACTGCGCGATTCGCGGCGGCGAGATGCCCGACACCACGATGGTCGCCCGCTACCTGGCCGAACTCGACTGGGTGACCTGTGCCGCCGGCACCTACCTCGACCGCCACGGCGAGCCCCGGCATCCCGATGAACTCAGCGCCACGGCGCACACGCTGGTCGGCTATTTCTCGTCGTTGACCGGCCGTGCCTTCCCGCTGGAATTCCACCAGGGCGACACACGCATCGCCGTGAAGCCCGAGGGCGCGATCTCCGTCAACGAAAGCACCGCCCACGTGAACGCCCTGGCGTGCGGCCTGGGCATCGGGCAGACCTTCCGCTTCGCGGCCGCGCCCTACCTCTCCGATGGCCGCCTGCGCAGCGTGCTGGTGGACTGGTCGCGGCCGCCGCAGACCTTCCGGCTCATCTACCCGGGCAACCGGCACCTGAGCGCGAAGATCCGCGCGTTCTCCGATTGGGTGGTGGAGGTCTTCGAACCCCTCGATGACCGCGCCCGGCGGCCGCCCCCGGCTCCTGCGCGGGCATGATCAGGCCATGTCCGACGAATACCAGATCGATATCCCGCCCTCCTTCTTCGCCGTGTTCAGCGACCCGGTGCGCCAGCGCCTGCGCGAACCCATCGGCGTGGTGCGTGCGCGCTACGAGGTGTGCGAAGACCTGGCGACCGCGCTGGTCGAGCAGGCACGCATCCTGGCGCATGTCGAGGTGCCGTCGGAAGACGAGGTGCTGCAGCGCATCCACGCCGGCCTGCGCTCGGCGGGCTCGGGCGTGTCCCCGGACGAGGCGCGCTGGGTGGTGCTGCGGCTGGCCGAGTTGCTGGGGTGGCAGACGCCGCAGCTCGACGAGGGCGAGGCGGGCGACGCGGCTTGAATCAGGCCGCGGCGAGGAGCATGGCGTCCAGCAGCACGTTGCAGCCGGCCGTCAGGTGCTCGGGCTTGGCGTCTTCCACCTCGTTGTGCGAGATGCCGTCCTTGCAGGGCACGAAGATCATGCCCACGGGCAGCTGGCTCGCGACGTAGACCGCGTCGTGGCCGGCGCCGCTCACCACGTCCATGCAGCTGTAGCCACGCGTCTTCGCGCCTTGGCGCACGCCTTCGACCAGGGCCGGCGCGAAGGCGGTCGGCGGGAAGTACACGACCTGTTCGATGTCGACCTTCGTCCTGGTCGCGGCGGCGACTTCGGCACAGGCGGCGCGGATCTCGGCGTCCATCTTCGAGAGCGTCTCGTCGTCGATGTTGCGCAGGTCGGCCGTGAACTTCACGCGGCCCGGGATCACGTTGCGCGAGCTGGGGAACACGTCGACGGTGCCCACCGTGCCGCGGCCGTGCGGCGCGTGGCGCAGCGCGATGGCGACCGTCTCCTGCATGAGCCTGGTGGCCGCCTGCAGCGCGTCGCGGCGCAGCGCCATCGGTGTCGGGCCGGCGTGGGCTTCCTGGCCGGTCACGGTGATGTCGTACCAGCGCTGGCCGAGCGCGCCGGTGACGGCGCCGATCACGACGTCGGCGTCTTCCAGCACCGGGCCCTGTTCGATGTGCGCCTCGAAATAGGCCGCGAAGAGCGGTGCGCCGGCCGAGACTGCTGCCGGCGATTCGCCGGCGTAGCCGATGGCCTTGAGTGCGGTCTCGACGCTGATGCCCTCGCGGTCGACCGCGGCCAGTGCGGTCTCGAGCGTGAAGGCGCCGGCGTACACACCCGAGCCCATCATCACCGGCACGAAGCGCGAGCCTTCCTCGTTGGTCCAGATCGCCATCTCGAGCGGCAGGCGCGTCTGGATGTCGTGGTCGTTCAGCGTGCGGAAGACTTCGAGCACGGCCAGCACGCCGTAGTTGCCGTCGAACTTGCCGCCGGTCGGCTGCGTGTCGATGTGGCTGCCGGAAGCGACCGCGGGCGCGTCGTTCTCACGCCCGGGGCGGCGCGCGAAGATGTTGCCGATCTGGTCGACGCGGATGGTGCAGCCGGCCTCTTTCGCCCAGCCGATGACACGCTCGCGGCCCTGGCGGTCGAGGTCGGTCAGCGCCAGCCGGGCCACGCCGCCGGCGGGCGTGCCGCCGATTTCGGCGAGGGACATCAGGCTGGCCCAGAGGCGGTCGCCGTTGATCGAAAGTGCGGTCATGTCAGGTGTTCTCCGTGTGAGGCAAGGGGGTGTCGGTGGGCAGCAGATGGCGCAGCACGGCCGCCGTTGCGGCCGGGTAGCCGGGCGCGGTGTTGACGATGTGCGGCGCCAGCATCGCGTTGAGCTTCGGCAGCGCGTGGAAGGGCACGGCCGGGTAGGCGTGATGCTCCACGTGGAAGGGCATGTTCCACGCGAAGAAATGAACGAAGCGGTTGGTGTAGGTGGTGCGCGTGTTGGCCAGCATGTCGTTGCTGTGGGCGCAGCCGGTGTGCTCGGCCAGCAGGTACGGGCGCAGGAACAACTGGCCGGCCATCAGCGGCACGACCCACAGCCACAGCGCGGCGAGCGAGCCGGTGGCGATCGACACGGCCACGATCGCCGCGTAGCCCGCCAGGTAGGCGCGCGCCTCGCGCACGATCAGGCCGCGCTTGTCTTCGGGCACCCACGGCACGGTCACGCGGCCGAGCACGCCGTGGCGCCAGAGCAGTTTCGCGCGACCCACCCAGATCGGCATGCCGGTCCAGTACCAGGCGATGGCGGCACGGGTGCGCGGCAACGGGTTGGCCAGCTCCGGGTCTTTCTCCGGATCCTGCGTGTGACGGTGGTGCACCCAGTGGTAAGCGCGGTAGTACTCGTAGGGCAGGACCACCGCGAAGCCGGCGAAGTGGCCGAGCGCGTGGTTGAAGGCGCGGGTGCGGAAGGCCGTCTGGTGTGCGGTCTCGTGCACCACGTTGAAGAGGAAGGCGATGAAGTAGCCCTGCAGCAGCGTGAGCGGCACGGCCCACACGGTGCCGAGCGCGTGCCACAGCGCGACGCCGCCGAGTGCGATGGCGCCCAGGTGGCCGAGGGCGCGGCGCGCGCCGGCCGCGTCGGAACGCACGGCCAGTGCCTTCAGCTCTTGCGCGCTCACACGGAAGGTGGCGGGCTTGCGCACGGTGCGCGGTGCCTCGGTGTCGGTGATGGTCGTGGTGCTCATGTGGCCAGCAGCGCTTTCACGCGCGTCTCGATGAAGGCCCGGTCTTCGGGCTGGTGGACAGCACTGGGGTTGCCCGCGCGGTGGCCCCACACCGACGGAATGGGCTGCAGGTCGCCGTGGCGCAGGTGCGGCAACTCGGCGCGGTTGTCGTCGACCTGGAAGTACAGGTCGTGGTCGCCGGGCATCAGCAGCACGCGGGCGCGAATGGCGCCGAGCGCCTTCTTCAAGTCGCCGCCGTACAGGGCGTTGGCGCTGATGTCGCCCGTCTGCCAGGTGCGGAACTGCGCCAGCAGGTCGGCCGGGTCGCGGCGGGCGAAGGTGGTCTCCCAGTTGCTGACGAGGTAGTCCTCCAGCGACGAGGCGCCGAGTTGGCGCCACATCTCGTCGCGGTAGAAGGTCTGCGACAGCGCCCAGCCCGCATAGACGCGCCCCATGGCGCGCAGGCCGCGCACGGGCCGCTCGGTGAACGCGCCATCGCGCCAGGCGGGGTCGGCCATCAGCGCGTGCGCCGCGCCTTCGATGAACACGCGGTTGTGCGGCGCGCAGCGCGCGGCGCCGCACACCACGGCGATGCGGTCCACCGCGTCGGGGAACAGCGCCGCCCAGTGGTAGGCCTGCATGGCACCCATCGACCAGCCGTAGACCAGCGCCACACGCTCGATGCCCCACAGCTCGGCCAGCATGCGGCGCTGCACGTGCACCGCGTCGTAATAGGTGACGTCGGGGTAGCGTGTCCCCACGTCGGGCCAGGGCGTGTTCGACGGCGAGCTCGACAGCCCGTTGCCGAACAGGTTGGCGATGACGATGAAGTACTTCGACGGGTCGAGGGCGCCGCCCTCGGCCACCATGTGCTCGATGTCGGTGTGCTGTGCGCTGTACGAGGTCGGGTAGAGGATGACGTTCGAGCGCTCGGCGTTCAGCGTGCCGAAGGTCTTGTAGACCAGAAACATGTTGCGGAAGGTGCGGCCGGACTGGAGCACCACGTCCCCGGCCTGAAAGACGCCGACCTGGGACGCGCCGGTATCGGCGCGTGCCGCATGTGCATCGGCTGCGGGCGTGGCGGTCATGGGCTGTGTCCTTTTTTGGTGCTTCGATCGTGCGGCTGAATAACTATACTCTGCGTACAGCAAAGCCGACGCAACATGCATGCCACCCCGCCCTCCGATGCCGAAGTGCCCGACGCGCCCCGGCGCCGCGGTCGCCCGCGCTCCGACGCGGCGACCAGCGCGGTGCTCGACGCCGCCTACCGGCTGAGCGCCACCGAAGGCCTGCGCGGCGCCACCATCCAGGCCATCGCCGCCGCATCGGGCGTGTCGAAGATGACCATCTACAAGTGGTGGGAGGGGCGCCTGCAGCTGTTGATCGACGCTTACATGCGCCAGGCGACGGTGATGCTGCCGCTCTCGGAAACGCTGCCGCCGCCCGAGGCGATCCGTGCCCACGTGCAGCAGTACCTGGTGGCGCTGCGCGGCGACCTGGGCCGGGTGCAGCTGGCGGTGCTGGCCGAGTGCATGGCCGAGACGGGCAACTCGGAGCTCTTCGTCGCGCGCTACCTCAGCGTTCGCCGCGCCCTGGGCGTGCGCGTGATCCGCCGTGGCCAGCGCGACGGCAGCATCGCGTCGCAGCGGCCGGCCGAGGCGCTGTACGACCAGATCTACGGGACCATCTTCTACCGCTTCCAGTTCGGGCTGAAGGGGCTCGACAAGGGCTTCGTGCAGGCGCTCGTCGATACCGCCTTCGCGGCCTGACGCGAAGGCGGCTCAGACGCCCCCGTCGGTCATCCGGTACCAGCCGATCACGGCCGAGACGTAGAGCCGGCGCAGGCCGTACAGCGGAAATGGCTTGATGCTCGACGGCGCGACAGGCAACGCCTGCTGGTTGCCGGTCGCGATGTACTCGGCCAGCGCCTGGCCCATGCGCGTCTGCAGGCCGACGCCACGGCCCTGGCAGCCGATGTCGATCAGCAACCCCGGCGCCGGTTCGTGCAGGTGCGGCATGTAGTCGCGCGTGATCGCGACATGCCCGCACCAGCGGTAGGCGATCGGCACGTCGGCCGCCTGCGGGAACAGCTTGCCGACCACGTTCTCCAGATGCGACCAGTTGCCGGGCTGCGACGGATCGGGCTCGCGGAAGCTGCCGCGGCCGCCCATGATGAGCCGGCCCGTGTGGTCGATGCGGTAGTACAGCAGCAGGTTGCGCGCGTCCGACGTCACATGGCCTTCGGGCAGGATGCTGCGGCGCACCGGCTCGGCCAGCGGCTCGGTCGCGACCTGGAACGAGTTCGCGTTGATGATGGATTTGCGCAGCTGCGGCCAGAGGTCGTCGGTGTAGCCGTTGGTGGCCAGCACCACACGTTCGGCCACCACCTTGGTGCCCTGCTTCGTGGTGACGTGCCACTTGCCGCCAGCCTGCGCCAACTGCGTGACCGGCGATGCGGTGTGGATCACCACGCCGGCGGCGATCGCGGCCCGTGCCAGCCCGCGCGCGTAGCTGAGCGGCTGCACGCCGCCGCCGCGCGGATCGACCCAGCCGCCGAAATACTTGTCGGTGCCGAGCAGGCGTGCCGTCTCTGCGCGATCGAGCAGCTGTGTGGCGACGCCCTGCGCGCCCCAGTCGCGCGCACGGCGTTCGGCCAGCTTGAGGGCATCCGTCGTGTGCGAGCCCTGGATCCAGCCGCGCCGCACATGCGGCACGTCCATCCGGTGCTTGTCGATCAGGTCGAACACCGCGTCCGCGGTGCTCCCCGCGAAGTCGACGAGGCGCTGGCCTTTCTCGGCGCCGAACATCGCGATCAGTTCGCTCGGGTCGTGCTTGAGGCCGGGGATGACCTGCCCGCCGTTGCGGCCCGAGCCGCCGAAGCCGACCTCTCGCGCCTCCAGCACCACCACGCGCACGCCGCGCTCGGCCAGGTGCAAGGCCGTGCTCAAGCCGCAGTAGCCGGCGCCGACGATGACCACGTCGGCCTGCGCGTCGCTGTCGAGCGGCGCCGTGTCCGGCGCGGGCGCGGCGGTCGCGGCCCAGAGCGACGGCGTCAACGGAAAGAACTCTTCTTGCGGCATGGTGCCTTTCACATCGGATGGAGAACGCGCCGCAGGAAGTCCTGCGTGCGCGGGTGTTGCGGGTTGCCCAGCAGCTCGGCCGAGGGGCCCTGCTCGGCCACGACGCCGCCGTCGATGAACAACACGCGGTCGGCCACCTCGCGCGCGAACTGCATCTCGTGCGTGACCACGACCATCGTCATGCCGGTTTCGGCGAGCTTGCGCATCACGTCCAGCACGTCGCCGACCAGTTCGGGGTCGAGCGCGGACGTGGGTTCGTCGAACAGGATGGCCTTGGGGTTCATCGCCAGTGCGCGGGCGATCGCCACGCGTTGCTGCTGGCCGCCCGAGAGCTGCGAAGGCCGCGCGTCGATCTTCTCGGCGAGGCCCACGCTGGCCAGCAACTCCTTCGCATGGTCGATGGCCCCCGCACGCGGCTCGCCCTTCACGAAGACCGGCCCTTCGATGATGTTCTCCAGCACGCTGCGGTGCGGGAACAGGTTGAAGCGCTGGAACACCATCGCCACTTCGGTGCGGATCTGCTTGATGCTGGGCGCCTGGTGGTCGACGTGCACGCCGTCGATGTCGATGGTGCCGCCGCTGTAGCTCTCCAGCCCGTTGATGCAGCGCAGGATGGTCGACTTGCCCGAGCCCGAGGGGCCGATGATGCAGACCACCTCGCCCTTGGCGACCGAGGCGTCGACGCCTTTGAGCACATGGTGCGTGCCGAAGAATTTCTGAAGTCCGCGGATCTCGATCATGGCTTGTTCCGCTTCTCGAGATGCCGCACGAAGAGGATCAGCGGCACGCACATGACGAGGTACATCACCGCGACCATCGAGAACACCGTGGCGTTCTGGAAGGTCGAGGTGGCGATCAGCTTGCCCTGCAGCGCGAGTTCGGCGACCGTGATGGTGGAGGCCTGCGACGAGTCCTTCAGCATCATGATCATGATGTTGCCGTAGGGCGGCAGCACGATCTTCACGGCCTGCGGCAGCACCACGCGCCGCATCATCAGCGGCCAGCCCATGCCCATGGCGCGCGCGGCTTCCACCTGCCCATGGTCGACCGCTTCGATGCCCGCGCGGAAATTCTCCGACTGGTAGGCCGAATACGCGATGCCCAGGCCGAGGATCGAGGCCTGCACCGCCGACAGCGAGAGGCCGAAGTCCGGCATCACGAAGTAGAGGAAGAACAGCAGCACGATGATCGGGATGCCGCGCAGCAGGTTGACGATAGTCGTGGCGATGTTCGCCAGCCAGCGGATGCCCGACACGCGCATGACGGCCCACACCATGCCCAGCACGGTCGACAGCGCCAGCGAGCCGAGCGTCACCAGGATGGTGAGCCAGGCCCCCTGCAGCAGGATCGGGAAGTACTCCCGGATGCGTTCGAGCAACACGAGCATGGCCGTGCACGCCGATCAGGACGCCAGGCCCCACTTCTTCAGGATGCCGTCGATCGTGCCGTCGGCCTTGAGCTTGGTGAGCGCGGCGTTGACCTTGCCCATCGTCTCCGTGTCGCCCTTGCGCGTTGCGATGCCGATGCTGTTGACCATGGTCGGCTTGAAGGTCGTCGCCATGCGCAGGTTGGGGAACAGGCCGCGCGAGATCGCGAAGCCCGCGATCGGCGAATCGAGAAAGCCCGCGTCGATGCGGCCGGCGTTGGCGTCGCGCATCAGGTCGGCGGTGGTGTCGTAGAGCTTGACTTCGGTGAAGAGGCCGCTCTTCTGCAGCGGATCGACGAAGGCGGTACCGACCTGCACGCCGACGCGCTTGCCCTTCAGGTCGGCCATCGTGACGTAGCCCGTCTTGTCGGTCACCGGAACGACCACGCCTTCGCCATAGCTGTAGATCGGCTGCGAGAAGTCGACCACCTCGAGCCGCACCGGCGTGATGAACATGGCCGCCGAGATCAGGTCGATGCGCTTGGTGGTGAGCGAGCTGATGAGCGTGGAGAACTGCATCGCCTCGATCTGCACCTCGAAGCCGGCCTCCTTGCCGACGGCCTTCACGATGTCCGACATCACGCCATCGATGGTGTTGGTCTTGGTGTCGAGGAAAGTGAAAGGGCTGCCGGTCGGCGTGGAGCCGACCTTCAGCACGGCCTGGGCCGAGGCCGGTGCCGTGATCGTCAACGCGAGCGCCGCGAACAGCGAAGCGACAAGTGCGGGGAGCTTCATGGTGTCTTTCCTTGGAGGGTGGACGGTTGCGGGAGGGGAGGCACGGGGGAATGGGGAGCGCGGGTGATGGCCCACAGCACGGTGGTGAGCGTGGGGCCGGGGTTGCGCCAGCGGCGCGGCGTGCTGCCGTCGTAGCAGAAGCTGTCACCGGCATGCAGCTTGAGCAGCCGGTCATTGACGAAGAGTTCGAGCTGGCCTTCGATCACGTAGCCGACCTGCTCACCACGGTGGGTGAAGAAGAGTTCGTCACCGGTCGAGCCGCCCGACTCGATGACCGCGCGGTAGAGCTCGACGTGGCCGGTCGCGGCCGGCGGCGTCAGGTTTTCCTTGTGGATGCCCTTGTCGCCCAGGTCGATGCGGCGGTGCGCGCCCACACGCACCACCGCGCCGTCGACCTCGTCCTGCGCGTCGCCGTGCGTGCTGTTGCGCACCAGCATTTCCATCGGGAGCTGCAGTTCGTGCGCGAGCGCCTCGAGCGTGCGCATCGAAATGGAGCGCAAGCCGCGTTCGAGCTGGCTCAGCAGGCTCACCGAGATGCCGGCCGCCTGCGCCACATGCAGCAGAGATCGGCCCATGGCCTTGCGCCGGCGCCTCAACTGCTCGCCCAGCCACAGGTCGATCACCGAATGGATGCGGTGTGCCGACCCGGCGTCCGGTGCGGGGCCGGATGCGGCGGTGAAGGGCTGTCGTCTGTTCATGGGGCTGGGGGCGGAGTCAGGTAAAACTTTCACGTTTGTGAATATTTCACACGCAAGAGCCGCGCCAGCTTAGCCCGGGCCTGACCGCTGCCTATCCGTACAAACGCGCGCAGTGGACCGCCGTCCGTCGGCATCGGGCAAATGGCCGACGAGGGTTTTCGCCTACGAGAAGTCCGGCTGGCCCGCCGTAGCGGCCACGCCTGCACAAGCGCACATTGCTGATCTTTGCCCGGAGCGTTGATGCCTGCACCCGTGACTTCCCATGCGCTCGAAGAAGGCGCCCCCCACCCGCTGGGTGCCACCTACACCGGCCGCGGCGTCAACTTCGCCGTCTTTTCGGCCCACGCCACGAAGGTGCAGGTCTGCCTGTACGACGACGCCGGCACCACCGAGACGGCCTGCATCACGCTGCCCGAATACACCGACGAGGTCTGGCACGGCTTCGTGCCGGGGCTGGAGCCTGGCACGCGCTACGGCCTGCGGGTGCACGGCCCCTACGAGCCGGAGCAGGGCCACCGCTTCAACCACCACAAGCTGCTGCTCGACCCGTATGCCAAGGCACACATGGGCGAGCTCCAGTGGGGCCCGGAGCTGTTCGGCTACACCGTCGGCCACCCCGATGGCGACCTGAGCTTCGACGAGCGCGACAGCGCGCCCTTCATGCCCAAGTGCGTGGTGGTCGATTCGCGCTACCAGTGGACGCAGACCGACGCGCCGCGCGTGCCCTGGAACCAGACCGTCTTCTACGAGACGCACGTGCGCGGCTTCACCATGAAGCACCCCAAGGTGCCCGAGCTGTTCCGCGGCACCTTCGCCGGCCTGGCGCTCGACGACGTGATCGGCCCGATCAAGGAACTGGGCGTGACCAGCGTCGAGCTGCTGCCGGTGCAGATGTTCCTGAACCAGCCCTTCCTCACCGAGAAGGGGCTGACCAACTACTGGGGCTACGACACCATCGGCTTCTTCGCGCTCGACCAGCGCTACATGGACGGCCCGAACATCGACGAGTTCAAGAACATGGTCGACCGCTTCCACGCCCACGGGCTGGAAGTGATCATGGACGTGGTCTACAACCACACGCCCGAAGGCAACGAGATGGGCCCGACCATCTCCTTCAAGGGCATCGACAACGCCAGCTACTACCGCCTGCTGCCCGACCAGCCGCGCTACTACATCAACGACACGGGCACCGGCAACACGGTGAACCTGAGCCACCCGCGCGTGCTGCAGATGGTGACCGACAGCCTGCGCTACTGGGTGACCGAGATGCACGTCGACGGCTTCCGCTTCGACCTGGCCACCATCCTGGCGCGCGAGCCGCACGGCTTCGACGAAGGCGGCGGCTTCCTCGACAGCTGCCGGCAGGACCCGGTGCTCTCCAGCGTCAAGCTCATCGCCGAGCCCTGGGACATCGGCCCCGGCGGCTACCAGGTCGGCGGCTTCCCGCCCGGCTGGGCCGAATGGAACGACCAGTTCCGCGACACCGTGCGCGCCTTCTGGAAGGGCGACGAAGCCATGGCGCCGGCCCTGGCGCAGTGCGTGACCGCCAGCAGCGACCGCTTCAACAAGCGCGGCCGCCGGCCCTGGGCCAGTGTCAACTTCATCACCGCGCACGACGGCTTCACGCTGGCCGACACCACCAGCTACAACGAGAAGCACAACGACGCCAACAACGAGGGCAACCGCGACGGCCATTCGGACAACCGCAGCTGGAACTGCGGCGTCGAAGGCCCGACCGACGACCCCGAGGTGCTCGCCCTGCGCGCCCGCCAGCAGCGCAACATGCTCGCCACGCTGCTGCTGTCGCAGGGCACGCCCATGCTGCTGGCCGGCGACGAGTTCGCCCGCACGCAGCAGGGCAACAACAACGCCTACTGCCAGGACAGCGACATCTCCTGGTTCGACTGGGAAGCCGCCAGCGCGCCGGCCGGCCGCAGCCTGACGGTGTTCACCCAGCACCTCACGCATCTGCGCCACACGCTGCCGGTGCTGCGCCGCAACCGCTTCCTCACCGGCCAGTTCAGCGAGGCCGCGCAAGTGAAGGACTCGACCTGGCTCGCGCCCGACGGCAACGAGATGGACGAGGCCCACTGGACCGACCCGCAGACCCGCTGCTTCGGCCTGCTGCTCGAAGGCACCGCCCCCGCGTCGTCGTTGCCGCAGCCCGCGGCCGACGACAGCGTGCTGCTCGTCTTCAACGCGTGGGAAGGCGCCATCGACTTCGTGCTGCCGCCGCGCGCCGAAGGCAAGTCGTGGAAGCGCGTGATCGACACCGCGCTCGACCCGCAGGAAGATGCCGACTTCCAGCCTGGCCACGGCTACACCGTGACCGGCCGGTCGTTGCTCATGTTCACCTGCCAACCCTGACCCGACCGAGCCCGAGCGCCCATGACCGTTCTCTGCGCCAACTGCCACACCGCGAACCGCGACCGCGCCATGTTCTGCATCGGCTGCGCGGGCAAGCTGCCGGCCTTTGCCGCGACCGGCCCCTCCGCGCTCGACACCCTGGGCGCGCCGCTGGGTTCGACGGCCAAATCATCGGCGGGGACCCGCACGGAAGCGGGTTCAGCACGCGCCGGCACCACCACAGGCGCGGCACCACGCGGGTTGATGCTCGCGGTGCTGCTGCTCGGTGCCACCGTGCTGGTGCTTGCCGCCTGGATCAGTTTTGGCCCGGAGCGCGCGGCAGCGCCCGGCGTCGCCTCTGCGGCGGCGCCGCTCCAGCCGCTGCCCACCACGCCGGTTGCCGCGCCTGCCGCCGGCGCCGCGTCCACCACCATCGCCGCGCCTGCCGCTTCCGCAGCGGCGCCGGCCGTGCAAGTACCGCTGGACTCGGCACTCTCGCCCGGAGAGTCGATGGTGCCGACCATGCCGCGGCCTGCGTCGGCGCCCATCACTGCATCCGCACCGCCGGCCGCAAAGACGCCGGCCACGACGACGCTGCCACGCACGCCGACGACCACCATCGCCCGAGCGAATGCCGGCGATCCGCGTGCCGGCTGCGAGCACCTGTTCTTCGTGCTGGCCGCACGCTGCGAGGCCGAGCACTGCAGCCAAGCCGCGTACGCGCGCCATCCGCGCTGCGACGTGGTGCGCGAGCAGCGCCGTCGCGACGAGGCGCGGCGCAACCTCACCAGCGGCTACTGACGCTGTGGCACCGGGCGCAGTGCCCTCAGGCGCTGCCCACTTCCTTCACCCGCTCCTTGTTGGTCGTGCTTCGGCTGCCCTTGAGGTGCATCTCGACATCGGTGGCGCGGTCACCGACCCTCGACACCGCTTCCTTCAACTGATCCTCGGTCACGGCGAGCTTCCTAGCCCATTCCGCGAGCGAGGCGTCGGACACGAGGTCGATGCGGTCGGGCTCGGTGCCATTCGGGGCATGGCGTCGGTCGTTGTCGGTCATGGTGTGTTCCTTCCTTGCGGAGCGTTGGTTCGATGACTTGAACTTAGCAACGCCTCGCACGCCCCCCTGTAGGCGCAAGGGGCCGACACGGGTCTGTCTGGGCCGACGTGTCGGCGGCGGATCAGTTGGTGCGCTGCACGGCCGGGTCCGTGCTGCTGGCCGGCGCCGACGACGGCGATGCCTGGCCGACCGGGTCGGTCACGGTCGGGGCGCTGGACGCCGCCGCATCGTCTCCGTCACTCCCACCGCCACCGCAGCCGCTGATCAGGGCGGCGATGGACAGGAGAACGAGCGCGTTGAGTTTGGCTGACATGTGGATTTCTTTCTTGAATAGGGATGAGGGGGCGACGGCCGCACGCCCGCCAGGCCGCCGAATGGCGCCTGGCAGGGAGGAAGATGTGCAGCGTCAGGGATGGGTGGTGTGTGCACCACCCGTCGACATCAGTTGATGTTCGCGCCCATCGCGTGGAAGGGCTTGCCCGGGACCTTGAACGTGCCGCCGTATTCGAAGGGCGCGTTGTCGAGCAGCTTGCAACCGCCCTTGGCCGGCGAGCAGGCCGTCGTCGCCGGGTTGGTGTGCCAGACCATCGGGCCGTACAGGAAGTTGTGGATGCCCTTGCCGCCGTAGTCGGCCACGCTGAGCACGTAGCTTTCGGAGCCATGGTTGTCGGTGTCTTCCGTCGAGATCGGGTCGACCATCCGGCTTTCCTGCAGCGTGCGTGCCACGGACCCCGAGTTGATGTTCGCGTCGAAGCGAACCCACTGGATCTTCCGGTCGCCGCGCGAGGTCACGATCATCTCGCGCTCGACGGAGTTCGGGTAGATCTCCCTCGGGGGCGCTGCCTTCTCCTTGGCATAGGCGAGGCCGGTCGGGTTGCGGCCGACGGCCACCGAGAAGCGCTCGACGATGTCCGACGGCGTGCCGCCGGCCTGCTGGTTCAGGTAGCCCGATCCGAGGTCGAACACCCGCAGCTTGCCTTCTTGCGTGGCGATGAATGCGCGGAACGGTGCGGCCAGCGCCACCTTCACGGCCGTCGGCCGGTTGTCCAGGTCCATCACCTTGACCACCGACGGCTTCTGGCTCGGCGCCACGTCGAAGGTGTACGGCCACTGCGAGGGCTGCGTGCCGCGGTTGGCGATCATGCTGTTGAAGCCCGACTGCGATTGACCGAAGTACTGCTGCTTGTAGTACGCCAGGAGCGGGCGCAGGTCCACGAACGCGGCGCGCTTTTCCGACTTGGAGATCACCACCGCCATGCCGGTGCGGGCGTAGGCGTTGGACAGGTCGCCGTTGAAGTAGCGGGCGCGAACGCTGGAATTGTCCAGGTCGGTGTCGAAATAGCGGCGAACGAGCTGGTAGTCGTTGTTGGCCAGACCGGTGGACACGGAGATCTCCGTCGGCGCTCTCATGCTCTCGGGCAGGTCCACGAAGCCGATGAGCTTGATGAAGTTGTAGTTGCCCAGCCCGGGCAGGCCCGGGTAGGAACGCTTCCAGTTGCCCCAGTTGCCGCTCCACTGCGATTCGTTGGCCATGGTGCAGTTCTGGCAACCGTCACCCAGCGCCAGCACGGCGACCTGTCCGCGCATGGCGGCCGTGTCCCACACGGTCACCAGCGCGAACTCACCGCTGTTGGTGATGGTGATGGCCGTGGGCACCTTGCCCGAAGGCAGCTGCGTGCTCATCATCGTGCTGGCGGTGTTGCTACCGACGCTCACGATGCGGCCGTCGGCGTAGACCGCCAGGGTGCTGGTGCACCAGCCGCCGCGGCCATAGCACTTGCCCAGCGCCACCGGCTTGTCGAGCGGGAAGCTCTTGAGGTAGGAGACGATGCTCGCGTCGAGCGCGCCGCCGTCGTTGGCGGGGCCGTCGTAGCGCGTCCAGCTCGGCTCGGGCTCGACCGACATCGTGTTGTGCGCCATGCCGATGGCCTGCACGGAGCCCAGGCCCGGGGCATAGGACTTCTTGTAGAAGCTGGCGTCGGGCGTGGCGTCGGCGATGTAGCCGAAGTTCAGGATGCTCGAGCTGTAGTCGCCCGGCTCGTAGTCGAGCGGCCCGCCGACTTGCCAATTGCCGCACCAGCCCGTCCAGCCGCAACCGCGGTTGCCTCGGCCGTTGGGGTTCTGGATCGACAGCATGTTCATCGACTGGCTGGGGCGCTTGCCGTAGGTGGGCAGGCCGCTGAGCGTGGCGGTGCCGTATTCCGTCGAGGACGGGCCGTAGCGGTAGGCGATGGCCGCGTCGGTGCCCATCTTCTGGGCCATGGCCTGGTATTCCGCATTCGACACTGCGCCGTTGACCATCACGTCGCCGGAAATGCCCAGCACGTTCGAGTTGGACGGAGCAGGTGCGGGCGCGGGCGCAGGGGCCGGTGCCGGTGCCGGTGCGGGGCTCGGCGCTGGCGCAGGGGCCGGTGCCGGAGCAGGCGCCGGGGTGGACGTGGTGGCCGTGTAGCAGGACTTGCTCGCGCCCGGAGCCGGGTCGCCGAACAGCTGGTCGCCGCAGGTGTAGGTGCCCGCAGCGAGCACCTTGGTCACCGTCTGGGTGCCCCGCCCGTACACGACGCTCGTCGTCGTCGTCAGCGTGAAGCTGCCACTTTGACCGGTGATCTCCTTGAGCTGCGTGGTGGAGGAGCTCGGTGCAGGCGCTGGCGCCGGGGCGGGTGCGGGTGCCGGTGCCGACGCACTGTCCGCGAAGCACGACTTCGGGAGGCCGGGCGCGGGATCGCCGAACAGCTGGTCACCGCAGATATAGGAGCCGCTCGCCAAGGTCTTGGCGTTGAACGCGTTGTTGGCGCCGTAGCGAACCACCGTGCTGCTGCTCAGCGAGAACCCGCCGCCTTGACCGGTGATGTAGCGGCTTTGCGCGAGCACGGAAGTGGGATGGAGAGTGGCAATGGCGGCAACGGCGCCCAAGCATGAGACAAGTAGTTTCGACACGATAAAAGGTGGATTGCACGACCGCCGAACGAGGTGCATGGCAAAGCAACGGCCTCTGGGAGACCACTGCGCCCGTTCGACTACCGGCGAGAAAATTACAGAAGATCTGCAACCCTCTTGCGAAGGCTGCAAACGGAGAACTGAGCTGCAAGGCATGTCGGATATCGCCGACACCTGCTGGAGACAAGCCCCTACTCATCCTTTTCGGATGGCGCGATTGGACGGTGTCCGGGAAAGTTCCGCAATCTTTTGCACACACAGTTGCAGCTCTCACGTTTGACCGGGCGAGACTTGCTCCGCGCAGCCACGCCATGTTTCAGGCGCGTAACGAAGAGCGCACGATAGCGGCCGAAACCGAAACTTTCGGCCTCTTGCGAGCGTGGCGAGGTTTCGCTGACATGCGCCATTGCGCTGGCGGCGGCAGGCGCGCCTGCTTTCCTCAGATGTGGGCAGCCCACCCGCCGTCGTCCGGCGACTCGTTGCAGTACTCGATCAGTAGCTCGGTCAGGACGCGTATCTTTCTCGCGGGGTGCTGGCCGGGGGGCCGAATGACGTAGGCACCTGCCGGAGGCGGTGGATAACGTTCCATGATCGGCACGAGTGCGCCGGCGGCCACGTACTCCTTCGTGAGCCAATCGGGCAAATAGGCGATGCCGAGTCCGGCGACCGCAGCGGCGACCAACGCGATGCCGTTGTCGGCCTTGAACCGCCCCTGCGGTCGCACGGTGAGGGTCCGGTCGCCGTCCATCAGCTGCCAAGCCTCGGTGCCCTGCATCAGGGCTTCATGGGCGCCAAGCTCGTCCGGCGTCTCGGGCGAACCGTGTGCACTGACATAGGCCGGGCTCGCGACGAGCTTTCCGTAGATCGGGCCGACGCGCCGTGCGATCAGGTTGGAATCCTCGAGATAGCCCACCCGAATCGCACAGTCGTAGCCTTCGGCGATGAGATCGACAAAGCGATCGCTGTAACAGGTCTGGATGTGAAGCTGGGGATGGCGCCGCGCCATTTCAGCGAGCATGGGCGCGAAGTGGGTCGAGCCGAACGTCTGTGGCACGGCGACCCGCAGACGGCCACGCAGGTCGCCCTCCGGCAGGATCGTTTCCTTCGCCACGTCCATTTCCGCGCAGATCCGGGCCGCATGGTCCCGGAACGTGGTGCCAGCTTCCGTCAGGGCGGCCCCGCGGGTGGACCGCGAAAGGAGCTGCACGCCGAGCTCCGCCTCCAGCCGCACCAGCCGGCGGCTGACCATCGATTTGGAGATGCCGAGCCGCACGGCAGCGGACGACACACCGCCCGCATGGGCCACCTCGACAAAAGTACGCAGGTCTTCGATGTCCATTCTGGTGTTCCTTAAATCGCGACACAGCACGCCGAAAGATGGTACTACCGCGCCCATTCAAGGAACGCAATACTTTCTGCTGGCGACATCGCCAAGGGCGCATCGCGCCACAACCCCAGCCCGCTACAGCGGCGAAACCAAGGAATTTCCAATGACTTTTCGCAACGGCCTCTCCTCGCTTCTGCGTCCCGAAGATTCGGTCCTCGTGCTGATCGACCACCAGCCTTACCAACTGGCGAACGTGAACAGTCACGAACCGCAAATGGTCGTCAACAACACCGTGGGACTGGCGAAGGCCGCCAAGGCCTTCGGCGTTCCCGTCATCCTGACGAGCGTGATCGCCGAGCGGGGCGGGCTCCTGTTCCCCCAGATCACCGATGTGTTCCCCGGCCAGGAAGTCATCGATCGGACCTTCATCAACACCTGGCAGGACAAGAAGACGGTCGACGCGGTCAAGGCCACCGGCCGCAAGCAGCTGGTCATCGCGGGCCTGTGGACCGAGGTGTGCGTCGCGATGCCGACGATCCAGGCGCTCGGCGAGGGCTGGGACGTCACCGTCGTCACCGATGCGTCCGGCGGCGTTTCCGTCGAGGCGCATCAGATCGCGATCCAGCGAATGATCGCGGCGGGCGCGAACATGATGACCTGGCTCGCCCTCGCCGCCGAATGGCAGCGCGACTGGGCTCGGGCCGAAACCGCTGCCGAGTTGACGAAAGTGATCGTGCAGCATGCCGGTGGCAGCGGCATCGCGTACCTGTGGGAGCAGCAGTTGCTCAACACGCCGGTGCCGGCGAACGCGGGCTGAGCGCGCAGCAGGGGATGAAGGCGAGGCTGCTCACCACGGCAGCACCTCGCCCAGATGGACGACTCCGCCGCTCGGTACGCCTCCATCGGTAAGGCACAAAGTCACAGCCAGCTCATCCGCTGGTTTGTAGGACTGTTCATACAGCGTTCAGGTAGGCATGATGGTTGTAAATAATTGTTATCGCCACGCCTGAACCCTCATGGCCGTTCTCATACCGTCGCTCGGCGCCAGCGTGTCCCGCATGACCACGGGCGAGCGCCGCCTGGCCGAACGGCTGGAACAGAAGCTCGATAGCGACTACCTCCTTTGGTACGACGTGCCGGTGGGACCGAAGCGGTCGCACCCCGACTTCATCGTGCTGCACCCGCTGCGCGGCCTGCTCATCCTCGAGGTCAAGGACTGGCGGCTCGAGACCATCCAGAAGGCCACCCGCGGCATGTGGGAGATCGTGCCTGGCGGCGAGCTGAAGTCGGTCAACAACCCTTTCGAGCAGGCGCGGCACTACGCCGAGGAAGTGGTCGACGCGCTCAAGCGCGACCCGCAACTGGTGCAGCCCAGCGGCAAGTGGCAGGGCATGCTGACTTTTCCGTGGAGTTACGGCGTCGTCTTCAGCCACATCACGCGCCGGCAGTTCGAGGCCAGCGGACTGCAGCACGCCATCGACGGCCATCGCGTGCTGTGCGCCGACGAGATGCAGGAGAACGCCGACCCCGAGGACCTGCAGAGCCGCCTGTGGGGGATGTTCCCCACGCTGATGCGCGGCGCGCTCACCCTGCCGCAGATCGACCGCGTGCGCTGGCTGCTGTTCCCCGAGGTGCGCGTCAACACGCAGCGCAGTCTGTTCGATAGCACCGACGCAGCGCAGGACGAAGCCGCCGAGCGCGCGCTGCCCAGCATCCTGAGCGTGATGGACCTGCAGCAGGAGCAACTGGCACGCAGCTTGGGCGACGGCCACCGCGTGATCCACGGCGTGGCGGGCTCGGGCAAGACCATGATCCTCGGCTACCGCGCCGAATTCCTGGCCCAGGCCGCCAGCGCCGCCAAGCCCGTGCTCGTGCTTTGCTACAACGAGCCGCTGGCCGTGAAGCTCGCGTCGGTCATGGAGGCCAAGGGCCTGAGCGAGCGCGTGCACGTGCGCAACTTCCACAAGTGGTGCCGGCAGCAACTCGTCGCCTTCGGCCAGGAACTGCCGCCGCAGAAGATGGCGACCGGCGCCAAGATGGACGACATGGTCGACCGCGTGATCCGCGCCGTCGACCGCAAGCACATCCCGTCGGGCCAGTACCTCGCCGTGCTCATCGACGAAGGCCACGACTTCCGCCCCGAATGGCTGAAGCTGGTGACGCAGATGGTCGACCCGAGCACCAACAGCCTGCTGCTTCTGTACGACGACGCGCAGAGCATCTACGAGCGGCAGCGCAGCAAGCAGTTCAGCTTCAAGAGCGTCGGCATCCAGGCGCAGGGGCGCACGACGGTGCTGAAGATCAACTACCGCAACACGCGGCAGATCCTGCAGACGGCGAGCCAGATCGCGGGCGGGCTGCTCACCGCCGAGAACTCTGAGCAGGGCGAAGACGGCATCCCGCTGCTGTTGCCCGTGAGCTGTGGCCGCGAAGGGCCAGAGCCGATGGTGATCGACCTGCCCACGCTGCACGAAGAGGCCGCGAAGGTCGCCGAGCTGCTGAGCGCGGCGCATCAGGAAGGGCATGCGTGGGGCGACATGGCGGTGCTGTGTCGGCACTACGAGGGGATGGAGGAATGCGCGCGTGCGCTGGCGCGCCGCAGGCTGCCGCATCAGGTGCGCCATAGGTCGGGGGATTTCAGGCCGCTGGAGGACAGCATCAAGGTGATGACGATGCATGTCAGCAAGGGGTTGGAGTTTCCGATCGTGACGGTGATGGGGCTCAACGGATCGTCCCACAAGCAAGACGAGGTGGAAGCGGAAGCGAGGCTGCTATACGTCGCCGCGACGCGAGCGACACAACGACTTCTCATTGCGACGAAAGCACCAGCATGATCTTTGCAAATAGTGCTGGCCTAAGCCGGTAAAAGACGCCCCAATAAACCAAGCGCAGTCAAATTCTTGCACACAATAAAAAACACGGAGCTTCCGAAAATAAAATGAAGTATTTTCCAGATTCAATGTGGGAAGGCCTCCCAACAGTCGACTTCCGTCCACGATTTTTTGCGGAAACATTCATCGAAAAATTAAGCATGAATACACCGCACTTTCATCAATCGAGGCTAATGAACATCTTTAGCAGTTGTGCCGAAGCAATTGTTTATATAGAGGAATACAAGAAAAATGATCAGAATAAAGCATACTTATTCAACGTTCTCAAAGAAATTGAAAACTGTTGGGAATGCGATCCGGTCGCCAAAAAACTCATTGCGCATATAAAGGCTCCGTGCGCCCAACTATTCAAGAGCATTGAAAGTGGCAACTTCAGCGCTCCGCAACTTATTAGACTCCGCGTTCTATGTCGCGCCATACTAGCGCATGAAGACATTTATATTGAAACATTGGCGGCCGATCTCAAAAAATCATTGGTTGACCCGACGGATTTGTCAAAAAAAGGGAGGATAACGCAAGAGATTTATTCTCTAACCAGTCTGTATATAACCCATCTGCTCAACCGAGGGTATTCCCCTACATACCTTTACAACCGCGCGGCACTTTTTACACAACTAAAAGGTTACGGGAAACGAAACTTCGAGCAGCAATTCTCAGCGCTGGAAGAACGGCTTCGCACCAAGACCAGTCAGTATGACGTCTATTTTGCGTTACGCTCCAACAAGCCCAGCCTTTTGCTTGACATTCAAGACAAAACAACAATCAACTTCTCCGGCAAGATTCCGGAGTTTATTGCCACTCCGCATGGCAAAAAGATGCAGAAGGATTTTGAAGCAAATGTAGTCGCTCAAACCATGGTCGAATCTACGGATCACGTCAGCGCATCGTGGACAGCGAAGGAAACACTTGACAAGATGCTTGATGCGGTTACCGCTTTGGAATTGAATCCGCGCATTGAGACATCCGCAATATGTGTGGCAGTATCAAAGAACCAAAATCTGACCCATACAGAGACGCTAAACATAAATAGACTTATCAGCCTTCTTTCTTCAGAGGGCGGAACTTATTTTTCGAATTCTGGAACATCAATACTGCATGTTCTGTCAGTACTTAACGAAGATGGAAAAGAGCATTTAGGGAGATCTCTCCGCTACCTTAGGCTCGCAAGAAATTCCATCTCGCTTGAGCAAAAATTGATAAATCTATGGATCTCTCTCGAATCTATTTATTCGGATGGGGATGGTGGAATTCTCAGTAATATCACAGAATACGCTCCTCAAATCTATGCTGTGACTGGCATATATCGCCGCATCTGCTACATCAAAAAACTACTAGTTGACAATTCAATCGCCGCCCCACCAAAAATAAAAAAAGAAATTCTTGAAGAACAAGAGAAATTTTCACAAAGCACTTCTGATGAAGCTATTTTCAAAATACTTCAGACAGAAGAACTGTGTAAGGAACTACTTGAAAGCCTTGGAGAGCTTCACCATTTGAAGTTTCGCCTTTCATTAATTCACAGCGAACTCCAAGGGAATAAATCTATCGAAAATCGACTAAAAAGATCGAACGATGATGTAGAGCGCCAACTTCGGCGAATATATTTTCTTAGGAATAAAATTGCGCACACCGGTCATTACACAAATATACGGCCGCAACTGATTATCCATTTGCTTGACTATATAGCCGTGTGTTACATGGCAATCGCATCTTCGGCCAAAGTTGTCCGCCCCAAAAGCAAAAACTCGATAAATGATCTGATTGCAGCTTACAAAATGGGTACTGAGGTCGTTTGGCACAATGCCAAATCAAAAGAACCCATACTAAGCCTAGCCGCTCTGACGCCTCTGCCTATCATTTAACTCGGGAGGCGGTTCACGCCTTGCGTCGCAATCCGCAAGGGTGGAGTTCGGCCCATTGCGCAGCTTCCCTGACGCGACGTTCAGATACTCAGAGTCGCCCATACATCTACAGCTAAACTTTTTTACAGCAGGCTGAAGTGCTAGCTTCATTAAAGCCGGAATTGTCGCGATCGAATTGGAATCGTGAAGCGCATGCGTACGAGGCATCACCGCGGCGCTTTAAGCTTTATTTTGAATGCATCTACATGGAGAGCAGCGCTCAACCGCCAAGGGTTGCAGCAAGAGCGCATAGCGGTTTCATACTCGTGCGGCCGCCCCCCGCAACGCGGCCCGAATCGTCGACAACCCGCGCAGCAAATGCGCATCCAGCTCCTCCAGCATCGCGTTCAGGTCGTCCCCGATCGCCAGCTTCAGGAAGAGCTGGTGGTTCTCCGCATAGTCCGGCTTGGGCGTGTGCGTGAGCCGGCACACGGCGAAGCCGAGCTGGATCTTCTGCGTCATCTGCTGCCACACGTCGAGCAGCAGGTGGTTGCCGCAGCGTTCGTAGACCAGGCCGTGGAAGTGCGCCTCGGCGGCGCTTTCGCGGTTGAGGTCGCGGTTGGCAGCGGCTTCGGCCAGGGCTTCGTAGCGGGCGGTCATCTCGGTGCGGAAGGCGGCGTCGCGTTGCGGCCAGAGGCGGATGAAGGCCTGCTTTTCCATGATGCGGCGCACTTCGTACACGTCGCTCATCGTGTTCTCGTCGATGTCGGCGACGTAGGTGCCGGCATAGGGGCGGTTCACGACCAGGCCGGTCTCGATCAGCTCGCGAATGGCTTCGCGCAGCAGGCCGCGGCTCACGCCGAACTGGGTGGCGAAGTGGCTCTCCACCAACTGCGTGCCGGGCGCGATCTGGCCGGTGAGGATGGCGGTGCGCAGGGTCTGGGCGACGTAGTCGCGCCGCGTGGCGGACGGCGCGGGCGCGAAGTCGGGGAGAAGGGTATGGGTCGCCATCGGTGTTCGTTCGGGTTCAGTTGCTGCGCAGCGCAAGCCGCTTCTCGAGCCGGCCCGCGGCCCAGGCGCCGGGGTAGATGAGCACGAAGTAAATCACGGCCACGGCGGTGAGCATTTCCAGCGGTCGGTACGACACGGCACTGAGCGCGCGGCCCTGGTACATCAGCTCGTGCACGGCGATGACGGACGCGACGGAGGTGTTCTTCGCCAGCTCGATGCCGCGGTTGGTAAAGGCCGGCAGCATGCGCTTGAGCACCTGCGGCAGCACCACGCGGCGCAGCACCTGCGTGCGCTGCATGCCGATGGCGAGCGCGCCTTCCCACTGGCCCTTGGGCAGCGACGCGATGCCGCCGCGGAAGATCTCCGAGCAGTAGGCCGACGCGTTGAGCGTGAGCGCCAGCAACGCCGCGACGTAGGGGCTCAGCTGCACGCCGGTGACGATGGGGAACGCGTAGAAGAACCACACCAGCTGGATGAGGATGGGGATGTTGCGGAACAGTTCCATGTAGCCGCGCGCCGCCGCGCCGGCCCAGCGGTTGCCCGACCGCGCGCCCAGCGCGATCAGCACGCCGACGAGCATCGCCGCCGGGAAGGCCACCGCCCACAGGCCGGCCGTGACGCCCACGCCGCGCAGCAGCACGGGCCAGTTCTGCAGGATGACGCTGAAGTCCCAGGTGAAGTCCATGGCGGCTCAGGCTCCCTGCGGCCGGGTGTGCACGCCCAGCCGGTGTTCGAGCGCGCGGGCGCCGATGCTCAGCACCAGCAACGTGCAGAAGAAGATGGCCGCGACCACGGTGTAGACCTCGAGCGGGCGGAAGGTGATGGAGTTGATCTGCATCGCCTGGTAGAGCAGATCGGAATACGCCAGCGTCGACGCCAGCGCGGTGGTCTTGATGAGCTCGAACGACCGCTCGATGAAGGGCGGCACCATGCGCGCCATGGCCTGCGGCAGCACCACGCGGCGCAACGCCTGGAGCGGCTGCATGCCGATGGCGCGGGCGCCTTCCCACTGGCCGCGCTCGACCGACACCACGCCGCCGCGGAACACCTCGGCGAAGAAGGCGCCGGACTGCGTCGACAACGCGATGACGGCGGCCACGTACGGGTCGAGGCTCACGCCGATGAGCACCGGCAGGGCATAGAAGGCCCAGAAGAAATGCACCAGCGGCGGCGTGTTGCGATAGAACTCGATGAACCACAGCGCGGGCAATGCGAGCCAGCGCTTGCCCGACAGCCGCAGCACGGCGAGCACGATGCCGACCAGCACGCCCACCGCGATGGCGACGGCCGCGATCTTCATCGTGCCGATGAAGCCGGCCAGCAGCATGTCGCGGTGCGCCCAGACGCCGCTGAAGTCCCACGCGTAGTTCATGTTCTTCGCCGTCTTGCGCTGGTTACTGGCCCAGCGTTTCCTTCATCACGCCGGGCACGGTGGCCGCGTCGATGTTCTTCGTCTTGAGGTACTGCGCGTACAGCGCCTGCGTCTGGCCCGACGTGTAGAGCTTGCCGATGATGGTGTTGAGCTGGTCGCGGAAGGCGGTGTCGGCTTCGCGGCGGATGCCCACGCTGGTCGGCAGTGCGACGACCGGTTGCGGCACCACCACCTTGCCCTTGCGGATCTTCGAGTACGCGATGACCAGCGCCGGGTGATAGAAGCCGATGGCGTCGACGCGGCCCGACATGAAGGCGGCCACGGTCTCGTCGGTGTTGGTAAAGCGCTCGATCTTGGCCTTGGGCAGGCGCACGGTCAGGTCGCGGTCGGTGGCGGTGCCCAGGGCCACGCCGATGCGCACTTCGGGCTTGTCGAGGTCGGCCCAGTTCTTGGCGGCCAGGCCGTCTTTGGTGAGTACGCCTTGCGCGTACCAGAGCAGCGGGTTGGCCGGGAAATCGAGCGCCTTCTTGCGCTCCTCGGTGGCGTCGAGCACGAACATCGCGTCGATCTGGCCCGATTGCAGTGCGGCCACGCTGTTGCCCCAGGTGGTCTCGACCGGCGTCAGCTTCACGCCCATCTCCTTGGCGACCTGCTCGCCCAGCAGCACGCCCAGGCCGGTCCACTTGTCGGCGGCCGGATCGCAGAAGTACCACGGGTCGCCGGGTGCCACGCCGATGCGCAACTCGCCGGCCGATTTGACCTTCTGCAGGGTCTGCGCGGATGCGGCAAGGCTGCCGAGCGACAGGGCGGTGGCGAGCGTGACGGTGAGGGCACGGCGCAGGAACGAGGTGTTGGCGTTCATGGTGTTTCCGGTGGCAGGTTGAAGGACGTGGTTGAAGAAGAGATCAGGCCGCAGCCGGCAGCGTGCCGTGCGCTTCGGTGGCGCTTGCGATGTAGGCGCGGTAGAGCGCGTCGAGCCGCTGTGTGAGCGGGCCGCTCGGCACCAGCGCGCGGCCGTCGACCGCCTGCACCGGCGTGATGCCGGCCAGCGTGCCGGTGACGAAGGCTTCGTCGGCGGCGTACACCTCGGCCAGCGTGAAGTCGCCTTCGAACACCGGGATGCCCGCCTCGCGCGCGAGCCGGGCGATGGTGGCGCGGGTGATGCCGTTGAAGCAGTAGCGGCCCGACGAGGTCCACAGCGCGCCGTTGCGCACGATGAAGAAGTTGGTCGAGTTGCAGCTGGCGACGAAGCCGTGCGGGTCGAGCATCAGCGCCTCGTCGGCACCGGCCTGGATCGCCTGGATCAGCGCCTGGATGAAGTTGAGCCGGCTGTGTGAATTGAGCCGCAGGTCGAACACGTCGGGCCCGCTGCAGCGGAAGGTCGAGGTGAAGAGCTTCAGCCCCTTCTGCTTGGCCTCGGGCGTGACGACCTTGTGCTCGGCCACGCACACGATGGTGGCGCTGCCGATGATGAAGCGCGGGTCCTGGTTGGGCGTCTTCTTGACGCCGCGGGTGACCATCAGCCGCGCGTGGGCGCCGTCGCGCATGTCGTTGCGCAGGAACGTGTCGGTCACGACCTTCTTGATCTGGTCCTTGTTCATGCCGATGTCGAGCGAGATCGACTTGGCGCCTTCCCACAGGCGGTCGATGTGCGCGTCGAAGGACACGATGCGGCCGTCGACCAGCCGCACGCCTTCCCACACGCCGTCGCCGCAGACATAGCCGGCGTCGAACACCGACACCGTCGCCTGGTGGCGCGGCACGAAGTTGCCGTTGACGTAGACGAGCACCGCGTCGTTGCGGTCGTCGGGGGTGTAGGCCTGGGAACTGGTCTTGGAGAGGGTGTCGGCGGACATGGTTTTCGGGATCGGTTCGTTCAGAAATGGAAGGCGGTGAAGCGCTCGAGAAAGCGCTGCGTGCGTTCCTGCTTCGGGTGCTTGAGCACCTCGTCGGGCGTGCCGGTTTCGTGCAGCTGGCCGTCGGCGAGGAAGACCACCTTGGTGGCGAAGTGATAGGCGAAGCCCAGTTCATGGGTGACCAGCAGCATGGTCCGGCCTTCCTTGGCGAGCGCCAGGATGGTCGAGAGCACCTCGCCGACCAGCTCGGGGTCGAGCGAGGACGTGGGCTCGTCGAACAGCAACACCTCCGGCTCCATGGCCAGCGCGCGGGCGATGGCCACGCGTTGCTGCTGGCCGCCGGACAGATGGCCGGGATAGGCGTTGGCTTTCTCGGCGAGGCCCACCTTGGTCAATTCGCGCAGTGCGCGCTCACGTGCGTCGGCCGCCGACACACGTTTGACCGTGACCAGCCCCTCCATGACGTTCTGCAGCACCGTCATGTGCGGGAACAGGTTGAACTGCTGGAACACCATGCCGACCTGCTTGCGCACCTCGCTCAGCTCGGCCTGGCCGTAGCGGACCTCGCCGCCCGCGCCCGCCGCCGTGCCGACGGCGCGGCCCTTGAGCACCACGCGCCCGGCCGACGGCATTTCCATGAAGTTGAGGCAGCGCAGCAGCGTGCTCTTGCCCGAGCCGCTCGACCCGATGATGGCGATGCGGTCGCCCGGCTGGACGTCGAGGTCGATGCCGCGAAGCACGGCGTGATCGCCGAAGCGCTTGTGCAGGGCCTGGATCTGGAGGATGGGCGGTGTGGCGGTCATGGGTCGGCGGATCGTAGCGATTGTCTGACAATCGACAATCGGTAGTTCTACGACCCAAGCAAGCGGCATGCCTGCGTCGACGCGCCACCGCAGTGCGCGCGCCGCCCCCAGCGACCGGGCTTCAGTGGATGTGCGCCCCGCCGTTCACGTCGAGCGTCGCGCCGGTCATGAACGACGACAGCCCCGACGCCAGGAACAGGCACACGCCTGCCACTTCGCTCGGCGAGCCGGCCCGCCGCATCGGCCAGGCCTGGGCGATGGCGTGCTTGGCTTCGTCGGTGCTGCCGCTGCGCGAGAAGTCGGTGAGGATCAGGCCCGGCGCGACGGAGTTGACGCGGATGTTGTCCGGCCCCAGCTCGCGCGCCATGGCCCGCGCCAGGCCCTGCACGCCGGCCTTGGCCGCGCAGTAGTGCGCCCCGCCGAACACGCCGCCGCCCTGCTGCGCCGACATCGATGACACGCAGACGATGGCACCCGCGCGCCGTGCCCGCATCGACGGGATGACCGCCTGCGACAGGTTCAGCGTGCCCTTGAGCACCACGCCGGTGACGAGTTCGTAGTCGTCGTCGCTCACGTCGACCACGCCGCGTTTCTGCGTGATGCCGGCGTTGTTGACCAGCACGTCGACCTGACCGGCCCAGGCCAGCGTGCGTTCGATGGCGGCATGGCAGTCGGCGGCCGAGCGCACGTCGCAGACCAGCCCGAGCGCCTGCGGGCCGATCTCGGCAGCCGCCGCGTGCACCTCGGCTTCGTCGAGGTCGAGCATCACGACGCGGGCGCCGTGCTCCACGAAGAGTCGCGCGGTCGCCTTGCCGATACCGCGCTCGCGTGCGGCGCCGGAGATCACGGCGACGCGGTGGTCGAGCAGCTTCATCGGGTCACTCGAGCTTGAGGTTGGCGTCCTGCGCGATCTTTCGCCAGATCGGGATGTCGATCGCGTTGGCGGCGGCCTGCTCGGCGCCCGAGAGGTAATCGGCCGTGATGCCCAGCGCCACCAGCTTCGACACCACCTCGGGCTCCTTCAGCGTGGCCTGCAACGCCGCGGCCAGCTTGTCGACGATGGGCTTGGGCACGCCGGCCGGCGCGTACATCACCCAGCTGAGCGTCTTGTCGAAGTCGATGCCCTGCTCCTTGTAGCTCGCCACGTCCGGCAGGCTGGGCGAGCGCTGCGTGCACACGCCCAGCGCCTTCACGCGCCCTTCCTTGACGAAGGGCGTGCCCGTCGCCATGTCGACGAAGCCCACGCCGATGTGCCCGCCGAGGATGTCCGTCATGATCTGCGACGCGCCCTTGAAGGGCACGTGCGTGAGCTGGACGCCGGCCTTCTGGGCCAGCACCTCGCCGCAGAAGTGCCCGGTCGACCCGGGGCCCCAGCTCGCGTACTGCACGCCGGGCTTGGCCTTGGCCAGCGCCACGAATTCCTTGATGTCGTTGGCCGGGAAGTCCTTGGCCGCGACCATCACGATGGCCGAGGTGCCGATGCGGCCGATGGTCGCGAAGTCCTTGAGCGGGTCGTACGGCAGCTTGGGGTAGGTGGCCGGCGCCAGCGTGTGCGTCGACATGCCGCCGATGGTGATGGTGTAGCCGTCGGCCGGCGACGTTGCCACCGTGTGGGTGCCGATGGTGCCCGCCGCGCCGGGCTTGTTGTCGACGACGAAGGGTTGGTTCAGTCGCTTGCCCATCCGCTCCGCGAGGAGGCGGCCGAGCACGTCACCGCCGCCACCGGCCGAGAACGGCAGCAGCAGGTGCACCGGCTTGCTCGGGTAGTCGGCCGGGGCCGCTGCAGGCTGCGCCGCGGCCACCGCGCAGGCAGCGGCCAGCACCGCCCCCAATACGTACGTCTTCATGGTGATGTCTCCGTCTTTTCATTGGCAGGGCCCTGCTCAGAGCGAGACGCCGCCGTCCACGACCATCTCGAGGCCGGTGACGTAGCTCGACTCGTCCGAGGCAAGGAACAAGGCAGCGTTGGCGATGTCCCAGGGCGATCCCTGGCGGCCCATCGGGCAACGCTGGTTGCGCAGGTCACGGCCTTCGCGTGCCGCTTCTTCGTCCGGGTAGAGGTGGGCCGCGTGCGGCGTGTCGATGAGGCCGGCGACGATCACGTTACAGCGCACCTGGTGCGGCGCGTACTGGCGTGCCACGACCTTCGTCATGTGGTTGAGCGCCGCCTTCGACGTGCTGTACGACAGGAACTGCATCGCGCTCCACTTGCGGCTCGCGATGGACGACATGTTGATGATCGAGCCGCCGCCCTGTCGGATCATGTGCGGCATGGCTTCGCGCGCGGTGAGCATGGCGCCGCGCAGGTTGATGGCGTGGACGCGGTCCCACGATTCCTCGGTGACCTCGAGCAGTTCGCCGAATTCCTCGACACCGACGTTGTTGTGCAGCACGTCGATGCGGCCGTGGCGTGCGAGGCATTCGGCCACCATCGCGCGGATGCGTTCGGCGTCGCGCACGTCGGCCTCGAAGGCGCTGGCACGGCCACCGGCTTCGGTGATGCGCCGCACCGTATCCTGCGCAGCCTCGATCGAGCGGTCCACGCACAGCACGGCCGCGCCCTCCTGCGCGAAGCGCATCGCACAGGCCGCGCCGTTGCTCACGCCATGGCCGATCGACCCGGCACCGACGACCACGGCCGCGCGGCCCTCGAGGCGCTGGGTCATTTCTTCGCCACCTGCCGTGCGCGCGCGGAAGGCGCTTTGGCCGGGCGCGATGCCGTCTGCGGCCCGCACGATTCGCGCAGCACCATCTGTGTGGTCATGACGATGCGCTCCGGCTCGACCGCCTGGCCGGCCGCGGCGGGCGGCAGGCGCTTGAGCATGAGCTCGGCCGCGGCGGTGCCGACGGCCTCGAAGTCCCAGGTGAGCGAAGTGATGGCCGGGCTGAAGAGTTGCGACAGGTCGGTGTCGCCGACGCTGATCACGCTCACGTCGTCGGGCACGCTGCGGCCCGCATGGCGCAGGCCCTGCAGCACGCCCGCGAGGATGCGGGTGCCGAGGCAGACGAAGGCGGTCGGCGGCTCGGCCGACGACAGCAGCGCCAGCGCTTCGCTGAAGGCGAACTCCATCGCCGAGCGCTCGGCGCGGATGAGCTTGGGCTCGGGCTTCAGGCCGCGCTCGGCAAAGGCGTCGGTGAAGCCGGCGATACGCTCGCGGCCGGGCCGCAGCGTCTGGCCCGGCGTCATCAGCGCGATGCGCGTGTGGCCGAGGTTGAGCAAATAGCGCGTGGCTTGCAGCGCGCCGTGGAAGTGGTCGACGTGCACGCCGCTTCCGGCGGGGCCGAAGTCGCGATCGAGCGCCACCACGGGCAGGTCCTGCGCCAGCAGCGCGTCGAGCATCTCGGGGCGTTCCGATTCGCAGGGGCCGAGGATCAGGCCGTCGACGCGGCGGCGGCGGAAGAAGTCGATCATCGCGCGCTCGTGGCGGCTGTCGTTGTGCGTGTTGGCCAGCAGCAGCGCATAGCCGTCGCGCTGCAGCCGCGCTTCCACCGCGTTGACGATGCGCGCATACAGCGGGTTGGCCAGGTCGGACACCAGCAGGCCCACCACGCCGCTGGTGCGCGTGCGCATGCTCTGCGCGATGGCGTCGGGCGCATAGCCCAGGCGCAGCGCGGCCGCCTGCACCGCTTCGATGGCGGCGTCGCTCACGCGGCCCGCGCGGTTGAACGCGCGCGACGCGGTGCCGACCGACACGCCGGCCGCAGCGGCCACGTCGCGGATCGTCGGCTTGGCCTTGCGTGCCGGCTTCATGCGGCGGCCCCGTCGGCAGGCACGCTGGCCTGCGTCATGCCAGGCGGAAAGCGGCGCGCGCCCTTCTCCAGCGGCACCGCCGTGCTGTTCAAAAAGAAGGCGGCCATGTGATAGAAGGCCGACGACAGGATCAGCTCCACCCGCTGGTCTTCGGGCCAGTGCGTGCACATCGCGGCCCAGGTCGCGTCGCTGACGGTCGAGTGATGGTGCAGCTCGTCGACCATGCACACGATGACGCGCTCCTTCTCGGTCCACAGCGCCTCGCCGGGCTGGCCGACGGTCAGCTCCATCACCTGCGCTTCGCTCAGGCCGCACTTCTCGGCGTAGATGCTCACGTGCATGCCCCACTCGTATTCCGAGCGGGTCAGCGCGCCGGTGCGGATGATCGCGATCTCGCGCTCGCGCTCGGGCAACGCACCCTGGAACAGCACCACGTGCGCCATCGACTGAAAGGCCACCGACAGCTTCGGCTCCTGCGCCAGCACCAGCCGCAGGTTGAGCGGCGACAGCCCCTTGAACGCGCTGTTGCGGATGGCCTTCTCGACCTCGGGCTCGTAGGGCGGCGGGCGCAGCGCCAGGCGCTTCGATGTCGCCAGCTCGAGGGGCAACGGGTGGGCGTGGGTGGCAGTGGCGGAAGAGGACATGGGTAGGCGATGGGATACGGTGGTGCGGCGTAGAAACGTTTCCGCTTTCGTTTCATTGTTCGCCTTGCCTTGCGCCAACACTCTCCATGAATACCCTGAGCCGTTGTCGCGACGGCTACATCCAGAATGAATGGAACCGTTTCTATATCTCAGCGCTGTACGCGCAGAAAGGTCCACGCATGAGTCGCTTTTTCGGGGGAGCCCGCCAGGTCGGTTTCGTAGTGCACGACATCGAGAAAGCCATGGCGCACTGGAGCCGCGTGCTCGGCGTGGGGCCGTGGTTCTACAAGGAAGAAGTGGGTACGACCGAGTTCCGCTACTACGGCCAGCCGTCCGCACTGCCGGACCTGTCGATCGCGCTGGCCAACTCGGGCGACCTGCAGATCGAGCTGATCCAGCAGCGCAACGACGCGCCCTCGCTCTACCTCGATTCGCTCCAGCGATCCGGCGAAGGCGCGCAGCACATTGCGTACTGGACGGAAGACCGCTTCGACGAACTCGCCGCGCAACTGACGGCCGCCGGCTATGTCGAAGGGCACGGCGGGCAGATGGGGCAGCGCGGGCGCTTCGCGTACTACGTGCACCCCGACCTGCCGAGCGGCATGATCGAGCTGTCGGAACTCACCGGCGGCAAGGGCGACTACTTCCGCCGCATCGCCGAAGCCTCGCGGGGTTGGGACGGCAGCGACCCGATCCGGCGCATGGGCACGCCGGCGCGCTGAGGCGCGGCCGCGCCCTGTCCGTTCACTTCATCGCGCATTCGCCCACGAACGGGTCGGCATGGTCGGTCATGGTCGTGCCGACCAGCTTGTTCGCGAGCTTGCCCTGCGTATCTTTCTCGACGACGCGCATGTACAGGTTGTGGATCGGGAACTGGTTGGTGTTGAACTTGAACGGCCCGCGCACCGAGGCGAAGTCGGCCTTGCGCAGCGCCTTGCGCAGCGCGTCCTTGTCTTCCACCTTGCCGCCGACGGCGCGCACCGCGCTGTCGATGAGCATCGCCGTGTCGTAGGCCTGCGAGGCATAGAGCGTCGGCGCACGCCCGTAGGCCTTGCGGAAGTCGGCGACGAACTTCTGGTTGGCCGCGTTGGGCAGGTCCGAGGCCCACTGCGACGCGTTGTAGAGCCCGACGATCGGCTCGCCGATGGCGCCGATGGTGTCTTCGTCGCCCGAGAAGCCGGGCGCCAGCAGCGCCACCTGCTTCGACAGGCCCGACGCGCCGAACTGCTTGATGAAGTTCACGCCCATGCCGCCGGGCAGGAAGAAGAACACCGCGTCGGGCTTGGCCGCACGCATCGTCGCCAACTCGGGTGCGTAGTCGAGCTGGCCCATCTTGGTGTAGAGCTCCTCGACGATCTCGCCCTTGTACTGGCGCTTGAAGCCAGCCAGCGATTCGCGGCCGCCGGGGTAGTTGGGGGCGATGAGCGCGACGCGCGTGAACTTGCGGTCGGTCGCGTACTTGCCCACGGCCTGCGGGATGTCTTCGTTGTGCCAGGCCACGGCGAAGAAGTTGCGGTTGCACTTGGCGCCGGCGTAGTCGCTCGGGCCGGTGTTGGGGCTCAGGTAGATGGTGTCGCTCGCCAGGATGCCGGGCAGCAGCGGCAGCAGCACGTTGCTGAAGACGACCCCGGTGACGAGGTCGACCTTGTCGCGCTTGATGAAGCGGTCGACGGCCTGCAGCCCGCTTTCGGGCTTCTGCTGGTCGTCGATGATGTCCATCTGCACCGGCAGGCCGCCGAGCTTGTCGCCGCTGTTCTTGATGCCGAGGTTGAAGCCGTCGCGCACCTCGTTGCCGATCACCGCGCCGGGGCCCGACAGCGTCGTGAGGAAGCCGATCTTGAGCGCGTCGGCCGCCTGCGCGGCGGAGGCGGCGAGCAGGGCGCCGCCAAGGGTGGCCGCCAGGGCGAGGCGGTGCAGGGAGGGACGTGGCATGCGGGCAGCTCCAGTTCGGACGAGGGGTGCGGCGAAGTCTAGGAGCCGACCCGCGCCGGCAGCTATCCGCAAACGGCAAGCGCGCGGTGGCAGGCTGTCCGATTTACGCAGTGCACCGCGCGCCCCGCCGCGCCTTGCCGTTTCCGGACAAGCCCTTGCCGATCGCGGCTAGTTCGCATCGCACGATCTCCCCACACTGGGGCCTTACGTCGTGGACGGACAAGGACCCTTTCGATGATTGCCGATGACGAGCTGGCCGCCCTGGTGCGGCCCGACAGCGTGAACAAGCGCGTCTACACCGACCCCGCCATCTTCGCGCTGGAGATGGAACGCATCTACGGCCGCGCCTGGATCTACGTCGGCCACGACAGCCAGGTGCCGAACACCGGCGACTACCACACGACCCGCCTGGGCGACCAGGACGTGGTGATGGTGCGCGCCGCCGACGGTGCGGTGAAGGTGCTCTACAACCGCTGCCCGCACAAGGGCGCCAAGCTGGTGAGCGAAGGCGATGGCTGCGCCGGCAAGTTCTTCCGCTGCCCGTACCACGCGTGGACCTTCAAGCTCGACGGCACGCACCTCGGCGCACCGATGCGGGACGGCTTCGAGGGCACGGCCTACGACCCGACGAACCCGCAGTTCTCGATGGCGCCGGTGGCGCGTGTCGACAGCTACCGCGGCTTCGTCTTCGCCAGCCAGAGCGCCGAGGGCCCAAGCCTGCGCGACTTTCTCGGCGGCGTGGCGAGCTCGATCGACAACCTGTGCGACCGCTCGCCCGTCGGCGAGGTCGAGGTGGTGGGCGGCGTGTTCCGCGTGCTGCAGGAGTCGAACTGGAAGGTGTTCTACGAGAACCTGCACGACACGATGCATGCGCGCGTGACGCACGAGTCGTCGTTCCGCGCGGCGCGCGACGAGGCGGCCGCGATCGGTGAGATGCCCTTCGAGCTGCTGATCCAGGATGGCAACGGCGAGCCCTACACCTTCTGGGAAAAGCTGGAACTGCGCGCCTACCGCGGCGGCCATGGCTACATGGAAGGCATCTTCGACCCGGGTGCCGCCACGCGCGACCCGGTGGCGCGCGCGCACTTCGAGTGCCTGAGCGAAGCGGTGGGCGAGGAGCGCGCGCGCGAAGTGCTCGGCATGAACCGCCACAACACCATCCTCTACGGCAGCGGCTCGCCGCACAACGTGTTCCAGCAGTTCCGCGTGATCCGTCCGCTGGCGGTCGACCGCACGCTGATCGAGATCCAGCTGTTCCGCTGCAAGGGCGCACCCGATGCGGTGTTCGACCGTGCGCTGACCTACGCCAACCTCATCAACTCGCCCTCGTCGAACGTGATGCCCGACGACGTGGAGCTGTACCGCCGCTGCCAGCAGGGCAACAACACGCGCGGCGGCGAATGGGTGAGCCTGCACCGCTACGCGGGCACCGACCGCATGCTGCCCGACGGCGCGGTGTCGACCAACGGCACCAGCGAGCTGCCGATGCGCAACCAGTTCGCCGCATGGCGCGAGTACATGCTGGCTGATGTGCCGGGGGAGGCTGCGCATGCTGCTGCTTGACCGCGCCTTCGACGTCTCGACCACCCCGCTGACGCCAGCGCCCGCCAACCCGGCACTGGCGCAGGAGGCCGCGCAGTTCATCGGCCGCGAGTCGCGCCTGCTCGACGAGCGCCGCTTCGACGAGTGGTTGGCGCTGTGGACCGACGAAGGCCGCTACTGGATGCCGCGCCACCACGGGCAGGCCGACCCGTTCCAGCAGATCTCGCTGTTCTGGGAAGACCGCATGCTGCGCGAGACGCGCGTGCGCCGCCTGCTGCACCCACGCAATTGGTCGCAGCAACCGCCCACGCGCAGCAGCCGGCTGGTGGGCAACCTCCAGGTCGACGGGCTCGACGCAGCGGGCCACCTCATCGTGTGCGCGACGCTGCACTACGTCGAATACCGGCTCGAGCAGCGCATGCTGGCGGGCCAGGTCTTCTACAAGCTGGCGCGCGCCGAAGACGGCGGCTTCCGCCTGCAGCTCAAGCGCGTGAACCTCGTCAACTGCGACAGCGTGTTCGGCAACCTGGAGGTCTTCGTGTGACACCGACGTCCACGACCGCGGTGCTGGCGCTGCACTACCAGAACGAGACGCTGCACCCCGACGGACGCATCCGCGTCGGTCTCGCAGAGGGCGGCGCGGCGCGTTACGCCGTGATCGCCGCCGCCTCCGCGCTGCTGGCCGGCGCCCGCGCGCGCGGCTGGCCGATCGTGCATGTGCGCATCGCCTTCCGGCCCGACTACGCCGACTGCCCGCGCAACACACCGATCTTCCGGCGTACCGTCGAACTCGGCGCGGTGCGCGACGGCGAATGGGGCGCGGAGTTTCTGGAAGCGCTCGCGCCGCAGCCGGGCGAGCGCGAGTTCGTCGTGACGCACACGCGCATCAGCGCCTTCGCCGGCACACCCGTCGAGCAGTTGCTGCACCTGGTCAATGCCAAACGGCTGCTGGTCGCGGGTGTGGCCACGCATTCGGTGGTCGAGGGCACGGTGCGCGACGCGGCCGACCGCGGCTTCGACGTGTTCGTGGCGGCCGATGCCTGCGCCGCGGCCGACCGCGCGGTGCACGACGCCTCGCTGGCGAGCATGGCGCTGGTGGCGACCATCACGACCGTGGCCGAGGCCTTCGCCGCGCTGGAGGCCATGGCATGAAGCTCGCGGGCAAGGTCGCGATCGTCACCGGCGCCACGCAGGGGCTGGGGCACGACGTGGCGCGCGGGCTGGTGGCGCAGGGGGCGCGCGTCGTGATCGCCGGCATCGACCCCGCGGCCGGGCAGGCCGTGGCGGATGCGCTCGGCGACATGGCGCGCTACGTCGGCACCGACATCGAGGACGACGCGCAGATCGCGCAGTGCATCGCCGCGACGCTCGCGCACTTCGGCCAGCTCGACCTGCTGGTGAACAACGCCTGCGTGTACGACGACGCGGGCATCGCATCGACCCGCGCGCAGTGGCTGCACACGCTCAACGTCAACCTGGTGTCGGCCGCGATCTTCGCGCAGCAGGCCGCGGCGGTGATGCCGCGCGGCGGCGTGATCGTCAACCTCGGCAGCGTGGGCGGCAAGTTCGGTTCGGCGGCGCGGGCCACCTACCCGGCGTCGAAGGCCGGCATGCTGCAGCTCACGCGCAACCTCGCCGTCGCCCTGGCGCCGCAGGGCATCCGCTGCGTCAGCGTGTCGCCGGCCTGGACCTGGTCGCCGGCCTTGGCGGGCATGAGCGGTGGTTCGATCGAACGGGCCGATGCGGTGGGCGCGCACGTGCATCCGCTGGGTCGCGTCGGGCGCGGGGAAGAAGTCGCGGCGGCGGTGGCCTTCGCCTGCTCCTCGGAAGCCTCGTGGATCACCGGGGTCGACCTGCCGGTGGACGGCGGCTTCTCGTGCCTGGGGCCGGACCAGGGGAGGTCGCCGCGCGCGTGGTTCGAGGCGACGCCCTGACCCCTCGGCAAGGGCTCAGTGATTCAGCGCCGCGGCGGCGGTCAGCGTGGACTGCGTCAGCGCCTGCTCGGCCTTCGCGTCGATGCGCAGGCCGCCGGCGCGCATCGACTTGACGAGGGCAGCGAGCGTGCTCGCCTCGGCAGCACGGCGGTGGTCCAGGCGGCGCTCGCAACCGGTCGAGCAATCGACGCGGTCGTCCACGGCGCGGGCCAGGCTCTCGAAGCGGACGGCCAGTTCGGTCGCTTGGGGCGACACCGACTGGCCGCGCGCGAAGCGGGCGAATTCGCTCGCCAGCCTTTCGGTCTGGCGCTGTGCCACGACCGCGGCCGGGCGGCAGTCGTCGAACAACGGCGTGCGGGCGACGAGCCCGCGTCCGGTGCAGACGAAGGCGACGTCCTGGTCCTTCGTGACGGTCTGCGCCACGGCCATGCTGTCGCGCGCCAGGCGCGCCTTCGTGCCGAGCAGCACGCCGTCGCGCAACACCACGTAGGGCACCTGGTCGTCGTCCTTGCTGATGCCCAGCACGCTGCCGCTGAGCAGCACCTGGCGGCCGAGCAGGCGACGGTCGCCTGCGGCCGGGTCCTTGGCATAGACCCGCCGTGCCGCTTCGGCGGTGACCGCCACGGTGCCGAAGAGTTCGCCGACGGCCGTGTCTTCACCGCGCCCGAACGCGGCCACCTCGTCCTTCAAGTAGAAGTTGACGAGCGGCGCGAACTGGCGGTCGAGCGTGTAGCGGACGGTCGAGACCACGTGATCGGCCGGCGGCGCCTGGAATTCAAGGGTCGGCACGCGCAACGTCGCATCGATGGGTGCCGGCGGTAGCGCCTCTCGCTGCGCGCAGGCGGCCAGCGCCAGCAGAAAACACAGGGAGAGGAGGTGTCGCGTCATGCCCAGATTGTCGAGGGGCAGGGTGACGACTGTCTGTGCAATGTCAACACTCCGGCCGCATTCCGCATCTGAGATCGCCGTACTGCCAAGAATTTAACGATCGCGGCGTGGCCAAACGGCCCACCCCCCTAAAGTCCGGGCCTTCTCATCCGAAGGCCACGCCGACGACCGGGGGCCCGATGCGCGATCATGGGACCATGACGATTGCGGTCTGCACCCTCTTCGAAGGCCACTACCACCACGGCGTGGCGGTGCTGGTGAATTCGCTGGCGGCGGCAGGCTACGAAGGCACGGTGTGGGCCGGCCACCGCGGACCGCTGCCGGAATGGCTGACCCGCCGCGCAGGCTTCGAGCGCGGCCGGGCGCGGCTGCAGGTGACCTCGCGGCTGGCGCTGCAGACGGTGGCCCTCGACCCGCCGTGGAGCCTCAACTACCACAAGCCGGCCTTCATGCGCGAGCTGCTGCACCGGGTCCCGGCGGCTGACGCGGTGGTCTACCTCGACCCCGACCTGGTGGTGAAGTGCGCCTGGTCGGAGATCGAGGCCTGGCTCGCCGGTGGCGAGGTCGCGCTGATCGAGGACCTCGACGGCGCGCTGCCCTCGGACCATCCCAGGCGACAGCAGTGGCGCCAGTTCTTCGCCGCGCACGGCGAGCAGCCGCAGCGCCCGCTGGAGCGCTACTACAACAGCGGCTTCGTGGGGGTGCCGCGCGCGCGGGCCGACGTCCTCGGGCACTGGCAACGCATCTGCGAACTGGTCGCGGCCGAGACGGGCAACGTCCTGCGCCAGCGCAAGATCGGCGGGCCTGAGCATCCCTTCCATTCCACCGACGAGGACGCGCTCAACTTCGCCTTGAGCCTGTCGCTGGCACCGCTGCGCACGCAGGGCCCCGAGGCGATGGACTTCATGCCCGGCGGACGGCACCTGTCGCATGCGGTCGGTGCGGCCAAACCCTGGCAGGGCCGGCATTTGCGCGGGGCGCTGCGCGGGCGGCCACCGTCGGTCGCGAGCCAGGCCTTCTACCGGTTCACGCGCGGCCCGCTCGCCTCGCTGTCGCCGCTGACGCTGGTGCGGCGGCGGGTGTCGATGGCGCTGGCGACGGCGCTCGGGCGGGTGTACCGGCGGCGCTGACGCCGATCGCCTGCAAGGGCTTCAGGGCTGCGGCGGCTGCGCGAGCACCCAGCGCGCCAGCGTCTCGGATTCCGCCACCGTCATCTTCGGTTGGCGCGGCATGATCACGCGGCCCCAGGTGCCGACGCTGCCCCCGCGGATCTTCGCGGCGAGCCGTGCCGGGGCGGCGGCGTCGCCACCGTAGCGTGCCGCGATCTGCGCGAAGCCGGGGCCGACCTGCTTTCTCACCATGCCATGGCAGGCCATGCAGCCGTAGGTCCCGCTCAGCCGCGGCGCGTCGTCGGGCCGCCCGTCCACCGCCTGCGCGGCATGCGGGGTGGCGCAGAGGATCAGCAGGCTGGCCAGAAGAAGCGTTCGCATGCCACGCACTCTACGTGCTGCGCGCGATGGGCGGCTCGCCATCGAAGACGACGCCCAGCGCACGTGCCACATGCGCGTCCTCGATCGGCAGCTCCCAGCTCAGGAACACCAGGGTTGCATCCACCTCCGCCGCGAAGTCGGCTTCGTCGAAGCCGCTGCGGCCGCGCCGGAGGACGGTGTGCGGCTGGCCCGTGTCGAAGACCACCGCCAGCCCGCGGACGAGGGGCATGCGAAGGCCCACTGCCGGGAAATGCAGGTCCAGCCCCTTGTCTTCGCTGAGGAAGAGGTTGCAGAAGGCCGCACCGCCGTACTGCGCGGCGTCGTGGTGGACCCTCGCGCCGCGGCAGGCCATCAACGCCACCTCGCTGGAAGCCAGCACCTCCGACAGCCCGAGCGCACGGGTCCAGTCGGCCATCGCCTGCACGCAGGGCCGGTAGTCCGGCCAGCGCGCGCGGGCGCGCGGCAGGGGCAGCGGCTCGACGTCGCCGGGCGCCAAGCCCAGGCGGGACGACACCTCGCGTTCCCAGTCGGCCGTCAGACGCGCGGGCGGCATCGGCACCTCGAGCGTGCCGACCAGCACCACATCGCTCACGCTTCGACTGCGCAGGTCTTCACCGGTGCGAAAGCGGACGATCGAGGGGCCGCGTTCGTCAGGCGGCGGTGAGACGGGAGGCATCGGGTCAGTGTAGTAAGGCGAAAGACAACAGACGGATGACAGCTCGCAAAACACGTCGTTGCGAACGTGCCAAGGTTGACGCGGGCCGCACGCATCGAACAGGTTTGGACACCTTTTCGTCCTATAGTTAAATTTTCATACCTGCCACCGCAGCGCTTGCCTCGAAAACGCGCACAGAACGTCATGCTGAAGAAGATCAAGGCCACGCAGCTGGAAGAAGGCATGGTCCTCAAGGGGCTCGATGGCATCTGGACGGGTGTGCCGAATTCGCGCTCGACCTCACGGGTGCTCGACCGGCGCCTGTTGCGCTCGCTGCGCGCCCGGGGCGACATCTCCGTCTGGATCGAGGTCGCCGAAGCACCGCCGGTGGTACGTGCGCCACCTCCCATCAATGCGCACGAAGCCGCCACCAGCGCCCGTGCCCTCGGCGCGTCCACCATGAGGGGAGCCTTCGCCGACGCGCAGGCCAACCGGCCCCTCAACGTGGCACAGGCGGTTCAGGTGGTCGACGGGATCTACGCCACCATCGAACACGACCCCGGTGCCATGCTGAGCGTGGCCCGGCTCAAGACCGCCGACGAGTACACCTACATGCACTGCGTCACCGTTTGCGCGCTCATGGCGGCCTTCGCGCGCGAGCTGGGCATGACCGAAGGGCAATGCCGCAACGCGGCCATCGGCGGTCTCTTCCACGATCTGGGCAAGGCGCGGGTGCCGATCGAGATCCTGAACAAGCCGGGCGCCCTCACCGACGCGGAGTTCACGACGATGAAGAACCACCCGCGGCTGGGCATGGAGATGTTGCAGAGCAACGGCTTCGACGAGCCCATCGCGCTGGACATCTGCCTGCACCACCACGAGAAGATCAGTGGCGGCGGCTACCCCGACGGGCTGGACGACGAGGAGATCTCGATCTACGCGCGCATGGCGGCCATCTGCGACGTCTTCGATGCCGTGACCTCCGCGCGCGTCTACAAGCGTGCCTGGGACCCGGCCGACGCCCTGGTGCGCATGGCCGCGTGGAAGGGCCACTTCGACCGCGAGCTGCTGGCCGCCTTCATCAAGCTGGTCGGCGTGTACCCCGTGGGCTCGCTGGTGCGGCTGAGTTCGGGCCTGCTGGCCGTGGTGGTACAGCAGCGCAAGGATCAGCTGTACAAGCCGATCGTGCGCACCTTCTATTCGACGGTGCAGGAAACACCGACGGTGCCGACGCTGCTCGACCTGAGCGAGCCGGATTGCAATGTGCAGATCGTCGGACGCGAGCCGCGCGACCTCTGGGACGACGCGCACATCCAGCGGCTGTCGCTGCCGGACTGAACGCCGGCGCGCCAAGCCATGCGCGGGCTCGTGGTGCGCCCGAATGCCTGATGCGGCGCGGACGATTCAGCGCCGCGCCGTGTGCCGCGGCAGTTCGCCGAAGCGCTCGCGGTAGTAGGCCGAAAAACGGCCCAGATGGCCGAAGCCGAAGGCCATCGCCGCGTCGGTGACCAGGCAGTCGGCATCGCGCTCGAGCATCTGCCGCGCGGCCTCGAGCCGCACCTGGCGCAGCCACACCATCGGGCCGACGCCGAAGCGGCGCTTGCAGTGCATGTGCAGGGTGCGCGGGCTCACGCCGGCGGCGCGCGCCAGGTCTTCGAGCGACAGCGGCGCGCACAGGCGGCTGCGCATGTAGCGCTCGGCGGCGGCCAGCGGCGGCTCGAGCGCGTCGGCGGACGACGGCGTGCCCAGGGTCAGCGCTGCGTCGTTCAGCGCCGGCGCACCGCCCGCCGGCTGCTGCGTGAGCAGGAAGTAGGCGAGGCTGCGCTCGACATGCTCGAGCCAGGCCGGGTGGCAGGCCGCGGGCCGGTCGGCGGCGTCGGGCAGGGCGAGTTCCATCAGCGACTGCACCAGGCCGAACCACTGGGCCGATGCGCCGTCGTGCAGCCGATGGGCCGACTGCAACCCGGTGGCGGCCGCGGCCTGCGCGCTGTGCACGGCGGCGTCGTGCACCAGTGTCAGCGGAATGCGCAGCAGCAGCTGCTCGCAGTCGCGGCTCCAGCGCAGGCGCACGCTGCGGCGCGGCGCAATGACCGCCACCTGGCCGCGGCCGATCGAGAGGCGGTGGCCGTCGCTTTCGATCTCGGCGCTGCCGGACAGCGGCATCTGCACCAGCGCGAAGCCGTCGAAGGGCTGCGGGCGCACCTCGACCTCGGGCCCGTAGCGCAGGATGAACATCTGCAGCCGCGGCGAGCCCGCGCTGTAGAGCGCCGAGTCGACCGCGCCGGCGCCGCAGCGCACGTCGTGCTCGACGAGCGCGTGGCGCAGGTAGGCCCTGGAAGCGTCGATGCAGTCCGACGCGAAGACCCGGTTGCGGTAGAGCCGCGACAGGTCCATCGCCGGCATCGCCGGACTCATGGACGGCACGCCGCGAAGGCGGCACGGTCGAAGCCGAACGGAAGGGACGGGTCGGTCCGGGTCATGTGCGTCAAGCTCCTTGGGGCGCCGTGGGGTGCGCGGGATGGGGCGGATGCCGTGCGTGCGGCATCGCAGTCTGCATCCACACCCGTCGGCGAGCAAGAGCCATGCCGATGCCCATCCCGCGTGGGCGCCTTTGTCCGCTATCGGCGATGCGCCGCCGCGCGGCCGGCACGGGCTTGCGGATTCCGGATAGCCACGCGAGCGGTTTTGCGGTGAGATCGGGCGGTCGCCAACTCACTCCGCCTGCCCCACGCAGGCCGCACCCATGAGCAGAACCCTCACCATCCCGGCGCTGGACGGCAGCGGCAGCTTCTCCGCCTACGTGGCCGTGCCCGCCAGCGGCCATGGCCCCGGCATCGTCATCGCGCAGGAGATCTTCGGCGTGAACGCCAACATGCGCGCCACCGCCGACCTCTACGCCGAGGAAGGCTACGTGGCCATCGTGCCCGACCTGTTCTGGCGCCAGAAGCCGGGCATCGAGCTGGGCTACACCCCGGCCGACTTCGAGCAGGCCATCGGCTACTTCCAGGGCTTCGACCTGGACAAGGGCATCGAGGACATCCAGGCCACGCTCAACCTCCTGCGCACGCTGCCCGAAGTCGAGACCTCGGTTGGCCAGGGGCTCGTCGGCTTCTGCCTGGGCGGGCGGCTCGCCTACTTCGCGGCCTGCCGCACCGACGTGTCGGTGGCCGTGGGCTACTACGGCATGGGCATCGAGCATGCGCTGGACGAGGCACCGAAGATCAAGGGCCGGCTGGTGCTGCACTTCGCCGAGCTCGACGGCTACTGCGACGCCGCCGCGCGCGCCACGATCACCGAGGCGCTGGCGCCCAACAAGCGCATCGAGATCTACACCTACCCGGGCGTCGAGCACGCCTTCGCGCGCCTCGGCGGCATGCACTTCGACAAGCTCGCGTCGATGATGGCGCAGCAGCGGACCATCGCCACGCTCAAGCGCGAACTCGGCCCCGACTACGACCTGTCGGCGCTGTGGGACAAGCACTGCGAATACGAGTTCGGCACGCGCAACGTCGAGGACACGATGGCGACAATGGTGGCCGAGCCCTACGTCAACCACATCCCCACCATGACCGGTGGCGTCGGCTACAAGCAGCTCTACCGCTTCTACAAGAACCACTTCGTGCACGGCAACCCGCCGGACATGGCGCTGCGGCCGCTGTCGCGCACCGTCGGCTCCAACCAGCTCGTCGACGAGTTCATCATGAGCTTCACCCACACGACCGAGGTCGACTGGATGCTGCCCGGCATCGCGCCGACCGGCCGCAAGGTCGAGCTCCCGATGCTCGGCGTGGTGCGCTTTCGCGGCGACAAGCTGTGCCACGAGCACATCTACTGGGACCAGGCCAGCGCGCTGGTGCAGATCGGCGTGCTCGACCCGGCCGGCCTGCCCGTGGCGGGTGCGGAGACGGCGCACAAGCTGATCGACGAGACGCTGCCGTCGAACACGTTGATGGCGCGCTGGAAGACCAGCGAGGGCACGTGACGGGCTGAAGCCTGCCAGCCGGTCGGTCAGCGCAAGGGCCGCCCGGTGGCAGGTTCCAGGCCCTCGAGGCCGTGGACGATCTGCCGGCTCAGCGCCACCAGCGGCGCGCTGAGATGCGCCGCCACGTCGGCCACCGGTTCGGTCGTGGACACGCTGACGTTCAGCACATGGCCCCATGCGCCGTGCACACGAAGCGGCACGGCCAATGCAACGATCTCGGGCTGCCATGACGCGACGCACCACCCGTGCGTGTGCACGCTGTCCATGGCCGCGTCGATCTCCCGGCGCAACGCCGGCCAGTCGGCACGGCGCGCCTTCAGCGTCTTGAACAGCGCCTTGCGCTGCGCTTCGGGGGCGACCGCCAGCCAGGCGCGACCGAGCGAGGTCAGTTCGATGGGCACCCGCTGGCCGCTGACCACGTTGCGCAGGGACGGGCGACGGTTGTAGCGGATCGACTCGATGTAGACCATCTCCGACCGGTCGGCCACGGCGAGCCCGACGTTGATGCGCAGCTTCTCGGCCAGGGCGCGCATCAGCGGCGCCGCCACCTGCAGCACCGTCGAGCCGGTGCGCATCGCATGCGCCAGGCTCAGCACGGGTGCGGCCAGGCGATAGGCGCGCGCCGGGCGGTCATGTTCGAGCAGGCCCGCACCGACCAGGGTCTGCGTCAGGCGGCTCACGGTGGCCGGTGACAGCTGCGTGCGCTCGGCCAGTTCGCCGTTGCCGAGCAAGGCGGAGCCCGGCCGGAAGGCCCGCATGATCTCCACCCCGCGTTCGAGGGAACGGTTCGTCGTGGCCATGGCTATCCTTTCGAGCGGTCAATGCAATTCCACTCAGTGGAATTGGCAGGGTGCATCGCGGGAGTATGCGACCTAAGCTGCAAGCGCGTAGTCATACAAGAAAAGAGACAAACCATGCTTGCATTCATGCACCCGCGGGCGCTGCGTCGCCTGCCGTTCCTTCGCTCGATCGCGCTCCTGGCGTTCGCGGTCTTCGGCGCGCTGCCCGCCATGGCGGCGTTCCCCGACAAGCCGATCCGGATCGTCGTGCCCTTCGCCCCGGGCGGCGGGACCGACGCCATCACGCGCACGCTCGGCGTGGGCATGGCGAATACGCTCGGCCAGCCCGTCATCGTCGACAACAAGCCCGGCGCCGGCACCATCATCGGCACCGACTTCGTGGCCAAGAGCGCGCCCGATGGCTACACGCTGGTCATGGCCACCTTCGCGCATGCGGTCAACCCGGCCCTGCAGCCCAAGCTGCCCTACGACACCCGCAAGGCCTTCGCCCCGGTCGCGTTGATCGGCGCGTCGCCCAACGTGCTGGTGGTGCGTGCGGACTCGCCGTACAAGACGCTGGCCGACCTCGTGGCCGGCGCGAAGGCCAGGCCGGGCAAGCTGAGCTTCGCCTCGCAGGGCAATGGCACCTCCGCGCATCTGGCGGGCGAACTGTTCAAGAACCTCGCCAGGATCGACCTCGTGCACGTGCCGTACCGCGGTGCCGGCCCGGCCATGACCGACCTGCTGGGTGGCCAGGTGGACATGATGTTCGCCACCGCGGCCGCAGCGAAGTCCTTCGTGGCCGCGGGAAAGATGCGCGCACTGGCCGTGACCACGGCGCACCGTTCGCCCGCCTACGCCGACGTACCGACCATGGCCGAGGCCGGCGTGCCCGGCTATGCCGCGGAGAGCTGGTACGGGCTGTATGCCGCCGCGAACACGCCCAAGGACGTGATCGATCGCCTCAACGCCGCCGTGCGGCGTGCCGTCAAGGAAGCGCCCTTCGTCCAGCAGACGCAGACCGAAGGGCTCGACGTCAACGTCGGCTCGCCCGACGAACTGGACCGCTACGTGCGCGCCGAAGAAGTGCGCTGGCGCAAGGTCGTCCAGGACAACCACATCACCATCGACTGAGGTCCACGCCATGAGCCACACCCCCACACCTTCGCTGATCGACCTGAAGGTCGATGCCGGCATCGCCACCCTCACGCTGAACCGCCCGGACAAGCGCAACGCCATCACCGATGCGATGCGCACCGAACTCATCGACGCGCTCGAACAGGTCACGGCCGACGGCGCCATCCGCGCGCTGGTGCTGACCGGTGCCGGCAAGGGCTTCTGCGCCGGTGGCGACGTCGCCGGCATGCAGCGCCGCATGGATGCGCGGGCCGGCGAGGTCGGCTTCAACGGCTGGACGCGCCAGCAGCGCGTGCACCACTCGGTCGCCCTGCTGCACACGATGCCCAAGCCGGTCATCGCGGCCGTCAACGGCGGTGCGAACGGGCTGGGTGCCGACATGGCACTGGCCTGCGATTTCGTGGTGGCATCGGACGAGGCCAGCTTCGCCTGGAGCTACATCAAGCGCGGGCTGATTCCCGATGGCGGCGGCATGTACTTCCTGCCGCGGCGCGTCGGCCTGGCGCGCGCCAAGGAACTGATCTTCACCGGCCGCAAGGTCGAGGCGGCCGAAGCCTTGACGCTCGGCATTGCCGACCGCATCAGTCGCGCCGATGCGCTGCTGGCCGAGGCGCAGGCCTGGGCACGCGAACTGTCGCAGGGCTCCGCCCCGGCGCTGGCGCTGGGCAAGTCGATCCTCAACCAGAGCTTCGAGCTGTCGGCCGAGCAGGTGTTCGCGCAGGGCAGCCAAGCCCAGGGCATCTGCTACACGACGCAGCAGCACCGGGACGCGGTGATGGCCTTCCTGAACCCGACGCGGGAGAAGGCGGCATGAGCGGCACGACCGGACCTGGCGAGCGCACCGACGCGATCTCGCGCCTGATGAAGCCACGCAGCGTGGCGGTGATCGGCGCGTCTGCCGACCCGACCAAGACCGCGGGCCGGCCGGTCGCCTACCTGACCAAGCACGGCTTCGGTGGCGCCATCTACCCGGTGAACCCACGCGCCGAGCTGATCGGCGGCCTCAAGAGCTACCCCGACGTCCGCTCGCTGCCCGAGGCACCCGACGTGGGCATCGTGCTGCTCGGTGCCGAACGCGCCCACGAGGCGGTGCGCGAACTTGCGGCGCTCGGCACCTCGGCAGCGATCGTGCTGGCCAGCGGCTACACCGAAGTCGGCGAGGAAGGCGCCCGGCGGCAGCAGCAGTTGCTGGAGGCGGCCGGCCCCATGCGGCTGCTCGGCCCCAACACCATCGGGCTGGTCAACCTGACCGACAACATCACGCTGTCGGCCACCGGTGCGCTCGAGATGGCCGGCTTCGAGGCCGGGCACATCGGCGTGGTCTCGCAAAGCGGCGGCATCCTCGGGGCGCTGCTGTCACGCGCCGCGGCACGCGGCATCGGGCTGTCGAAGCTGGTCTCGACCAGCAACGAGGCCGACCTCGACATGGCCGATTTCGTCGACCATCTGGCGGACGACGAGGCCACCTCGGTCATCGCGCTCTACATGGAAGGCCTGCGGCACCCCGACAAGTTCCGCGCCGCCGCGCTGAAGGCGGCGCGCCAGGGCAAGCCCGTGGTGGTGTTCAAGATCGGCCGCTCCGAATCGGGCGCCGCGGCTGCGGTGTCGCACACCGGGGCGCTGGCCGGTGCGGACCGCATGTACGACGCGCTGTTCCGCGAGGTCGGCGTGATCCGCGCGCAGAGCTTCGCCGACCTGCTCGACCTGCCGGCCGCGCTCGCGAGCAGCCGCCGCCTGCAGGGCCGGCGCGTGGCCGTGCTCACATCGACCGGCGGTGCCGGCACGCTGGTGGCCGACAGCCTCGGCACCAGCGGCTTCGAGACGCCACCGCCCGACGAGGTCACCGCCGCCGCACTGCGCGCGCTGCAGTCCGGCGACCATGCCGTGCTCGACCGCAACCCGATCGACGTCACGCTGGCCGGCCTGCAGCCGACGTTGCTGCGCGGCGCCATTCGCGCGCTGCTCGCCAGCCCGACCTACGACGCCGTGGTCGTCATCGTCGGCTCGTCGGGGCTCGCCATGCCGGACCTGATGGCCGACGCCATCCACGACTGCCTGCCGGCCAGCGACAAGCCGCTGCTGGTCTACGTGAGTCCGCATGCGCCCGGCATCGCGAGCCTGCTCAACCAGCGCGGCGTGCCGGCCTTCATGGCCCCCGAGAGCTGCAGCAGCGCGCTCGCCGCGATGCGGCAGACCACGTCGTGGCGCGCGCCGGCCGCGCGCCCGGCGTTGCCGCCGATGGCCATGGATGCCGAGTGGCCCGTCGGTGCGCTTGACGAGGCCGAGGCCAAGCAGCTCTTCGCGCGCTTCGGCGTGCCCTGCGTGCGCGAGCGCATCGTGTCCGACGCTGCCGAAGCGATGCAGGCAGCGCGGGCTTTCGAAGGGCCGGTCGCACTCAAGATCCTGTCGTCGACGATCACGCACAAGAGCGACGTCGGTGGGGTGGCCGTCAACGTGGCACCGGCGCAGGTCGGCGAGCGCCTGGCGCGCATGGCCAGCGATGTCGAAGCGCTCGCCGGCGTGCGGCCTTCGCGTTTCCTGGTGCAGGAGATGGTCGCGAGCGGCGGCGTCGAGTTGATCCTCGGCTTTCACCGCGATCCGCTGGGCGCGGCCATCCTGCTCGGCATGGGCGGCGTCACGGCCGAGCTGCTGCAGGACACGGTCCTGCAGATGCTTCCCGCAGGCGGGCTCACGCGCGGCGAGGCCGCCTCGCTGGTACGCGGCCTCAAGACCTGGCCGCTGCTCGACGGCTTCCGCGGCCGGCCGCCGGCCGATGTCGATGCGCTGGTCGACGCGGTCGTCGCGTTCTCGCAGATGGCGGCGGTGCTGGGCGACCGGCTGCTCGAAGCCGAGATCAACCCGTTGTTCGTGTTGCCCCGAGGCCAGGGCGTGCGTGCAGCGGACGGTGTGGCAGTGCTGCAGCCCCAGGGCTCACAAGGAGACAAATCATGAGGTCGCTTCATTCAATGTCGCGCCGGCAGTTCGGCGCCGCGATCGGTGCCGGGCTGGCCGTGTCGGCACTGCCGATGCGCCCGGCCTGGGCCGCCGGTGCGCCGGACTTCCCGTCCAAGCCGATCCGCATCGTCGTGCCCTTCGCCCCCGGCGGCCCCACCGACCTGATGGCGCGCGCGATCGGCAAGAGCATGTCGGTGTCGCTCGGCCAGCCGGTCATCGTCGACAACAAGCCGGGCGGCGGCGGTGTCATCGGCATGGGCGAGATCGTGCGGCAACCCGCCGACGGCTACACCCTGGTCTTTCCATCGATCCTGGCCGTGACCAACCCTGCGCTGATGCGCGACTACCCCTTCGACACGCTGCGCGACTTCGCGCCGCTCACCGTGGTGGGCTTCGTGCCGCACGCCGTGGTGGTGCGGCCCGACTTCCCGGCCAAAACGCTGCCCGAGCTGGTGGCGCTGGCCAAGGCCAAGCCCGACAGCCTGTCGTACGGCTCGTCGGGCAACGGCACGTCGGCGCACCTCGGGGCTGCGCTGTTCGCGCAGCGCGCCGGCATGCAGGTGGTGCACGTGCCCTATCGCGGCGCCGGGCCGGCCGTGCAGGACCTGCTCGGCGGGCAGATCCAGTTCATGTTTCTCGACATGAGCAGTGCGCTCTCGCAGATCAAGGCAGGCAAGTTGCGCGCGCTCGCCGTGGCGCCGAGCAAACGCTTCGTGGGGTTGCCCGATGTGCCGACCGTGGCGGAGCAGGGCTTTCCCGGCTTCGACATCCACGGGTGGTACGGCCTGCTGGCCCGCGCCGGCACGCCCGAGCCGGTGATGAACGCGCTCTATGCCGAGGTCAAGCGCGCGCTGGCGACGGACGAGGTGCGGCGCATCTTCGAGGCACAGGGCATCGAGCCGGGCGGCATGCCGCCTGCGGCGTTCACGGCGCTGGTGCAGAGCGACCTGGCGTGGTGGAAGCGCACCGTCGAACAGTTGCACATTCCGCAGCAGTGAAGGAGACCTCCATGCGCATCGTCATTCCCGATGACTACCAGGACTGCGTTCGCGGCCTCGACTGCTTCGCGAAGCTCGCCGGCCACGACGTGCAGGTGTTCAACGACACCGTCCATGACACCGAAACGCTGGCTGCGCGCTTCGCGGATGCCGAGGCCATCGTGCTCACGCGCGAGCGCACGCGCATCGACGCCGCGCTGCTCGATCGCCTGCCGCGCCTGCGCCTCATCGCACAGACCGGCAAGCTGGCCGGCCATGTCGACCTGGCCGCCTGCACGGCACGCGGCGTGCTGGTCGCCGAGGGCAGCGGTGCCGGCTCGGCCACGGCCGAACTCACCTGGGCGCTGGCGCTGGCCAGCCGGCGCCACCTGGTCGACGAAGCGACGCGGCTGCGCCAGGGCCTCTGGCAAGGGCACCTCGGGCAGCAGCTGGGCGGGCAGCGCCTGGGCGTGTGGAGCTATGGCCGGATCGGCCGGCAGGTGGCGGCGTACGGTCGCGTGTTCGGCATGCAGGTCTGGGTGTGGGGCCGCGACGCATCGACCGCCGCCGCCCGCGCCGACGGTTTCGAGGTGGCGCCATCGCGCGAGGCGTTCTTCGCAGAGAGCGACGTGATCAGCCTGCACGTGCGGCTCAACGCCGACACGCTGGGCCTGGTCGATGCGCAGGACCTGGGCCGCATGAAGACCACGGCGCTGCTGGTGAACACCAGCCGTGCCGAGCTCATCACGCCCGGTGCGCTGGCGCAGGCGCTGGCCCATGGTCGCCCGGGCTTCGCAGCGGTCGACGTGTACGAGGCCGAGCCCATCCTGGGTGCCGACCATCCGCTGCTGCGTCTGCCCAACGTGCTGTGCACGCCGCACATCGGCTACGTCGAGAAGGACAACTACGAGCGCTATTTCGGCATCGCCTTCGACCACATCCGGGCCTTTGCTGCCGGCACGCTGACGGACGTCGTCAACCCCGAAGCGCGCCGCTAGGCGCGTGCCGAGGCCGCCGCCGCGCGCAGCACCCACGGCGTCGCGAGCACGGCGAGCAGCTGCACCAGCATCCGCTCCTGCGGCAACCACCGCGGCCGGCTGCCCAGCACGTTGAAGGTCGCAAGGCAGCGGCCCGCGTCGAGCAGCGGCACGTTGAGCACCGCATGCAGGCCGAGCGACGCGATGCGCGCATGGTCGTCGAACACCTCGCGCAGCACCGCATCGCCCTCGCCGACGAACAGCTCGCCGCCGCGCAGCAGCTGGCGCGTCCAGGGCGTCATGGTCTTGCGCTTGCGGCCGCCGACCGGGTAGGCGTCGGGGTTGGAAGTCCACAGCCGCTGCAGCTCGATGGTGTCGCCGTCCTGTGGGCCGTCCGGCGCGGCGTCGATGTTGACGGTGAGCAGCCCGTCGCCGAGCTGCGCCTGTCGCACGGCCTCGATCAGGCCGAGTGCCGCGTCCAGATGGGGTGCTCGCGGCAGGTCGTGGCAAAGCGCCGCACAGGCCTCGGCCGGCAGGCAGAGCATGGCCTCGGTCCGCGCCTCACTCATTCTTGATGCCAAGCTCGCGGATGACCTTGCCGTAGCGGTCGGCGTCGCTGCGCAGCACGGTGGCGAACTGCTGCGGGGTGCCCTTGACGATCTCGACGCCCATCGAATCCATGCGCGTGCGCACCTCGGGTTGGGCCAGCGCCTTGTTGATCTCGTCGTTGAGCTTGGTCACCAGTTCCTTGGGCATATTGGCCGGGCCGAAGGCGCCGTACCAGACACCGAGCTCGTAGCCGGGCAGCGTCTCGGCCACGGTCGGTGCGTCGGGCAGCAACGCCGAGCGCTTGGCCTCGGTCACGGCCAGCAGGCGCAGCTTGCCGGCCTTCACGTGCGGCAGCGTCTGCGTGCCGGCCGAGAACAGCACCTGCGTCTGGTTCGACACCGTGTCGACCACGGCCGGCGCGCCGCCCTTGTAGGGCACGTGCAGCATCTCGATGCCCGCGGCCTTCTCGAACAGCACCGCGCTCAGGTGGTTGGTGGAGCCAGGCCCGGCCGACGCGTAGGCCAACTTGCCGGGGTTGGCCTTGGCGTAGGCGATGAACTCCTTCACGTTGGTCACGGGCACCGCCGGGTTGATGACCATGGTGTTGATCACGTTGGCCATCTGTGCGATGGGCGTGAAGTCCTCGACGCCGCGAAAGGGCATGGCGGGCATCAGCGCCGGGTTCATGGCATGCGTGCTCATCGAGCCGATCAAGAGCGTGTAGCCGTCGGGCTTGGCCTTGGCCACGAAGTTGGAGCCGATGTTGCCGGACGCACCCGCGCGGTTGTCGACGATGACCGTCTGGCCCAGCGACTTGGTCAGCTGCTCGGCCAGCGAGCGCGCGAGGATGTCGGTCGAGCCGCCGGGAGCCCAGGGCACGACCAGCGTGATGGGCTTGTCGGGCCACTCGGCCGCGGCGAGGGTGGCGAAGCCGCAGAGGGCCAGCAGCGTGAGGCTACGTCGGAGGCGTGAAAACATGGGAAGGACTCCTCGAGAAAAAAGAAGGGGGTTCAGGTCAGCGGCCGACGGCGTAGCCCTGCATGCCGCGCGGGTTGGCCGCCGCACGCAGCAGCAGGCGGCCTTGCGCGTCGTGCTCGCGCGTGCAGGCGGACAGGCGGCTTTCCGACCACGGCTCGCCGACCTTCACGTCGTGCCCCTGCGCGCGCAATGCATCGAGCACCTCGGGCGAGAAGCGCGACTCGACCGTGAGCCGGTTGAGCGTGGTGGTGCGCGGCCAGAACGACGCAGGGAAATGGTCGACGTGCCAGGCCGGCGCGTCGATGGCCTCCTGCAGGTTCATGCCGTGCACGGCATGGCGCAGGAAGAAGGCGGGCGACCACTGGTCCTGCTGGTCGCCGCCGGGCGTGCCGAACACCATGTAGGGCTCGCCGTCGCGCAGCGCGAGCGACGGCGACAGCGTGGTGCAAGGCGGCACGCCCGGCGTCACGGTGTTGGGCAGGCCGTCGTCGAGCCAGGTCATCTGCAGGCGCGTGTTGACCGCGAAGCCGAGCGCCGGGATCACCGGGCTGGACGACAGCCAGCCGCCCGAGGGCGTGGCCGCGACCATGTTGCCGTGGCGGTCGATCACGTCGATGTGGCAGGTGTCGCCGACGAAGACTTCGCGCTCCGCCCACTCCGCAACGGGTGGCAGCGCCGCGAAGGTCGGCTCGCCGATGCCGAAGCGCGTGTCGGCGGTACGCAGCGTGCGCGCGACCACGTCGAGGTCGGGCAGGCGCGGCGCCTGGCCGAGCGGCGACCCAGGCTGCAGCTGCTGCGATGCGCGGTCGCCCACGGCCATCCAGCGCTGGCGCAGGTAGTCGTCGGACAGCAGCGCCATCTGCGCTTCGCGCGACGCCCCGGGTGCGCTGCCGTACCAGGCCAGGCGGTCGGCCATCGCCAGCTTGGCCGCTTCGGCGATGCGGTGCACGAAGCCCGCGGTGTGCGGCGCGTGCTGTTCGAGGCCGGCGTGGCGCAGCATGCCGATCTGCTCGAGGAAGGCCGGGCCCTGGCTCCAGAAGCCGCACTTGGCCAGCGTGTAGCGGCCGAAGTCGACGGTCAGCGGCGGCTCGATGGTCGGCTGCCACTGCGCCATGTCGTCGTAGCGCAGCAGGCCGGCGTGCCGCTCGCCGGTGGTGTCGCGCACCTGGGCCGTGCGGTAGTAGTTGTCGATCTCGCGCGCGACGAAGCCCTGGTACCAGCAGCGCAGCGCGGCATCGATGGTGCCGGTGCGCGTGCCGCCACCGTCGCTCTCGGCGGTGCGCACGAGGCGCTCGTAGGTCGCGGCCAGGCGCGGCTGGCAGAACAGTGCGCCGGGCTGGGGCACCTGGCCGTCGGGCAGCCAGACCTCGGCGGACGAGGTCCAGTGTTCGCGGAACAGCGCCTGCACCGCGACGATGGCCTGCACCGCACGCGGGATGAGCGGGTAGCCATCACGTGCGTAGCCGATGGCCGGCGCGAGCACGTCGGCCAGCGACCAGGTGCCGTGGTCGCGCAGCATCGTCAGCCACGCCCCGAAGGCGCCGGGCACGGTGGCCGGCAGCAGGCCGATGCCCGGCACCTGTTCGAGCCCCAGGCGGCGGAAGGCCGCGGCCGAGGCCTCGGCCGGTGCGGCGCCCTGGCCGCAGACCGACTGCATGCGCCGGTCCTTCTCGCTCCAGAAGAGGATGGGCACTTCGCCGCCCGCGCCGTTGAGGTGCGGCTCCACCACCTGCAGCACGAAGCCGCCGGCCACGGCCGCGTCGAAGGCGTTACCGCCGCGTTCGAGCACGCCCATGGCGGTCTGCGCGGCGAGCCAGTGCGTGGCCGCGGCGACGCCATGCGTGCCGGTGATCTCGGGGCGGGTGGTGAAGGTGCTCATGGTTCTGGTGCATCGAAGGGATGCGCCGATTCTGGTCGCATGAAATAGGCCAATGCACATGGATTGCTATCGATGCATGCATCGATTGCTATGCTCCAGGGCACCATGCCTCCTGCGCCCCTCGCCCCCGACGCCCTCGCCCTGCGCCTGGAAACCCGCCTGAAGATGCGGCACTACGTGCTGTTGATGGCGGTCGACCGGCACCGCTCCATCACCCGCGTGGCCGAGCAGCTGTCGCTCGCGCAGCCGACCGTGACGCGTGCGCTGGCCGACATCGAGGACATCTTCATGACGCCGCTCTTCATCCGCAGCCGACGTGGCCTGGAGCCGACGGTGGCCGGCGAGGTGGTGCTGGCGCGCGCCAGGCTCGCCGTGGCGGACAACCACGCGCTGCAGCAGGAGCTGCGCGCCGTCAGCGGCGCCGGGCTGCAAGGGCGGCTGCGCATGGGCGTGATCCCCTACGCCGCGACGCAGACGCTCGACGCCGCGTGGCAGCACCTCTTCGGCCTGCGCCCGCGCATCGCGCTGCTGGCGCACGAGGACACCACGCACAACCTGGTGCTGGCGGTGCGCCAGCGCACGCTCGACTGCGCCATCTGCCGCTTCTCGCACGACAGCACCGACGACGACCTGGTGCAGGAGCTGCTGTACCGGCAGGAGGCCTGCGTGGTGGTGTCGAAGGCCAGCGCGCCGCGCCTCGCGCGCCAGGACACGGTCGACATCTCGCTGCTGTCGGAGATGGACTGGATCTTCCCGCCCTCGGACACGCCCATCCGCCAGATGATCGACACCGTCTTCGCCGCCGCCGGCCGCACGGTGCCCGTGCCGCTGCTCGAGGCCTATGCGGTGCGCACCGTCGCCTCGGCCATGCAGCAGCTACCGCGGGCCGTGACGATCCTGCCGCGCGACGTGGCGCAGGCCGTGGCCGCCACCGGCGCCGCCGAAGTCATGCCGCGCCCGCTGCCGTGGAACCTGCCGCCGGTGGGGCTGGCGTGGCTGCGGGATTCGCCGAAGGCGGGGGTGATCCAGGGGTTGGCAGCGGCGCTGCGCTGAGGCCGGCCTTGGCACCAGGCGGCCTCAGAACACTGCGCCGCGTGCTCACCACGCCCTGGGAAGCACCAGCATCAGCGCGGCGATATTCATGACCACGCAGAACGCGATACACAAGGGCGAGATGTCGATGGCAAATATCGACGACAACCTGTCGGCGGGCACCGACGCCACGAGCGGCGCGGGATTGGTGTATTCGAAGGCACCCCCATACCCATCGCCCGACGGCGCCCCTTGCACCGTGAAGCATCCGCTGGCCACTTTCACCGAAGCCCCCCGGATGCCCGCCCTGCGTGCACGTCCTGGGTGGGTCCTGCAACGCCGCGGCTCGAGGCGTCGGCCAACCGCTGCTCGAGCCGGTGTTCTTCGGCCGCCAGCCGGGCGAACGTGCGCAGATCCGCATCGCTGGGCTCGGAGCCGTCGCCTGCCAGGTAGGCACGAAAGGTATCGACGAGACGCAACTGGAACGCCGCACGGGCGCGCGTTGCACGAGCGAGCGCCGCAGCGTCTCGATTGAAGGCCGGAATCGCGCCCAGCCTGGGGCGGTCGACCCGCAGGAAATGTTGAGCCGACATGGCCCCTCCCAGAAAAATCGATGGATGGGAAAAAATCACATCCCTACATTTTTTCTGTTGCGCCTTGCGCTGGATGTCGGACGCACGCTCGCCTCGTGACGCTCTGGTAACGGGAGGTGTCCTGCACACCAGCCCGCACCCATTGAGCCAAGGACCCATCGAACGGGCCGTGGTGCGCCGTCAGTCGAAGATGACCTGCGTGGCGATCAACACGTCGTTGACGATGCGCCCACCCACCACGGTGACCTGGACGCCGTTGCCAAGTTGGCCTGCCGCCCCATTCACATACTGGATGCCGGCCCCGCTGGCATCGATCGCCTGGCCCTTCACCTTGAATTGCGCGAGCGACTTGAAAGCACTCACCGTGCCCATGGCCGTGAAGGAAGCCGAACTCGCACCACCCGGGGTCTTCTTGATCTTGATCTTGGTGGCCACCAGCGACCCGTTGACGACGGTGCCGGCCACATTCAGTTCGACGCCATTGGCAATCGCCGCCGCCGGCCCCCCCGACACCTGCGCGGACGAGGCGTCCACGGGCGTGCCGAGCACCCGGAAGCTGGAGATTCCGCTGAAATCCGTCACCACGCCACCCAGCTGGCGGCGCGTGCCGTCTCGCAGCGAAACGGGGTACCAGAGCTCGACCGAACTGGCTTGCAGCACGCCGGCCGCCAGCGACAGGTTCGTACGCACGCGCACGTTGACCCCCGCCGCGAGCGCGGCAGGCGAAGCGATCTGGCTGAAATCGACGGCCAGGCTTCCCAGCAGGAACTGGCGGTTGGCCACGTCGAGGTTTTGAACGACCCCCGAGAGGATCGGGGTGCCGGCCACCCGTTTCTCGATCCGCGTCGCACGCAGCAAGCCCGGCCCGGCAGGCAAGCCCCACACCTGCACGGTCATTCCGGGGGCCAGCGCGTCGAGGCCCGGGATGTTGCCCCACACCGTCGTCGCGTCTGTATTGATGGTCATGCCGAGCACGACCAGCTCACCATTGCCCGCGTTGATCGAGGTGACCACGCCACGCGCATCCGCAGCGGACTCGACCTCCGTGGCCTCACCGGCGGTGAAGTCCGCATTGGTGGATCCGTTGACCTTGGCGGTCATGCCCAGTTGCAGCTGCGGCGCATCGCGCAGCTTCAGCACGGCGTCAGCGGTGTTGTACCGAACGTCGTTGACGATGATGCTGGCGACGCCGCCCACGCCCCCCACGCCCGAATCGCCGCTGTCGCCCGCGGATGCGGAAGCCCCCGTGCCGCCGGAGCCCACGCCACCGGCATCGCCGGAGGAGGCCGAGGCGGTGTCACCACTGCCGCCTGCTGCGCCGGCCCCGGCACTTGCGGCGCCCGATCCGGCGTCGGCGCCTGCGTTGCCGCCGCCATCGTGGGAACCGGTCTGGCCCACGAAGCCCCAGTCCGGCGAACTCACGTCCCCGGTGGCGACGGCTGCGCCAGACGAACCGGCCGCCGGCGACCCGTCGATGGCGTCACCACCACCGCAGGAAAGAACGAACACGGTCGACAGCGCGACAAGGCCACGCATCAGGCGCTTTTTCATGGCTTCAAACTTTCCTTTGACGCCGCATCGAAGGACTCCTCGGAGCTTCCCTTGGCGTCTTCGAAATACGTGTAGATGCCTACCCTGATCCGAGCCGTCGCGCCCTCGCCCGCGGTGTCGATGGCGGTTCGCATTTCATGCGCCAGCTCGTGATGCAACGTGCTCCAGCGGGCCCGGACCAACTGGTGAATTTCCTCGCAGGCGGCCATCGGAAGGCCATGCGCAAAGATCGATCGCTCCAGCAGCGGCGGGCGTTCCGCCAAGATGTTGGACACCGACGCGTTCAGATGATCACGCCCGTTGTCGGCGAAGAAGGCCAGCATGCCGGCCAGGTCGTTCACGGGGATGAAACCATCGGCCTTGAGCTCGACCTGGGTGCCGTGGTCGGTCACCAGTCCCAGGCGGACAAGCTCTTCAAGAATGACGCGGTGATGCACATTGCCCCGACTGCCGATCCATGCCATGGACTCGAACGACGGCGCCTTGCTCTCGCTCATCACGGGCAGTTTGTGCAGCTTCGGGTTGTCCGTGGCCATCTCCAGCCACACCGTGAGGGTCTTCGCCGCAGAGGAGAGCTCGGTCGGCGCCAATGGATCGCGCGGCGCGCGAACCCTCGTCGTGACCGCTTTCCGGTTGATGCCCGTCGTGATGGAAAGCTGACTGAGGTTCGGTTGCACCCCCTTGGATTGCCACGACCTGCGCGCTTCATCCAGCAGCAATTCGTTGAGCAGTTCCTGCAAGTGCGGCTGCTTCAGACCCAGGCCCATGGCGAGCCTGACCACCGGCCGCAGAACGCGTGCGCAAGCGGACAGTGCCAAGGCGAGTTGATTCATTGGACGACGGCGATTGTCGCCGAGTTGCTCGAATTCTCAGGACGGCAGGACGGCCATGGACAGCATGCGTCGAGCCCGGATGCGAGGCAGCGTGGGCATCGCCATGGCGAGCCGTCCCAACGTCGAGGCGACGGACACCTGGCGGGTCTTCTGCGACTCGGCGGAAATCGGCGGCAGGGGTGCCTCACCGACGAGAAGAGCGTACTGGCGCAGCTGCCTGGCGATCTCCATCATCCTGGCAGATGCGCCCGGCTCGTGGCGGCGCAGCGCCTCCATGCCTTCTGAATACTGTTCGGTCAACCGAGCCCAGTTTGAAAAGTCGCTCTCGAGAACGGCAGCGTGCGAGTGCATGTGAGGCATACAGAGGTCGTGAGTGGATGAAACAACTGTATGTGACATTTTCACATTTGACCAGCCCGCTGGGCGCCCGGCCGATCCGGCGTGATGTATTGCTCATCCTCTGCCGTGGCTGCCGCCTTCGCCGCTCTGGCCTCCAGGCCCGCATCCCCCGCAGCGGTAGTGCGCCCGCACGGCGACCCGCAGCCGCTCGATGGCCGGCGCATCCGGCGGCTGTCGCTGCCATGCGGCCTCTGCATCGGCCGTGAGCGCCGCTTCCAGGGCGGGCAGGTCCACCGACTGGCAGCGTGCGTCGTGCACCACGCTGCGGCCGCCGACGATCAGCCGATGGATGTCGCGCTTGGTCATGCGCGCAATCAGGCGTTCGAGCCGATGATCGGGCGCCTCGGCGAGCACATCGCGCGACAGGCGCCGCGTGTCGAGCACCAGGATGTCGGCCGGCGCACCGGTGGCCAGTTCGCCGCCGCCATCGGCGCCGGTGATGCTCTGCCGCCCGTGCACGCACACGGCGCGGAACAGGTCGCCCAACGCAAAGCGCTCGTCGCTGCCGGCATCGGCCGTCTGCAGCTGGTGCCAGGCCAGACGCATCTCGCGCAGCATGTCTTCGTCGTCGTCCAGGCTCATGCCGTCGAGCCCCAGGCCGAAGCGCAGGCCGGCGTCGAGGTAGCGCCGCCACGGCGGCAGGCCCGTGCGCAGCCGCAGGTTCGACGACACGTTGGCGCTGACCGTGACGCCGCGTTCGGCCAGCAGCCCGCAGTCGTCGTCGTCGAGCCAGACCGCGTGCGCCACGGTGAGGCGCGGCGACAGCAGCCCGATGCCGTCGAGGTGGCGCAGCAGGCCGCGCGGGTAGTGCGCATCGGCCCAGGCGCGCTGGCGCTGTGTCTCGAACAGGTGCATGTGCACGCGCCGGCCGGTGTCGGCGCTGGCCAGGGCGATGGCCGCCATCGCCTCGTCGTCCACCCACTGCGGGCCGACCGGGCCGTACTGCACGCGAAAGCCTTCGTGTTCCAGCTGCGCGATCTCTTCGACCAGCGCGAAGTTCTGCTGCAGCGTGCGTGTCGGCTGGCGCATGGCGTGCACGCGCGCGTGGTCGGCCGCCGGCAGGTGCGCCAGCAGCGGCTCGAGCGGGCCATAGACCACGCCGTTGCGGCCGGCGAAGGGCACGGCGAAGCCGATCCGCAGGCCCACGTCGCGCGCGGCACGGGCCACGCCTTCGGCCTCTTTCAGCAGCGCCTGGCTGTCCTGTGTGTTGTGGCAATGGTTGGCCGCCGCGATGCCGCCTTCGGCCATGCGCGCAAAGGCCACGGCGGCGCGCAGGTAGGGGTCGACGCGCGGCTCGAAGGCCAGTTCGGGCAGCCAGGTTTCCAGCGACTGGTCGCGCGCGCCGAAGGCCAGCGTGCGCAGGCCGCGGCCGTGGTCATGGGCATCGGCCGGTGCGGGCAGCGCGACGTGATGGCGCGCCGCGGTCGGCAGGTCGGCCAGTGCCTCGATGCGGACGATGCGGCCGGCGTCCAGGTGAAGCCGCGACGGGCCGAGCGGTGCGTCGACGCCTGGCCTCGCAAACACCTGCGCGACATCGACATGCACCGGACCGTCGCCAGCGTTCAAAGCGCCGCCCAGCCGCCGTCGACCGGCAGGTCCACGCCGGTGATCTGCTTGGAGACATCCGACGCGAGGAAGAGGCAGGCGTTGGCCACGTCCATGTCGGTGGTGATGCGGCGCAATGCGTATTCCTCGGCCTGGCGTTCCTCGGCCTGCGCCTCGTCGAGGCCGAACTTGCGCATGGCCTCCGGAATCCAGAGGCTGCGGAAGCGCTCGTCGTCGACCATGCCCGGCGCGACGAGGTTGACGTTGATGTTGTGCGCGCCCGCTTCCAGCGCGGCCGACTTGGTCACGCCGCGCAGCCCCCACTTCGAGGCCGAGTACGCCATGCGGCCGGCCCGCGCGCGCATGCCGTAGGTGCCGCCGACGTTGACGATCTTTCCGTAGCGGCGCGAGATCATGCGCGGCAGCACGGCGCGCATGGTGTTGAAGCAGCCCAGCAGGTTCACCTGCATCGTGTGCTCGAACTCCTCGGGCGAGGTGTTCCAGGTGGCGTCGCCGATCGGGCCGGTGTCGCTGGCCACGTTGACCAGCACGTCGATCTGCCCGTACTGCTGGATCGCCAGCTCGGCCATGCGGTCGGTCTCGGCCGGTACCGTCACGTCGCAGCGCACCGGCAGCGCCTGCCCGCCCAGCCCTTCGGTCTTCATGGCGATGGCGTCGATGGCCTCTAGGTCGCGGCTGGCCAGCACCAGCCGGCAGCCTTCCCGGGCGAATGCCTGCGTGATGGCCGGCCCCAGCCCCTTGGCCGGACCGGTGACGATGACGACCTTGCCGCGCAAACCCAAATCCATGTCGTGTTCCTCTTGTTCGTAAATGGCAACGCGATCCGGCGCCATCTGGCACCCCCCTTGCTCTGGCAAGCGGAAACACCGCGCGATGTACCGATATCGCGTGCTCAGGACCACGTTAATGGATCCCGTGCACTTTCGAGGTGCCAAATTGGCGCGGCCGTGTTGACTTTCATGCCCGAGGAGGATTCGATGGCCTTGCGAAACATGCGCGTCTGGCGCTATCTGGAAGAGGTGGCCCGCACCGGGTCCGTGCGTCAGGCCGCCGAGCGCCTGCACCTGACGCCCTCGGCGCTGCTGCGCCGCATCCAGGATGTCGAGTCCGACCTCGGCGCCGCGCTGTTCGAGCGCACCTCCTCCGGCGTGCAGCTGACGGCCGCCGGCGAGATCTTCATCGGCTGGATCAAGAACCAGAACGCCGACCTGCGGCGCGTGTATTCGCAGATCGAGGCGCTGTCGGGCCTGCGACGCGGCGAGATCCGCATCGCCGCCAGCCAGGCCGTGGCGCGCGGCGTGCTGCTCGAAGAGATGAACGCCTTTCGCGCCAAGCACCCGCTGGTCAAGCTGACGGTGAACGTCTGCGACCATGCCTCCGCGATGCGCCTCTTGCTGGCCTACGAGGCCGACCTGATCCTCGTCTTCCGCCCGCCGCATGCGGCGGAGCTGCAGCCGCTGATGTCCATCGGCCAGGGCATGGTGGCGGTGATGGCCAAGGACCACCCGCTGGCGGCCAAGGAGAAGGTGCGCATGCGCGACTGCCTGGTGTACGACCTGGCGCTGCCCGACGCGAGCTATTCGGGCCGCGAGCTCATCGACCAGATCCTCGCGCGCGGTTCGCGCCAGCCCAACCCGGTGATCGAGTCGAACTCCTTCGACCTGCTGTCCGACATGGTGAAGGGCACCGAGATCATCACCTTCCAGGTCGACATCGGCAGCAGCCGCTGGCGCCAGGACCCCGACCTGGCCGTGCGGCCCATCGACGAGGCCGACAGCGCCTACGGGCCGCTGGTGCTGGGCCAGCTGAAGGGCCGCACCCTGCCGCTGCCCGCCGCGCGCTTCGCCGAGCAGATGGCCCGAAGGCTCGACGACATGCGCTCGCTGCCGATGGACGAATGCGTCGCCACGGCCCAGCGCGCGCAGCAACGTGCGCCGCGCCCGAGCGAGGTCGAGGAAGAACTGGACTGAGGCACTGACGCACGGGGCCAGGGCGGCAGTCGCGCCGCCGCGTGGCCGAAAGCGCAGCCGCGCCCCGCGCAAATGGCGACACGGCGCGCCAGCCCCTTGCCTAGCATCGATGGCTTCGCCACAGCCCGATGCGTCATGTTGTCTCCGTTCTGTTCCCGATGCCGCACCGGGCGCGGCCTGAGCCGCCGCGGCTTCCTGTCCTTCGGCGCGATCACCTCCGCCGCGGCCATGGCGCCCTGGGCCATGCCTGCATCGGCGGCCGACCCGCCAGCGTCGACGGTGCCTGTCGAACAGGAGGAATGGGGCGACACGCCCGTCGTGCTCACGCAGGGCACCAACCTCGCGATCGCGCTGTCGCCCGACGGCCGCACGCTGGCGATGGACCTGCAGGGCCTGCTGTGGACCGTGCCGGTCGAAGGCGGCACGGCACGGCGGCTGACCGGCTACCTGCACGACATCGCGCGGCCGCACTGGTCGCCCGACGGCACGTGCATCGTCTTCCAGTCGTACCGCGACGGCAGCTTCCAGCTCTGGCGTATCGCGCCGGATGGCCGCGACCTGCGGCAGCTCACGCAGGGCGAATTCGATTGCCGCGAGCCGGCCTGGTCGCCCGACGGCCGCGAGATCGCCTTCGCCAGCGACCGCAGCGGGCACTACGCGATCTACGCACTCGACATCGCCTCGGGCCGCGTGCGGCGCTTGGCCGACACCGACGCGGAAGACGGGGAACCCGCATGGTCGCCCGACGGGCGGCGCGTGGCCTTCTCGAGCGGCGGGCGCATTCGCGTGGCCGATGCGACCGCTTCGGGCGCTGCGATCGCCACTGTTTTCGACGGGCCGGGCGCGAGCGCGCCGGCCTGGTCGCCCGACGGCCGCCTGAGCTGGCGCGTGGTCGCCGGCACGGCGCGCGACGTGCAATCGACCCGGCTCTTGGTCGACGGCCAGCCGGTGAGCGACGCGGCCGAAGACGTGTTCCCCGTGCCGGCGGTGTGGCTGTCCGGCAATGAGCTGCTGTACACCGCCGACGGCGAGATCAAGCGCCGCACCTTGCTTCGCGCACCAGGCGCATCGGCCATCACCGCCCGCATCCCCTTCAACGCCACGGTGCGCGTGACCGCCCACCGCGCGCCGCTGCACCGCCGCCGCGACTTCGACAGCACCGTGCCGCGCACGGTCAAGGGCATCGCCTTTCCGGCGCTGTCGCCCGACGCCACCCGCATCGCCTTCGGCGCGCTCGGCCAGCTCTGGCTGCTGACGATCGGCGACCCGCACCCGCGCCAGCTCACGCACGACGCCTTCGCCAAGATCGGGCCGGCCTGGTCGCCGGACGGGCGCACGCTCGTCTATGCCTGCGACCGCAGCGGCATGCTGCAGCTGTGGCTGCACGACCTGGCCGGCGGCGGCGCGCGCCAGCTCACGCAGGCCGACCGGCCGCTCAAGCAGGCGGCCTGGTCGCCCGACGGGCAACGCATCGTCTGTGCGTCGGAAGACGGCTGGCTGTGCCTCGTCGACCCGGGCACCGGCGCGTTGCAGCGCGTGGCGAAGCAGACGGTGTGGTCGGGCCGGCCGAGCTGGTCGCCCGACGGCAGCCACCTGGCGCTGGCGGCGGTGCAACCCTATTCATCGCGCTACCGCGAGGGGCTGACCGCGATCCTCACGGTTCACCTTGCCAGCGGGCGCATGCGCTACCAGCGGGTGCGGCCGGGCGTGTCGCTCGACGTGCGCAACGTCAACGGGCCGCTGTGGTCGCCCGACGGCCGGCACTTCATCTACACGCTGGGCGGCACGCCCTGGCGCTCGCCCATCGCCGCCGACGGCACGCTGCAGGGCGCGCCCGAGGCGCTGGGTGACGACAGCGCCGACGCGCTGAGCCTGAGCGCCGACGGCCGCACGCTGATGTACCTGTCGAACGGCCGCCTGCGCCTGCGCACGCTGGACGACGCCACCAGTACCGCACACGACGTGCCCTGGGCCCTGCAATGGCGCGTGGCCCCGCCCGCACAAACCACGGTCGTGCATGCCGGCCGGCTGTGGGACGGCATCGGCGAGGCGCTGCGCGAGAACGTCGACATCGTCATCCACGGCCACCGCATCGCCGCCATCGAGCCGCACCGCGCCCAGCGCCCCGGCGTGCGCTGGGTCGATGCGAGCGGCCTCACCGTGATGCCCGGCCTGATCGACATGCACACGCACCGCGAGATGGGCAACCAGCTGGGCCTGCGCGACCCGCGCATTTTCCTGGCCTACGGCATCACCAGCACGCGCGGCCTGAGCGACAACGCCTACCTCACGCTGGAGAACAAGGAATCGGTCGACGCCGGCTGGCGCATCGGCCCGCGCCACTTCGGCACCGGCGAGGCGCTCGACGGCGCGCGCGTGTTCTACGACGGCATGCACCCGATCCGCGAGGCCGGGCAGTTGCTGCGCGAGTTCGAGCGCGCCCGCGCGCTCGACTACGACCTGCTCAAGTGCTACGTGCGCCTGCCGCTCGAGCTGCAGGCGCGCGCCACCGCGATGGCGCGGCGCCTGGGCATCCCGATCAGCTCGCACTACCTCTTCCCCGCCGTCGCCTTCGGTGCGCAGGGGCACGAGCACATGGGTGGCACCAGCCGCTTCGGCTACTCTCGCACCGGCAGCGCACTGGGCGTCGGCTACCAGGACGTGATCGCCATCGCCGCGGCGTCGCGCAGCTTCCGCACGCCCACGATCTTCGGCATCGACGGCCTGCTGGGCGATGCGCCCGACGAGGTGTTGAACGACCCGCGCGTGCAGCGCCTCTTTCCGCCGGCCGAGCGCGCGCCGCTCGAACGCGCCGCGCGCGGCGGCCCGAGCCGGCCGGTGCGCATGGTCGCCAACCAGGTGGCCACCCTCCTGGCGCAGCAGGCCGCGGGCATGACCATCGTCTGCGGCAGCGACTACCCCATCGTCGCGCCCGGCATCAGCCTGCACCTGAACCTGCGCGCGATGGTCCGGCACGGCATGCGCCCGGTCGACGCGCTGCGCACCGCCACCCGCAACGCCGGCCAGGTGCTGGGCCACGACGTCGGCACGCTGGCGCGCGGCCAGCTGGCCGACCTGGTCTGCGTGGACGGCGACCCGCTGCAGGACATCGGCGCCGCCATGCGCGTGCGGCGCGTGATGGTGGGCGGCGTGGACCACACGGTGGACGAACTGATCGCGCCCTTCGAAGCGCAGCAGCCCGTGCCTGTGGCCACCGCGGAATCGGAAGACCTCGTCGCAGCCCTTGCGGCGCACGTCGTGGAGGACGACGCCTGGTGGCACGACCCGCACTGGGTCGCGGAGATGCGCACCAGCTGCTGCACGCCGTTGGCCTGAACGCCTCGAGGCGCCGGTGGCAGCGCAGGCCCGAGAATCCCCGCATGCCCCACGCCGTCGCCCGGCTGCGCGCCGCCCGCCTGGCGCGCAGCAGCAAACCCTTTCTCGCCCGCGGTGGCTTCAAGCAAGAGCGTTGCGTCGGTTGCCGGCTCCTGCCGAGCCACTGCCTGTGCGCCCTGCGCCCGACGATGTCGACCCGCGCCGGCATCTGCCTGCTCATGGCCGACATCGAGCCGCTCAAGCCCAGCAACACCGGCTGGCTGGTCGCGGACGTGGTCGCCGACACCTTCGCCTTCGGCTGGGCACGCACGGAGACCGACCCCGCATTGCTAGCCCTGCTGAGCGACCCGCAATGGCAACCCTTCGTGGTGTTCCCCGGCCAGTACGCAGCGCCCGAGCGCGTGGTGCACGCCGTGCCACCGCCCGACGCGTCGGCCGATGGACTGGTCAAGCGCCCGCTGTTCATCCTGCTCGACGGCACCTGGGCCGAGGGCCGCAAGATGTTCGGCCGAAGCCCCTATCTCGACGCGCTGCCGGTGCTGAGCCTGGCGCCGGAACGGGCCTCCCGATACCAGCTGCGCAACTCCGGCCGCGACGACCACCTCTGCACCAGCGAAGTGGCCGCGCTGTGCATGGGGCTGGCGGGCGAGCACCATGCTGCACAAATGTTGGGCGCCTACCTGGATGTCTTCACCCATCACTACCTGTGCGCGAAGAACCAGCAGCCTGTGGCGTGGGAGGGGTCAGCGCATCAGGGGCTGCGCGACGTGCTGTCCCCGCCCGGCCACCGGTCCCTCGGCAACCGATACAGCAGCTGACGCCGCAGCGGGTGCTCGATCGGCACGAGCGGATGATCGAAATCGTCGGCGGCGGTGTGCGACATGCCGAGCTTCTCCATCACGCGGCGCGAGTTCCGGTTGGCGGGCACCGTGTTGGCCACGATTTCGGGGAGTTCGACGTGCTCGAATCCAAAGCGGATGGCGCACGCGGCAGCCTCGGGGGCATAGCCCTGCCCCCAGAAGCGCCGATGGAGGCACCGTCGGCCTTGGACTCGATCGCCCAGAAGCAGAAGCCATGCGTCCGCAGATGCGCCTGTTGTCGATCGATCCATGCATCGACGGCCTCGGGCGAAGCGAAGGGCAACAGGTGTTCCATCACCTGCGGATCGTTCGACATGCGCGCGAACGGCGCGCGATCCCGGTCGAGCCATGGACGCAGGGTCAGGCGCGGCGTTTCCAGCGGGACCAGGCTTGGGGACGTGGCATCGTTCGTGGGCATCGCGCGATTTTCGCGCCGGCACCGGGCCGCGGCCCTGATTCGGATCAGCGCCCCGCGCCCACCAGCCCCGCCGCCGCATCCGCCGCAGCCGCCACCGCACTGCGCTCCCGCGCATCGCCGAGCCCAGCGCCGCCCGGCAGCTCCAGCACCAGCCGCTCGCCCGCCGGAATCGTCTGCAGCCCCTTCGCGCGCAGCAGCGTGCCGGACGTGAGCCGCACCACACCCACTGCGCCGTCGCCGCCGCCGGAACGCCCGCGCGCCGGCGTCGCCACGCGTTCGTACATCGCCAACACCTCGAAGGCCGCACCATCGCGTGTGCCGACCTCGACGGTCTGGCCCAGGCCGCCGCGGTAGCGGCCCGCGCCCCCGCTGTCGGGGCGCAGCTCCTTCTTCCAGATGACGATCGGGGCGCCGTGCTCGCTCACCTCCACCGGCATGGCGCGCACGCCGCTGGGGAAGGCGGTGGCGTCCAGGCCGTCCTGCCCCGGTCGGGCGCCGGCGCCGCCGCTGTTGAAGAACACGGTGTCGAAGGTGGCGGCGGCCGAGCCGGGCACGCGGCCGCGCAGCTGCACGCTCCACAGGCAGGACGAACCCTCGGCCGGCACGCGGTTCGGCAGCGCCTGGTCGAGACAGCCCAGCACCACGTCGGGCAGCATCTGGCCGATGACATGGCGGGCCGCCACCGGTGACGGGCGCAGCGCGTTGAGGATGCTGCCCTCGGGCGCATCCACCACGAAGGGCAGCAGCGCGCCGTGGTTGTTGGGCACCTCGGGCGAGATCACGCACTTGAGGCCGAACACCGTGTACGCGCGGCAATAGTTCAGCACCACGTTGATGCCCTGCGGCACCGCGCCATCGGTGCCGACGTAGTCGACCGACACCTGGTCTTCGGTGATGGTGAGCGTCGCGCGCAGGGTGATGGGCGCGTCGTAGCCGTCGATGGTGAGCTCGCTTTGCCACTGGCCGCGCGGCAGCGCCGCGATGCGCTCGCGCGTCGCGGCCAGCGACTGCGCCAGGATGTAGTCGCCCAGTGCGTCCAGGCTCAGCTGGCCGAACTCCGTGAGCATGGCCTTGAGCCGCCGCGCGCCGGTGTCGTTGCTGGCGATATACGACAGCACGTCGCCCTCCACCTGCAGCGGCGTGCGCACGTTCTGCTTGAGGATGGCGAGCAGGTCTTCGTTGATGCGACCGCCCGAGGCCAGCTTCATCAGCGGGATCTGCAAGCCTTCCTCGAAGATCGATCGCCCGTCGGGGCCCTGCCCCAGGCCGCCGATGTCGAGCTGGTGGCAGCAGCAGCCCAGCAGGCCGACCACGCGGCCGTCCATCACCACCGGGCTCACGACGGTGATGTCGTGCAGGTGGCCTGCCGTGAGCCACGGGTCGTTCGTGATGTAGTGGTCGCCCTCGGCCATCGTGTCAATGGGGAAGCGCGCGATGAAATGGCGCACGCCTTCGGCCATGGAGTTGACGTGGCCCGGCGTACCGGTCACGGCCTCGGCGATGAGCCGGCCCTGTGTGTCGAACACGGCCGCCGAGAGGTCGCCGGCGTCGCGCACTGTGGTCGAGAAGGCGGTGCGCATCAGCGCCTGCGCGGCCTCTTCGACCACGGAGATCAGGCGCGTCCACATCACCTGCAGGCGCAGGTCGCGCAGCGTGTCGTCCACGCCGGCCGTGCTTGTCGTTGAAGTCATCGTGAATGCTCCCATTTCAGTTTTGCAAGGCGCCGCGCGCCAGCCGCATCGGATGAAACCGGCGCGGCCGAGGCCAGGGCACCCGCGGAACTGGCTCTGCCAGGCCGCCGGGTGCGCCCCCTTGAGGGGGAGGCGGCGACACGCAGTGCGCCGCTTCGGGGGTGGGTTTCATTTCCGCCTCGTCATGACGATGTAGCCGTGCCCGTCGATGCGCGCATCGAAGGCTGGCGACACCACGGTGGTGGTCTCGTCCTCGACGATCAGCGCCGGGCCCGACAGCGTGTCGCCGGGGCGGAGTTCGGTGCGTCGGTACAGCGCGTGGCGACGGACTTGGCCCAGGCCCGGGTCGAGCACCTCGCGGTGCCCGTCGGGCTCGGCGTTGCGGCGCTGCGCGGGCTCGGGGATGCGCTCGACCGGCGGCTGCGCGGTGGCCACGGCCACGCGCCAGGTCAGGATCTCGATCGGCAGCTTCACGGCCAGGCCGCCGTAGTGCGCGCGGTAGGCCGTTTCGAAGGCGGCGGTCAGCAGCTCGGCATCGGCGACGGTGAGCGTGCGCGCGGGCACGTCGATCGCGATCTCGTAGCCCTGGCCGCGGTAGCGTGCGAAGGCGGTGCGGCGTTCACCGCGTGGCAACTCGGCATTGCCGTGGCGCACGATGACATGCGCTTCGTCCGTCATCGCATCGAGCAGCGTGTTGACCGCGCCGGCGTCGAAAGCATCGAGCCGCTGGTGCAGGCTGCGCGCGATTTCGTAGGCGATCGGTGCGCGCAGGAAGCCCACCGCCGAGCCCACGCCCGCGCTGCGCGGGATCACCACCTCGTCGATGCCCAGCTTCTCGGCCACACGCGCGGCATGCAGCGGCGCGCAGCCGCCAAAGGCCACCAGCGTGCGCGCGTCCAGCGTCAGGCCCAGCTCCACGGCATGCACACGCGCGGCGCTGGCCATGGCCTCGTCGACGATCTCGCTGATGCCGAGCGCGCGGGCTGGCGCATCGGCCTGGCGCAGGCCGGGCAATGCAAGCAATGCCGTCGCGCAGGCCTCGGCGTCGAGCCGCATCTTCCCGCCGGCGAAGGCATCGGCGGCAATGCGGCCGAGCGCCAGGTCGGCATCGGTCACAGTGGGGTCGGCACCGCCGCGGCCGTAGCAGGCCGGGCCGGGCTCCGACGCCGCGCTCTTGGGGCCGACGGCCAGGCGGCCGGCACCGTCGATGCGCGCGATGGAGCCGCCACCGGCGCCGATCTCCACCATCTCCACCACCGGGATGCGCAATGGCAGGCCGCTGCCCTTGCGGAAGCGGTGCACGCGCGCCACCTCGAACACCTGCGAGCTCTGCGGCAGGCCGTCGTCGATGTAGCAGAGCTTGGCGGTGGTGCCGCCGACGTCGAGCGCCAGCATGCGTGCGATGCCGCGCTCGGCCGCCACCGCGGCGGCGAACAGCGCGCCGCCCGCGGGGCCGGACTCGACCAGCCGCACCGGGAAGCGTGCCGCCGTCTCCACCGTCGTCAGGCCGCCGGAGGACAGCATCAGGAACAGCGGGCAACCGAAGCCCAGTGCGCGCAGCTTCTGGTCGAGGCGGCCGAGGTAGCTCGCGACGATCGGCTGCACATAGGCGTTGGCGGCGGTGGTTGAGAAGCGCTCGTACTCGCGCATCTCCGGCGACACCTCGCACGACAGCGAAATCGTCACGCCCGGCAGCGCCTCGCGCAGCAGCGCGGCGGCACGCTGCTCGTGCGCCGGGTTCACGTAGCTGTGCAGGAAAGCCACGGCCACGCTCTCCACGCCCTCGGCCGCGAAGAAGGCGGCGGCGGTGCGCACGCCGTCTTCGTCCAGCGGCAGCAGCGCGGCGCCGTCGGCGGCCATGCGCTCGCGCACCGGCACGCGCAGCCGGCGCGGCACCAGCGGCGGCGGCTTGTCCATGGCGATGTCGTACTGGTCGAAGCGGCTCTCGGTGCCCATCTCGAGCACGTCGCGAAAGCCCTCGGTCGTCAGCAGCGCGGTCTTGGCGCCGCGACGCTCGATCAGCGCATTGGTGGCGAGCGTGGTGCCGTGCACGACCAGGCCGACGTCGTCAGCACGCAGGCCAGCCTCCGCCAGCAAGAGCGCGATGCCGTCGAGCAACGCGCGCTCGGGCGCGTCGTAGGTCGTGAGCAGCTTGGTGGAATGGCGCCGCGTCGGCGTCTCCAGCACCACGTCGGTGAAGGTGCCGCCGATGTCGGCGCCGATGCGCGCCAGGCCTGCGCTCGTGGATGCCGATGTCACGTCGTGCCCCGCTTCACAGGAAGTCGCCCGGCGACTTTTCCAGCCGTGCGTAGAAGCGCTTGAGGTGCGTGCCGACATGCACCGGCTCGAAGCGCGCCACGCCGCCGTCGCGCGCCACCAGCTCGGGCAGCGGCGCGACCACGGTGTCCTGGTCGGGGTTGAGGAAGAACGGGATCGAGAAGCGCTCGACGCCGGCCTTGTTGCGCACGCGGTGGTAGTTGGAGACGAACTGCCCGTTCGACCACCACATCATCATGTCGCCGATGTTGATCGTGTAGGCGCCCGGCACCGGCGGCGCCGAGATCCAGGTGCCGTCGCGGCGCTTGACCTCGAGCCCGCCGATGCTGTCCTGCGCGAGGATGGTCAGCGGCCCTTCGTCGGTGTGCGACACGGTGTTCGACACCTCGACGTCCGAGCCGTCGGGAATCGGGATGTAGTACAGCAGGCTGAGCTGGCAGATCGGCAGGTCGAAGTAGCCGTCGAAACGGTCTTCGGGCAGGCCCAGGCCGATGGCGAAGGCGCGCAGCAGGTCGCGCGACAACGCCAGCATCGCCGCGTAGTGCGCCTGGCAGGCGGCGCGGAAGGCCGGCATGTCCTCGGGCCAGCGGTTGGGGCGGTTGAAGATCGGGTCGGGCTCGGCCTCGTCCGGGAAGTCCGCCTGGATGCGGTACTGCTCGAAGAGCCGGCTGTTGCGGTCGAGCGCGCCTTCGCGGCGCGGCATCGGGATCCAGCCGCGGTACCACTGCAGCGTGGCGGCCGAGGCGCGGCGCTCTTCCTCGGGCCGGTGGAAGAAGGCCTTCGATGCATCGAAGGTGTCGGCCAGCACCTGCGGCGGCACATCGTGGCCCTTCAGGTAGAAGAAGCCGATCCGCTCGCAGGCGTGGGCGATCTCGGCGGCCACGGCCTTCTTGCCGGCCTCGCCGCCGTGGCGGAAGGGCGAGAAGTCGATGATGGGAATCTCTGCGAGGTCCACCGTCCTGGCGACGATGCTGTCCTCGACGCCGGCAGTGCTGCGGCTCATGGAAGCGGGTCCTTTGCAAGTCTTTCGAACGCATGCCCGGCGCCGTGCAACGTCGTCGTGCACGCAGACGCCACGGATGGCAGGCAGGCCGTGACGGTAGCGCCAAGCCGCGCGCGCCGGGGTGCCTTTTGCGTCAGCACCGCTTGCGCAAACAGCTACGTGTGCTGGGCGTTTCCGGCGGCAAGATCACGGCCATGCCAAGCCATGTTGCGACGTCCGTCGATCGCTTCCGCGTCCCCCGCCTGGGGCGTCGCGGTGCGCTGGCCGCGCTCGGCGCCTTGCCGCTCGCGGGCCTGGGCGCCCTGTCCTTTCACGTGCTGGCGCCGGGCGGCGCCGCATCTTCCACACGAGGTCTCATGACGTTCGACCACCAGCTCGGCTGGGTCAAGGGCATCCAGTTCGGCGGCTACCTGGCCGCGCTCGACCGCGGCTATCTGGCGGAGGAAGGGCTGGACGTGAACTTCGTCGCCGGCGGCCCCGGCACCGACTACCGCACCCTGGTCGCCAGCGGTCGCGCGATGACCAGCGAAAGCAACGTCGCCGGCATGATCGACGGCCACCTGCACGGCCAGCCGCTCGTCGCCTTCGCCGCCGTGATGCAGCACGACCCCGGCGCCATCATGAGCCCGGTGGGCCGGCCGATCCGCTCGGTGCAGGACATGGTGGGCAAGACGCTGGGCGTGCCCAACAGCGTGCGCGCGCAGCTCATCCCGCTGATCCGGCGCGCCGGCATCGACCCGGCCAGCATCCGCCTGGTGCCGGTGGGCAGCGACCCGTCGCTGCTGGCCTCGGGCCAGGTCGACGGCTACTACAGCTGGTCGACGACGGCGGTGCCGGCCCTGCGCAAGATCGGCTTTGACCCGCACTGGATGCCGCTGTCGGACCTCGGCGTGCCCGGCTACGGCCAGGTGCTGATCGCGCGGCGCGACACGCTGGCCCAGCACCGCGATGCGCTGGTGCGCTACACGCGCGCGCTGATCCGCGGCTGGCGCTGGGTGGTCGACAACCCCCAGGAAGCGGCCGAGATGATCGTGCGCAAGTACGCGCCGCCCGGCACCGACGTGGCAGAGCAGCGCGGGCAGGCGGACATGATGCGCGACTACATCGTGGGCGGCGACGCGAAGAGGCACGGCCTGCTCTGGATCGACCCCGCCGTGTTCGAAAAGGCGGTGGCGCTCGGCCGCGAGGCGGGCAGCGTGCCGGCGGACGCCGAGGTCGACGTGTCGCGGCTGGTCACGCAGGACATCGTGAGAGCCGCGCTGAAATGACCGCTGCAAGCGCATCGATGGCCGGCCTCTCGGTCCAGCATGTCTCCAAGTCCTTCGCACTGGATGGCCAGGCCGTGCCCGCGCTCGCGGACGTCAGCCTCGACCTCGAGGCCGGCCAGTTCGGCGCGTTGATCGGCCCCTCGGGCTGCGGCAAGTCGACGCTGCTGCGCATGGTGGCCGATGTGTTCGCGCCCACGGCCGGGCACATCGCCGTCGACGGTGCGCCGCCGAAGCAGGCCCGGCGCGACCACCAGATCGGCTTCGTGTTCCAGGAAGCCACGCTGCTGCCCTGGCGCAGCGTGCTCGAAAACGTGCGCCTGCCGCTCGAGCTGCTGGGCAAGAGCGGCTACGTGCCGGCACGCACGCCCGAAGAGCTGGTGCGCCTCGTCGGCCTGTCGGGCTACGAGCACGCGCGGCCTTCGCAGCTCTCGGGCGGCATGCAGCAGCGCTGCGCCATCGCGCGGGCGCTGGTGGCCTCGCCCAAGATCCTGCTGCTCGACGAGCCCTTCGGTGCGCTCGACGAGGTGATGCGCTACCGCATGAACTTCGAGCTGCTGCGCATCCGCGCCGAGACGCAGACCACCGCGCTGATGGTCACGCACTCGATCGAGGAAGCGGTGCTGATGGCCGACCGCATCTTCGTCTTCGCGGCCAAGCCCGGCCGCATCGTCGAGACCATCGATGTCGAGATGCCGCGCCCGCGCCGTCTCGCGACCATGGACGACCCGCGTTTCAACGCCACCGTCGACCGCGTGCGCCGCGCGCTGTTCGACCAGTTGCCGCATGCGCTGGACCACGAGACTGCCGATGTCGAAGGCTAGCCGCCACGCCCGGCGTTGGCTGCTGCCGATGGCGGTGTTCGGCGCGCTGCTGGCCGCGGCCGAGGCCTGGGTGGCGCACGGCGGCGCGCCGATGACGATCCCGAAGCCCTCGGGCGTGCTGCGCCTGCTGTGGGCCGAACACGCGATGCTGCTGCAGCAGCTCGCCACCACGGTGCTGACCGCCGCCTACGGCTTCCTCATCGCGCTGATGCTGGCGCTGGGCATCGGCTTCGCGGTGTACGCGGCACCGCGCAGCGAAGGGCCGGTGCTCACCGCCGGTGCCGTGCTCAGCAGCATCCCGATGATCGCCATCGCGCCGATCCTCAGCGTGTGGCTGGGCCTCACGCTCGGCACGCGGGTGCTCATCACGGTGGTGATCTGCGTGTTCCCGATGCTGGTGTCGGTGGTGCAGGGGCTGCGCGAGAGCAAGGCCGGCGAGCAGGAGCTGTTCACCGTGCTGGCCGCATCGCGCTGGCAGCGCTTCCGCCTGCTGGCGCTGCCGAGCGCCGTGCCGCTGCTGTTCGTCGGCCTCAAGATCAGCGCGCCGCTGGCCGTGCTGGGCGCGCTGATCGGCGAATGGAACGGCGCCGAGAACGGCCTGGGGGTGGTGATGCTCAACGCGATGTTCGGCCTGCAGGTGCAGCGCCTGTGGGCCACCGTGCTGATCGCCTGCGCGGTGTCGTCGCTGGCTTACGTCTACATCTGCCTGCTGGAGCGCGTGGCGGGCTACGACCGCGCACCTGCGCCGGAGGCGGCATGAGCGCAGCGCCGGGCCGCCCCAAGCAAGCTTGCACCGCAGTGCAAGGCACGGAGGTGCTCCGATGACCGGTGCGCTCACGCTGACGGCACAGCGCCTCGCCGGCTACGCGGCGACCATCGCCGTCGTGGCGCTGCTGTGGCAGGCCGCGATCTGGGTCTTCGCCGTGCCGAACTACCTGCTGCCGAGCCCCGGTGCCGCGGCGCAGGCGATGGGCGAGAACGCCGGCACCATCGGCCACGCCGCCTGGCTCACGGTGCAGTCCACCGTCATCGGCATGGCGGTGGCCACGGTGGCGGCGCTGGTGCTGGCGCTGCTGTTCATGGCTTCGCCGACGCTCGACGCGGCGCTGATGCCGCTGATCGTCGTCGTGCGCACCGTGCCGATGATTGCCATCGCGCCGGTGCTGGTGCTCATCTTCGGGCGCGACCGATGGAACGGCGTCGGCATGGTCGCACTGCTGTCCTTCTTCCAGATCATGCTGGCGGCGCGCAAGGGCTTCGAGGCGCCGAGCCGCCACATGCTGGAGCTGATGCACTGCAGCGGCGCGGGCTTCTGGCAGACGGTCTTCAAGCTGCGCGTGCCCTGCGCCATGACGCATCTCTTCACGGGGCTGCGCATCGCGTCGGCCTCAGCCATCCTGTGCGCGATGTTCGCCGAATGGCTGTCGGGTGCACCGGGCCTCGGCAGCCTGATCCTCGACGCCTACTCGCGCCAGAACTTCGCGCTCATGTGGGCGGCCGTCGGCGCCGGCACGACGGTGTCCTATTTATTTTTCACTTTCACCATCGCGCTCGAGCGCGTCGTTCAGGACTGGAGCCGCTGACCGCGGCCCCTCGACATGACCCTCATGAACACACTGAAAGGCAAGGTGGTCTTCGCCACCGGCGCGACCAAGGGGCTGGGTGCCGAGCTGGCACTGGCGCTGGCGCGCGAAGGCGCGCACGTGGCGATCGTCGGACGTGACACGCAGTCCGGCAACGAGGTCGCCACCGCGGTGCGCGCCATCGGCAGCGAAGCCATCGTGCTGCAGGCCGACGTGACCGACAGCGATGCGCTCGATGCCGCCGCGCGCGCAGCCCACGCGAGCTTCGGCCGCATCGACCGGCTGCTGTGCACCGCCGGCGTCGGCAGCCCGCGCCAGCCGGTGTGGCAGAGCACCGCGGCCGACTACCACGCCTGCTTCGACATCAACGTTCTCGGCACGATGCTGGCGATGCGCGCGGTGATGCCGCTGCTGATCGCGCAGGGCGAAGGCCGTGTGGTGGTGATCGGCGGCACCTACGGCCACAAGGGCGTGGCCGATGCGGCCATCTACGCGGCGTCGAAATGGGCGGTGCGCGGGCTCGTGAAGTCGGCCGCGCTCGAAGGCGGGCCGCACAACGTCACCGTCAACACGGTGGCGCCGGGCGGCATCGCCGGGCCGCGGCTCAAGCGCCTGTTCGAAGCCTCGGCGCTGCGCGAAGGCCTGCCCTACGAAACCGTGCTGCGGCGCTTCACGTCCAAGTCCGCGCTCGGCCGGCTGGTGAGCGGCGACGACGTGGCCCATGCGGTGATCCACCTCTTCTCCGACGGCGGCCGCCTCATCACCGGCCAGGACATCGTGGTCGATGCCGGCACGCTGGTCTGAATCTCTTCCCTTCCTCAAGCCATGAACACACCCGCTTCCCACGCCAGCGCCTTCGCGCAAGACACGCAGATCGTCCACCTCGGCCGCGACCCCGATGCGTACCACGGCATCGTCAATCCGCCGGTCTATCACGCGTCCACCTTCATCTTCAATTCCGTCGCGCAGTTGCTGGAGACACGGCGCGACCGCGCCAGCGGCGCCTTCGAACAGTTCACCTACGGCCGCGAGGGCACGCCCACCACGCGCGCGCTGGAAGACGCGGTGACGCAACTCGAAGGCGGCTACCGCGCGGTCGTCACCTCCTGCGGGCTCGGCGCGATCTGCGCCGCGCTCACCGCCTTTCTCTCGACCGGCGACCACCTGCTGATCGTCGACAGCCTGTACGGCCCGGTGCGCCAGTTCTGCGACGAGTTCCTGAAGAAGTACGGGGTCGAGGTGACGTACTACGACCCGCTGATCGGTGCCGACATCGCGCACCTGGTCCAGCCGAACACCAAGGTCATCTACCTCGAGTCGCCCTGCTCGCTGACCTTCGAGATGACCGACGTGCCGGCGATCACCGCCGTGGCGAAGGCGCGCGGCATCAGGACCATCCTGGACAACACCTGGGCCTCGCCGCTGTGCTTCAAGCCGCTGGCGCACGGCGTCGACGTGTCGATCCATGCGGCCACCAAGTACATCTCGGGCCACTCCGACCTGATGCTGGGCATCGCGGTCTGCAACGAGGCCTCGTTCATCCCGGTCAAGAAGACGGCGTCCGGCTCGGGCTACTGCGGCGGCCCCGACGACGTCTACATGGCGCTGCGCGGCCTGCGCACGCTGGGCCTGCGCATTCCGCGCCACCAGGAAACGGCCACGACCATCGCGAAGTGGCTGCAGACGCGGCCGGAGGTCTCGCGCGTGATGTACCCGGCGCTGCCGGACGACCCCGGCCACGCGATCTGGAAGCGAGACTTCACCGGCGCCAGCGGGCTCTTCGGCGCGGTGCTCCAGCCCTGCAGCGACACGCAGTTTGCCGCCATGCTCGACCACCTCGAACTGTTCCGCATGGGCTATTCCTGGGGCGGCTACGAAAGCCTGGTGGTGCCGACCTACCCGGCCACGCTGCGCAGCGCGCGGCCCTGGCAGGAGAAGGGCCCGGCGCTGCGGCTGCACGCCGGCCTCGAAGACCCCGACGACCTGATCCGCGACCTGGAACGCGGCTTCGCACGACTCGCGGCCGCCGCCTGAAGGACCTCCACGCATGACGCCAGAGATCGACTACGCGAACGCGACGCACCCCTTCCTCGACGGCGCGCCCAAGCGCATGCTGATCGGCGGGCAGTGGGTGGCCGCGGCCTCCGGCAAGACCTTCGAGACGCGCAACCCGGCCACCGGCGACCTGCTGGCCGTGGTGCCCGAGGGCGATCGCGAGGACATCGACCGCGCCGTGGCTGCCGCGCGCGCTGCCTTCGAAGGACCGTGGCGGCGCATGAAGCCCGACGAGCGCGCGGCGCTGATGCATGCGCTGGCCGACGTGCTCGACGCGCACTACGACGAGCTGGCCTGGCTCGACACGCTGGACATGGGTTCGCCCATCCGCCACACGCGGGGCAGCCGGCGCCACCTGGTCGGGCTGATGCGCTACTTCGCCGGGCAGGCCACCGCCATCCATGGCCTGACGGCGGAGACCTCGCTCAACGGCGACATGTTCGCCGCCACGCTGAAGGAGCCGGTCGGGGTGGTGGGCGCCATCATTCCTTGGAACGGCCCGCTGTGGGCCACCGTCTTCAAGACCGCGCCGGTGCTGGCGACCGGCTGCACGCTGGTGCTCAAGCCTGCGGAAGACGCGCCGCTCACGCCGCTGCGCTTCGCCGAACTGGCGCTGCAGGCCGGCGTGCCGCCGGGCGTCATCAACGTGGTCACGGGCTTCGGCGCGGGCGCCGGTGCGGCGCTGGCCGAACACCCGGGCGTCGACAAGCTGTCGTTCACCGGTTCGGTCGGCACCGGCCAGCAGATCGTGCGCGCCTCGGCCGGCAACCTCAAGCGGCTGTCGCTGGAACTCGGCGGCAAGTCGCCGCACATCCTGTTCGACGATGCCGACGTGCAGCGCGCCGCGCAATCCGCGGCGATGGGCGTGTTCGCGAACGCCGGCCAGATCTGCAGCGCGGGCACACGCGTGTTCGTGCAGCGCGGCATCTACGACGAGGTGGTCGAGGCCATGGCGCGGGCCGGGGCCGCGCTGCGCGTGGGCGCCGGCACCGACCCGACGAGCGACATCGGACCGCTGGTGTCGCCACGCCAGATGGCGCGCGTGCTCGGCTATGTCGACAGCGCCCGCGACGAGGGCGCGCGGCTGGTGTCGGGCGGCGCGCGGCTCGACGGGCCCGCGCATGCACAAGGCAACTTCGTCGCGCCCACGGTGTTTGCCGACGTGCGCGACCCGATGCGCATCGCGCGCGAAGAGATCTTCGGCCCCGTGGCTTCGGTGATGCCCTACGACGACCTCGACGAGGTGGTGCGCCGCGCCAACGACTCGCCCTTCGGCCTGGGTGCCGGCGTGTGGACCCGCGACATCGGCCGCGCGCACGCCATGGCCAAGCGCCTGCAGTCGGGCTCGGTCTGGGTCAATTGCTACAACCAGATGGACCCGTCGATGCCCTTCGGCGGTGTGAAGCAGAGCGGCTACGGCCGCGAGTCGGGCGCGCAGCAGCTCGACGAGTACCTGAACGTGAAGGGCTTGTGGATCCAGCACGACTGACGCTGTCGTCCATCGGTTGAGCTGGTCATCGAGGCCGCGCAGCAATGCGCGGCCTTCTGCTTTGTGGGTCCGGCACTGGAGCACAGCAGCAGGCCGCCTGCCATTGGCGCGTTGCTTTTTCACCCGTGGGAACGCGTCGACGCGTTGCCATTTTGTCGAGGCCCATCTCGAAAAAGAGAACGCACGGCCTTTTGCGCACCCAGCACCCCTGAGGCGCTGCCACGTAGCGGTCCGTGCGTGATGCACCGACGAAAAAAGCAATTCTTCGACGAGGGCCTTCTCGATAAATTGACCTGGCCTTGCAACGTATCCCGCGCCACGCGCTTCGGCCCGCCGCACGGCGAGCCGCCACTTCAACGTTTTCAACCGTACCGGAAACCCACCCATGAAGACCGAATTCATCGCCACCGTCCTGGCCACGGCCGCGGCTGCGGCCTGTGCACAGACGGCCTTGCCGACCCCCACCGCGACACAGGAGAGGACCGACATCGGCCGCGTGAGCGCCACCGGTGCCACCAACGCGAATCCGGACGACACACCCTCGGCCACCGGCGTCACGCGCAAGGAGCTCAGCGGTGGGCTGATGGTCGACGAGAACGTGCCCAAGGCCAAGAGCTCGGTCACGCGCGACTTCATCCAGAAGCAGCAGCCGTCGGCCGACGTGTTCCAGCTGCTCAAGCTGTCGCCGGGGGCCAACGCGGCGCCGAGCGATGCGTGGGGCCTGAGCCCCGGCGTGATCTCGGTGCGCGGCTTCGATGGCGGGCAGATGGGCTTCAACTTCGAGGGCATGCCGATGAGCGTGGCCTCGAACTGGTCGGTGTTCCCCGGCCAGTACATCGACACCGAGAACACCGACGTGGTGACGCTGAACCAGGGCTCCGCCGACCTGGTCTCGCCCAACGTCACGGCCACCGGCGGCATCGTCGACATCTTCCTGCACACGCCGTCCAAGACCCGCGGCGGCCTGCTGACGACCTCGATCGGCACCGACAACGCACGCCGCATCTTCCTGCGCGGCGAGACCGGCGAGATCGGCGACAGCGGCTTCCGCGCCTTCGGCTCGATCTCGCAGATCGACGCCGACCACTTCCGCGGCCCGGGCGACGACCGCAAGCAGCATCTGGCCTTCGGCGCGGTGCAGGAATGGGGCGGCGGCAGCCGCACGCGCATCGCGCTGACCTACTCGAAGATCATGCGCGACGTGTACAAGAACCCGACGCTGGCGCAATGGAACGCCGATGGCGTCAAGGGCGCCAGCACCAACTACGACAGCACCTACACGCGCGGCAGCCTGAACTACTACAAGTCGCTGCAGAACCCGTGGGAGAACGTGCTGCTCTCGGCGCCAAGCGACCTGCGCGTGAACGACAAGCTCACCGTCAACGTGACGCCCTACCTCTTCTACGGCTACGGCGGCTCGGGCTCGGCCGGCACGCTGAACGAACGATCGGTGGCCTACGGCAACCGCGTGAGCGCAGTCGACCTGAACGGCAACGGAACGACCACCGACACCAACGTCTCGTTCTACAACCCGATCATCGAGAAGAACATCCGCACCGGCATCACGACCAAGGGCACCTACCAACTCGACAACCACACGCTGGTCGCCGGCGTGTGGGCCCAGCATTCGCGCGACCAGCTCTACCGGCCGTACAGCCTGCTCAACGCCGACGGCACGCCGGCCAGCGTGAGCGGCACCTCGTACAACATCCGCACCGCGAACGGCGACGTGGTGCAGCAATGGAACCAGGACACGCGCGACAACTTCTACGCGCTGTTCGCGGGCGACACCATCAGCCTGATGGGCGACCGGCTGGCGATCGACGTCGGCATCAAGAAGCTGTGGCTCAACCGCGAAGGCATCAACCGGGTGCCCAGCTCGGTGCCCGAGACCGAGGCCTCGAACAACCCCGTGCTGCCGACGGCCGCGATCCGCTACAAGCTCGACGACACGAGCTCGGTGTTCGCCACGGTCGCTCGCGGCTACCGCATCCTGCCGGCCGGCGCGCTCTACCCGCGCTACAACGCCACCACGGGTGCGACGACCACGCGCGAGAACCCCGGGCAGCCATCGGAAACCTCCAACTCGATCGAGGCCGGCTACCGCTACCAGGGCCCGGTCTACAGCCTGGCGAGCTCGGTGTTCGCCTACAAGTTCAACAACCGCCAGATCTCGGCGCAGGTGTGCGACCCGGGCTGCGTGGCGTCGCCGATCAACGGCGGCAAGCAGAGCGCCTACGGCATCGACTTCGAGGCCGGCATGCGCCCCTACAAGAACTTCCGCCCCTATGCGTCGCTGGAGCTGATGAAGACGCGCATCGACAGCAACATCCCGGTCTCGGGCGACTACCTGCCGACCACCGGCAAGGAAGCAGTGCGCGCACCGAAGATGCAGGCGGCGCTGGCGGTCGACTACGACAACGGCACCTTCTTCGGCAACCTGGGCATCAAGTACGTGGGCAAGCAGTACGCCACGCTCATGAACGACCAGCAGATCCCGTCGTACACCACGGTGGACGCCGCCGTCGGCTACCGCTTCGCCAGCAACCCGACCTATGGCTTCACCAAGCCCGAACTGCGCCTGAACCTGCTGAACCTGGGCAACCGCAAGTACCTGTCGGGCGTGAACAGCTCGACCACCAACGCGGTCGCCACGCGCGGCACCAACGGCACGCTCATCGCCGCTTCCCAGCCCACCTACGTGGTGGCCAACACCTTCGCCGCGATGCTGACCTTCTCGGTCGGCTTCTGAGGACTCACGCACCATGCAAATCAGCCAGGACTTCCTGCACGCCGCCACGATCAACCTGCTGTACGCGGGCATCGCCATTCTCACCTTCGTGATCCTGGAGCGGCTCGTGTACTACGTGCACCTGATGTCGCGGCGCACGCGCATCGCCAAGGCGATCGCCACGGCGATGGCGCGCGATGCGAGCCATCCGCTGCCCGAGCTCGCGCCGGGCCGCGACGTGCTGACGCTTTCCATGCAGGAGTACGTCGCCGTGCAGCGCAAGGGCGCGGTCACGCGCAGCCGCATCGAGGACCTGTCGGCCGCGCTCTTCCTGCGCGTGGACGGCAAGGTCAACCGCGGCCTGTGGATCCTCGACACCATCGTCACGGCGGCGCCGCTGCTCGGCCTCCTGGGCACGATCCTCGGGATCATGGACACCTTCCAGGCGCTGTCCGCCGGTGGCGTGTCCGACCCGTCGGCGGTCAGCCGCGGCATCGGCTCGGCGCTGTTCGCCACGGCGATCGGCATCGGCACCGCGCTGTACGGCCTGCTGGGCCACAACGTGCTGCACCGCCTGGGCGAATGCATCACGGAGGACTTCAAGGGCTTCCTGCTCGAAGCGACCGAGTGACCCGGAGCCCGCCATGAGAGCCTTCCCCCAACGCAAGGAGCGCCGCGCGCGCATCGAGATCATTCCGATGATCGACGTGATGATGTTCCTGCTGGTGTTCTTCGTGCTCATCAGCACCAACGTGCTGCCGGCGCTCGGGCTGAACGTGGCGCTGCCGGGTTCGGCCAAGCCCGATCCGGTCAAGGACGAGCCGCTGCGCATCACGCTGACGATCGACCGCACCGGTGCGGTCTACGTCGACGGCAAGCCGGCGCCGATGGCGCAGATCGCCGACCGCCTCAAGGCCGCGGCCGGCCCCAAGCCGGCCAAGGTGATCATCGCCGGCGACGGCAGCTCGAACCTGCAGACGCTCGTCGAGCTGCTGGACCAGCTCAAGGCCGCGGGGATGCCAGCGGCGTCCATCATCACCAAGCGCCAGCCGTGAGCGATTTCCCGAGTCACGACGGGCGCCGGGTGTTTCGGCCGATGACGGCGCGCGATCCGTTCGAGCGCGCCTCGATCGGTTTCGCGCTGGCGGCCACCGCCGCCGCCGTGGTGGCGCTGGCGATGATGCCGCGGCCCGAACTCGCGCCCAACCCACCGCCGCCCGACGCGCCGACCGTGGTGACCCTTCAGGCGGAAGAAGTGCCGCCCGAGGTGCCTCCGCCGCCGCCGCCTCCCCCACCACCGCCGCCTCCGCCCAAGCCGGTGACGCCGCCCCTGCCGCGTCCGCTGCCGCCCGCACCGGCCCCGGTGCCGGCCCCGTCGCCTTCGCCCGCACCGGCGCCCGTGCCGCCGCCGCCACCACCGCCGCCCGTGGCACCGGCCCCGCCGCCGGTGCCGACGCCGCCCGTGCCCGCACCCGCGCCGCCACCGGTCAACAACGCCAACATCGAGGCCGGCTACGTCGGACGTCTGCGCGGCTACATCCGCAGCATCACCGAATACCCGACCTCGGGCGATGCACGGCGCCTGCGGCCCGAAGGCGCAAGCGTCGTGCGCTTCACGCTGGGGCGCGACGGAACCATGAAGGATGCGGAGATCGAGCGCAGCGCAGGCTCGCCGATCCTCGACAAGCAGGCGCTGCAGATCGTGCGCAACGGCAAGTACCCGGCCTGGCCGGGCGACGCCTGGCCGGGCAGCAGCGACCATGTCTTCACCGTCACCGTGCAGTTCGTCTCGCCATGAGCGCGCCACCCGACTTCGACACCGAATCGCCGTCCGCCGTGCGCGCGGCGATCCGCAGCGGCGCCTTCCGTGGTTTCACCAACACGGTGGCGCGCGGGCATGTGCAGGGCAACCTGATGATCGTGCCGGCCGAACACGCCGACGACTTCGCGGCGTACTGCGCGCTCAACCCGCAGGCGCTGCCGCTGCTGGGCCGCAGCGAACCGGGCTCGCCGCACATTCCCGGCATCGCGGCCGACCTCGACCTGCGCACCGACGTCGGCGGCTACATGGTCTTCCGCGACGGCGAGCTGGTCGACACGCCGCGCGAGATCGCCACGGTCTGGCGCGACGACCTGGTGGCCTTCGTGCTGGGCTGCTCGTTCTCGTTCGAGGCCGTGCTGCAGCGCCAGGGCGTGCGGCTGCGCCACATCGACGAGGGCAGCGTCTCGGCGATGTACGTGACCGGCATCGAGACCAAGCCGGCCGGGCGCTTCGGCGGCCCGCTGGTGGTGTCGATGCGCGCGCTGCGCGCGGCCGACGCGATCCGCGCGATCACCGTGTCGCAGCGCTACCCGCAGTTCCACGGCGAGCCGGTGCACATCGGCTGGCCGTCGTTGATCGGCATCGACGACCTCGCGCGGTCCTATGGCGGCCACGGGCTCACCGAGCTGCACGACGACGAACTGCCCGTGTTCTGGGCCTGCGGTGCGACCGCCCAGCTGGCCGCCCGCCAGGCCCGGTTGCCGCTGTGCATCACCCACTACAAGGCGCACATGGTCGTGACCGACCTGCCGATCGACGGCACCGCCGCCGATCCCTCATTCGAAAAGGAAAAGACATCATGAACATCGAGACGATGTATGCGCAGTACCAGGCGCAAGGCTACGTGCTCATCCCCGACGCGCTCAACCCCGCCGAGGTGGCCGAGTTGCAGGCCACCACCGACCGCATCGCCGCGCAGGCCACCGGCCTGACCGAAGAGAATTCGCTCTTCGACTTCGAGGCAGCCCACACGCCCGAAGTGCCGATGGTCCAGCGGCTCAAGAAGCCGCACCGTGTCGACCCGCTGTACTTCGCGTTGGCGAAGCACCCGGCGATCTTCACGCTGGTGCAGCGCATCTGCGGCGAGAACATGCGCCTGAGCCACAGCAAGATCAACATGAAGGCCGCGCGCGAGGGCTCGCCGCTCGAGTGGCACCAGGACTGGGCCTTCGCGCCGCACACCAACATGTCGACCTGCGTCGCGTCGGTGATGATCGACGACGTGTCGCTCGAGAACGGCGCGATGCAGGTGCTGCCCGGTAGCCACAAGGGGCCGCTGTTCGACCACCACGACCCGGAGCTGGGCTTCGTCGGCGCGGTGGACATCGCCGCGCAGAAGGTGGACATCGGCGGCGCCGCGTCGCTGGTCGGCGCGGCCGGCACGGTGTCGATCCACCACCCGATGACGATGCACGGCTCGGGCGCCAACCGCTCCGGCCGGCAGCGCCGCATCCTGTTCCTCGAGTACGCGGCCAGCGATGCCTTCCCGCTGTTCTACGACGTCGACTGGGACGAGTACAACGCGCGCCTGCTGACCGGCCCGGCCACGAGCGAGGTGCGCACCGAGCCCCACTACATCAAGCTGCCCTTCCCGTCGCGCGCCGGGAGTTCCATCTACAAGGCGCAGGCCCATGCGCGCGCGCGCTACTTCGACAAGGCGGCCGCATGAGCGCGAACGATCACGAGCCGTCGACGGCGAACCGGTTCGCACTCGTCACCGGGGCCGGCAGCGGCTCCGGCCGGGCCATCGCCATCGCGCTGGCCGAGGACGGCTGCGACGTCGGCATCCTGGGCCGGCGCACCGAGGCGCTGGAAGAAACGGCCACGGCGATCCGCGCCCTGGGCCGCCGCACCTGCATCCTGTCGACGGACGTCTGCGACGAGTCGGCCGTCGCCGCGGCGATGGAGGTGTTCCTCGCCTGGTCGGGCGGCCGCGCCGACGTGCTTGTCAACGCGGCCGGCATCCCCGGCCCGCTGCTGGGCGAAACCATCGGCGAGCTCAAGGTCAAGGACTTCGACGCCGTGATGGCGACCAACCTGCGCGGCCCCTTCCTGCTGATGTCGCACCTGCTGCCGGTGATGTGCCGGCAAGGCAACGGGCGGGTCATCAACATCGGCGGCAACCACGGCATGCGCGGGCGCGCCGGCCGCGCCAGCTACGCGAGTTCGAAGTGGGCACTGCGCGGCCTGACGCGCAGCGCCGCGCTGGAAGTCGGCAAGCATGGCGTGACGGCCAACCTCGTGGCGCCCGGCGCCATCGCGGTCGACCGCATGCGCCAGCGATGGGCCGACCAGGCCGAGGCCGAAGGCGTGAGCGAAGCCGTGGTGCTGGAGCGCTACGTGCAATCGCTCGGCGTCGCGCTGCAGCGGACCAACGACACCGCCGACGTGGTCGCCGCCGTGCGCTTCCTGGCGGGCGAAGGCGGACGCAACATCACCGGGCAGGAGATCGTGGTGGATGGTGGCGTGATCGTGTGAGTCGTTGACCGTCCATGCGCCTGCGGGGCGCCGGGGGCGTCTTGCATCGGCCGGACGGCCTCACAGCGTCTTGCTGAGGGTGACGATGCCACGCGTCTTGTTCACGAAGCCGAAGTAGTCCTTCTTGTTGGCACCCTGCACGCCGCCGTACAGCGCGACACCGCTGCCGAAGTCGTACGACACGCCCAGCGCGTAGTCCACGTAGTTCGGGATCTTGCTGCTGGTCAGGGCCGTGTAGTCCTTGATGCCGCCATTGAAGCGCGTGTAGCCCACCGCCGCCTTCAGCGTCAACGAGGGCGCCACTTCCTGTGCGAACGCCAGGTTCAGGTACCCCGTGTTGCGGCCCTTGTAACCCGAGCCCGAGCTCTCACCGGCCCAGCCGAAGTAGTCCTTGGAGATCGTGTGCGAGTACTTCAGCGTCAGCGGACCGAAGCTGCCGGCACCGTACAGCTCGGTGGTGTTGGCGCCCTTGGCACCCGGGTAGATGTAGGTCAACGCGCCCACGTCCCAGTTCACGCCACCGGCGGTGAATTTGTAACCCCCGTACAGGTCGCTCTCGATGCTGTTGCCCGACAGCCAGTTGACGCTGGAGTTCCAGTTGCCCACGTACCAGCCGCTCTCGCCGAAGGCGTAGTCGAAGCCGCCCTGGATCGCCGGCTTGAAGGCACGCGTGCGGCCCGTGTCCTGGTCCTGCCCGCGGAACTTGTAGTTGCTCGTGAGTGCCACATTGGCCGTCAGCTGTGCGCTGGCGAGCATCGGCAGGGTAGCGAGGGCGACGCAGAGGGTGGTGCGAAGGGTGCGTTTTTGCATGGGGATTCCGTTGGGGCCATCGGCCGTTGTCGTTCATGTCTGCCGGGTCGGCAGCCGGACGACACTGTCGAGCAACGGGCATCAAGAGGGTGCAAAGCTTTGGCCGCCTCGCGCAAAGACCGCATAAAAAAGGGAAGGTCAGCGACGAGTCGGCCGTCGCCGCGGCGATGGAAGTGTTCCTCGCCTGGTCGGGCGGACGCGCCGACGTGCTGCTCAACGCGGCCGGCATCCCCGGCCCGCTGCTGGGCGAGACCATCGGCGAGCTCAAGGACAAGGACTTCGATGGCATGACGGCCAACCTCGTGGCGCCCGGCGCCATCGCGTCGAATGCATGCGCCAGCGATGGGCCGATCATCGACGGCACGGCGGCGCCGTTGCGCTTTTCCCGTGAACGTCAGCGGCAGGCGCCCGTTCGTGAGCGCCCAGCAAGAAGACGACTTACTTGCCGCACGTGCCCGGCTGCGCCAACCCGAGTTTGACCACGTCGGCCTTGCCTTGCTCCTCGGGAATCTGTTCCAAGTCGGCGCCGCCCACGAAGGCACCGAGCTTGATGAACTGCCGGATGAAGTAGTTCTTCCCGGCTTCCATGAATACTTCCATGGCGTTGGGCGAGAACTCCGATTCGGTTTCGATCTTGTGCTTCTTGCCACCTTCGACCTGCGTGTAGAAGAACACGTCGGATGCACTCTCGCCCAGGCATTTGCCGTCGACCCAGATGTCCTTCTTGAGCGCCTTCCCGACGAAGCTGTTGCGATACACATAGACGCCGGAGTTCCCCGCACTGGGAGCGCTGAATTGCTTGGCCTTGTCCGACTCCTCCTTGCTGGCCATGTTGACGGAGGCACATCCGGTCAACACGAAGGCGGAAAGGGCGAGGATGGTGATGTTGTGATTGATCTTCATCTTTGAACTTGAAAGACAGTTGAGAAAAAACGCCGAGCCCGATCTCGAGCCCGCCTCCATGACCGCGGCGTGGTGCCGGGAGCGGCGGGATTATGCCCTTTTGTTTCGACATGTAACTCAGTGTCTTGGGTGTTGGATTCGCGGGGTGAGGGCCTGAGCGAACTGGTACCCGGCAAGACGGGTGTTTCCCTCGTCGCCTGGCCCCACCAGGCGCTCTGCGGGAGAATCCCCCCATGAAAATCGAAAAAGACACCGTCGTCACCCTCCGCTACAAGGTCACCGACCTGCAGGGCAAGCTCATCGAGGAAGCCAAGGAGCCCATGGGCTATCTGCATGGCGGCTACGACAACACGCTGCCCAAGATCGAAGAGGCGCTGGACGGCCAGGAGGCCGGCTACGGCGTCACGCTGCAGCTCAAGCCCGAAGACGCCTTCGGCCTGCGCGACCCGGCGCTGGAGCGCACCATCGACAAGAGCGACTTCCCGCCGGGCGTGAAGGTCGGCGGCCAGCTCGAAGGCCGCAACGACAACGGCGAGCCGCAGATCTACTACGTGAAGAAGATCAAGGGCAACCAGGTGCTGCTCGACGGCAACCACCCGCTGGCCGGCCAGGAGCTGCGCTTCGTGCTGAAGGTGCTCGAGGTGCGCGCTGCCGCACCGGAAGAGCTGGCGCACCGGCACGTGCACGGCGCAGGCGGCCACCATCATTGATCCACGAAGCGACGGCCCACCCATGAACTCCCCCCTGAGCGCCCGCGAACAAGACCAGAAGAAGATGGCGCTGTGCGAGCCGTGCAGCGGCATCCAGCGCAACTGGCGCCGGGCCCCCGGCCACGCCGAGCTGGTGCAGGGCAACAACCGCAAGGAAGAACGCGAGGACGGCCGCATGGTCACCGTCACCAGCTACCGCTGCGACCGCTGCGGCACCCGCTGGGAATACGAGAACGACAAGGCCAACCTGCATGCGGGGTGGTCGGTGACGGGGCGGTAGGCGCTTGGAAGACGCGCTTCGCATCCGCAGCTACCAGCCGGGCGACGCCCCTGCGCTGCGCCACGTTTTCGAGTCGTCCGTCCACACCCTCGCGGCCCGCGACTATCGACCCGAGCAGCTCGCCGCCTGGGCACCACGCGACCACGACGCGGCGCGGTGGGCCGAGCGCATGCAGCACATCCGGCCCTTCGTCGCCGAACGGGGCGGCACGATGGCCGGCTTTGCCGACGTGCAGCCGTCCGGCCACATCGACATGTTCTTCGTCTCGGGCGATCACGCGGGCCGCGGCGTCGCGACGGCCCTGATGGCGCACCTGCATGCGGTGGCGCAGGCGCAGGGCATCGCCGCGCTGCATGCCAACGTAAGCCTGCGTGCGGAGCGCTTCTTCCTCGCCTCGGGCTTCGCGATCGAAATGCGGCAGGAGGTCGAGCGCGCCGGCGTCATCCTGCGCAATGCACGCATGCGCAAGGTGCTGACGGCCGCCGCCTGAGCCCGCCAGCGCCGCGGCGCCTGCCGCAGCGAATTGAGGGGGAAAGCCCCCTCTGTTCCACCCATGGGCCACGGCCCCCGCGGCCTAGGATCCGACTTCCTTCATCCCGCCACGCGGTACGCCGACCCTTGGGCGCATCCGTCTGCACATGCCATGTCCGGAACTGTCGTTTTCAAGGGCGTGACGTTCTCTCCCGACGTTGCGCCGCTCGTCCCGCGCATGGCGCTGGTGAATGACCATCGCGAGTCGCTGCAACGGCTGGAAGACACCTGGGACCAGCTCGGTCTGCTGGCGCAGATGACCGGCAGCGGCACGTCCATCGCTGCCACGGGCGCCAGGTTCCACGCCCTGACCGGCGTGCTGCTCGACGCCCTGGCCCAGCGCCTGCGCCAGGACGCCCTGCGCTCGGCGCGCGCCAAGGCACAGACCCTGGTCGACCTGCTGGTGCGCAACCTGTTCGAGCGCACCGCCGACGTGGGTTTTCTCGCGCTGGACAGTGCCCTCGTCAGCGCCGCCGCCGCGGCGACCGAGATCGACGCGGCGCAGCTCGGCGCCCTGCAGAACCATCTGACTTCGTACCAGGCGAAGTACAGCGTGTACGACGACATCCTGTTGCTCGCGGCAGACGGCAGCGCACGCGTGCGCCTGCGGCAGGACACCACCGCGCAGGCAGACGCCGGGCTGGCCCAGGCAGCGCTGCGCAACGACGCGCCCTACCTGGAGCGCTTCGGCCCGTCGCCACTGCTCGGCGGACAGGATGGCCTGCTCTTCTGCGCCCCGGTGCGCACCCCCGGCGGCCACGCCGCGGCAGTGCTGTGCCTGAGCTTCGCGCTGCAGAACGAGATGGCGTCGATCTTCGCGGCGCTCACCGCGGGCGACGAGGCCTCGGTGCTGCTGCTGCTCGACGCACAGCGCACCGTGGTCGCCAGTTCCGACGTGCACCAGGTCGGGCTCGGCGTGGTGCTGCCGGCGCCACGCCCGGGCAGCATCACCCTGCGCTTCGCGGGGCGCGACTACCTCACGGTGCAGGCGAGCTCGAACGGCTACCAGGGCTACGTCGGCCTGGGCTGGGTCGGCTGTGTGCTGGTGCCGCTCGATGCCGCGTTCGACGGCAGCACCGCGCCGATGCCGAAGAAAGACATCGGCGCCCGGCTTTCCGCGGGCAACCACCTGTTCGGCGAAGCGCTGCGCACGATCCCGATGCAGGCCAAGGGCATCCAGCACGGCCTCGAGCGGCTGGTCTGGAACGGCCAGCTGCGCCTGAAGGCGGACGGCGGCGACGTGTCCGCCACCGGCTTCGCGAACGTGCTGCTCGAGCGCGTCACCGCCACGGGGCGCCGCATCAGCCAGGTCTTCGAAGAGGCGATCGAACAATTGCAGCAGTCCGCCGAGGCCTCGGTGGTCGACGAGGTGCGGGCCGCCGCGGCGCTGGGCAGCGACATCCTGGACCGCAGCTTCTACGAGCGCGCGAACGACTGCCGCTGGTGGGCGCTCGACGAGACCCTGCGCACTGCTGCGCGCGAGCGCACGCCCGACGCCTGCGCCCAGGCCTCGAAGGTGCTCGCGCACATCAACGGCCTGTACACGGTGTACGCGCAGCTCCTGCTGCTCGACGAGCACGGCAAGGTGCTCGCCAGCTCACGCACACCGCAAGCGGGCAGCGTGGCGACGCCCTGGATGTCGGCAGCCGCCCTGCTGCGCGACGAAAGCGCCTACGTGCGCGCGGCCTTCGGCCCGTCGCCCTTCTACGACGGCCGCGGCACCAGCATCTTCGCGGCGCATGCCCACACCGGCACGGGCCGGGGCGGCACCGTGGCGACCGTCTTCGACAGCGCGGTGCAGATGGAAGCCATGCTGCACGACGTGCTGCCGCGCGACGCGGCGGGCGCACCGCTGCCCGGCGCCCTGGCGCTCTTTCTCACCCGCAACGGCACGGTGGTGGCCAGCACCGATGCGCGCTGGCAGGCCGGCGACGAAGCGCCGCTGCGCGAGCGCTGCGAATCGCTGGCCCGGGGCGCATCGAACGGCGCACTCGTCGAGCTCGGCGGCGTGCTCCATGCGGCCGGCATCGCCATGACGGGCGGTTACCGCGAATACGACAGTGCCGGCAGCTGCGGACCCGACGACATGGCCTGCCTGGTGCTGTCGGCGCTGGGCGAGGTGGCTGCTGGCGACACCGACGCCTGGCCCGCGCGCTTCGCGCCGGCGCTGGATGCGCACGCGCCCCAGAAAGACGAACGCACCGGCTTCGCGAGCGTGCGCATCGGCCCCCAGTGGCTCGGCCTCGCGACGGCCCAGGTGGTCGAAGCCATCGAGGCGCCCGCCTCGGCCGCCGGCGAAGGGCGCGGCGGGATCGTCATCCACGACGACCGGGCGCTGGCGGTGATCGACCTGCATCGCCTCGGCCGCGACGCCGGTGGCACGACCGACCGTCGACAGGCCCTGCTCGTCATCTGCGAAGACGCGAACCAGCGCCGGGTTGCGCTGCGCGTGGACGAACTTGGCCCGGTCTTCGACGTGGCGCGCTCGGCCCTGCGGCCGCTGCCGCCGGGCCTGGAGGCGCGTGACCCGCTGGCGACCGCGCTGGTGGACGGCGGCGACGGGCCGATGCTGACGGTCATCGACATCGATGCCCTGCACGCCATCGGGCGGGCCGCGGTGCGGACGTAGCGACACTGGCATGCAGCATTGCGGGCACGCGCCTTGCACAATCGCCCGCATGACCCGCCCCACCGCCATCCCCACCGTCCAGATCGACAACGACCGCGTCACCGTCACCGAGTGGCGTTTTCCGCCCGGTGCCGAAACCGGCTACCACCGCCACGGCATGGACTACATCGTGGTGCCGATGACCACCGGCACGCTGCTGCTCGAAACGCCGAACGGCGAGGTGCGCAGCCCCCTGACCGCTGGCGTGTCGTACACGCGGCTCACCGGCGTCGAGCACAACGTGATCAACGCCAACGACCACGAGTTCGTCTTCGTGGAGATCGAACTGAAATAGACCCACCCCCGATGCGGCGCACTGCGTGTCGCCGCCTCCCCCTCAAGGGGGCGCACCCAGCGGCCTGGCGGAGCCAGTTCCGCGGGTGCCCTGGCCTCAACCCACTTTCACTTCGACCCGGCGCGGCTGCGCATGCTGCGCCTTCGGGATGCGCAGGCGCAGCACGCCCTGCGCGAACTCGGCCGAGACCTGCTCGGTGTCGAGCTCCTTGCTCAGCGTGAAGACGCGGCGAAAGCGCGCCAGGCCGACCTCGGTGTGGCTCGACTGCAGGCCCTCGGGCGACGGCAGCGCCGACTCGGCCTCGATGGTCAGCGTGTCGGCCTCGACGTTCAGCTGCAGCTTGTCGCGCGACACGCCCGGCAGGTCGGCGTAGAGGGTGATGCCGCCGCTGTCCTCGATGACGTCGACCGGGGGTGTCAGCGCGGCGTCGCTGTAGCGCGAACGTGGCTGGGCCTTTTGCTGCGCGCTCGGTGTGTTCGACGCACCCTGGGTGGTGGCCGGTGTCTGATAGGTGTTCACGATGCACTCCTTTCTTGCAGTGTCGAGGATCGAATTCACTGGACAGCGATGCGCCGCGGCTGGGCCGACGCGCGCCGCTGGATGCTGATGTGCAGCACGCCGTCGCGGTATTTGGCGTCGACCGCGTCCGGGTCGGCGTCGTCGGGCAGCGTGAGCACACGGCGGAAGCTGCCCTCGAAGCGCTCGTTGATGTGCACGGCGGCCTTGTCTTCGGGCTTCGGCAGGTCGCTCTTGCGTTCGCCGGCGATGGTGAGCAGCCCGCGTTCGAGGTTCACCTCCAGCTTCGCCGGCTCGACGCCGGGCGCGAAGGCGAAGACCTCGATGGACTGCGGCGTGCCGCCGACGTTGATGGCCGGAAAGCCGTTGCGGCCGATGCCGCGGATGGTGGGCGACAGATCGAAGGCCTGCTGCATGTCGCGCTGCAGGCGATCGAGTTCGGCGAACATGTCGCGCGGAAAAAGCGATCGATACATGGCGATAACCTCCATTCATGCGTTGAAACGAAGGAGGCGCCGGAGGCGTGTCCAGCGCTTCCGAGGGCGTACATAGGGCACGCCCGGACGACTTCAAGAGCGGAGATTTCGCTTTTTTAAACCGCCGGATCGACCGGCATCGGCGGCGTTCCGCGCGCCTCGATGGCCTCGCCAGCCGCCAGCAGCAGGTCTTCGCGGAAGCGCCCCGCCACCAGCTGCACGCCGACCGGGCGCGTGCCGGCCATGCCGGTGGAAACGACCAGCGACGGCAGCCCGGTGAGCGGCAGGCCGATCATCGGCGCCTGCGCGGCCCACACCCGCGCGTAGGCGTCCGGCCCCTGCAGGTCGAGGTCCGACGCGAAGGGCAGCTCGGCGCTCGCCGGCATCAGCAGCACCGGGTAGCGCGTGGTGAATTCCTGCCAGGCACGCGCCAGCGTGGCCCGGCGGATCAGCGCCTTCGACAGGTCCGGCGCGCCCGCCGCGCCGACGAGGCTGGCCTGGCCCGCGAGCGCCGCGATGGCACCGGCATCGCCTTCCTGCTGTGCGGCGGAGACCATCGCGTCGTAGCCGTCGCCCATCCACAGCACGATCTGCGTGGTGCAGGCGTCCTGCAGCGGCGGCACGTCGTCGAGTTCCTCCACCTGCCAGCCGGCATCGCGCAGGCGTTCGGCGGCATCGACCAGCGCGGCGGCCACCGCCGGGGACGTGTCGAGCCCGTCGGGCCGCACGCACAGGCCGACGGTGCGCGGCATGTCGGGGCCGGTGAGCGGCGCCGGTACCCACCACGGGTCGCGGTCGTCGGCGCCGGACATGGCGGCCAGGCCCAGGCGGATGTCGCCGATGGTGCGCGCGATCGGCCCCGACACGGCGGTGATCTGGCCGCCGATGTTGCGTTCCGGCCCCGACGCATTGAAGGCGGCCACGCGGCCCAGCGAGGGCCGCAGCCCGTGCACGCCGCAGGCGTAGGCCGGGTAGCGGATCGAGCCGGCGATGTCGGTGCCGTGCGCGAGGTGGCCGATGCCGGCCGCGATGGCCGAGGCCGCGCCGCCGGACGAGCCGCCGGGCGTGAGCGACGCATCGCGCGGGTTGACCGTGCGGCCGTGCAGCCGGTTGTCGGTGAACCAGCGGTAGCTGAAGGCCGGCGTGTTGGTGCGGCCGACGATCACCGCGCCCGCCTTCAAAAAGTTGTCGACCACCGGGCTGTTCGTCGCCGCGATGCGGTCCTTCTGCAGCGTCACGCCATTGGTGGTCGCGAAGCCGGCCTGGTCGATGTTCACCTTCACGGTGATCGGCACGCCGGCGAGCGGGCCGCAGTCTTCGCCGCGGGCCAGCGCGGCATCGATGGCGTCGGCGCGCTGCAGCACCTCGTCAGGGCGCCAGTCGACCACCGCGTTGAGCCGTGGGTTGACGGCATCGAGCCGCGCCAGGGCGGCCTGCGCGGCTTCGACGGCGGAGAATTGGCGTCGCGCGATGTGCTGCGCGACGTCGGAAGCGGAGAGGCGCCAGATGTCGGTCATGGTCGCGGTTTACAGCGCAGCGAGCACGCTGTCCAGCGTCTCGACCAGGAGGTCGGCATGGGTTTGGTCGAACACCAGCGGCGGCCGGATCTTCAGGATGTTCGCCTGCTCGCCCGTGGCGCTGAACAGCACGCCCCGTTCGCGCATCGCATTGACGATGCGCGCCGTCTCGGCCGTGGCCGGCGTGCGCGCGGGGCGGTCGCTCACCATCTCGACGCCGACGAAGAAGCCGGCGCCGCGCACGTCGCCGATCAGCGCGTGGCGGTCCACGAGCTGCGTGAGTCGCCCACGCAGGTAGGCGCCGACGCGCTGCGCATTCGCGACCAGGCCTTCGCGCTCGACCACGTCGAGCACCGCCATGCCGGCGGCCATCGACACCGGGTTGCCGCCGAAGGTGTTGAAGTAGCGGCACTCGCGGCCGAAGGCGGCCAGCACCTCGGGGCGGATCGCGATGCCGGCGAGCGGGTGGCCGGCCCCCAGCGGCTTGCCCATGGTGACGATGTCGGGCACCACGCCGTGGCGCTGGAAGCCCCACATCGCATCGCCCGTGCGGCCCAACCCGGCCTGCACCTCGTCGGCGATGAAGACACCGCCGGCCTCGCGCACCGCCTCGACCGCGTCCTGCAGGAAGCCCGGTGGGTCGGTGAAGATGCCGTCGCTCGAGAAGGATGTGTCGACCAGCAGCGCGGCGGGGCGCATGCCGTGGGCCTTCAGGTCGGCGATGGCTTCGCGCACGCCGGCCGCGAAGGCGCGACCCATGTCGGAAGGCGCGATGCGGTAGCTGTCGGGTGCGGGCACGGTGCGCACGCTGGCCCCCAGCTGCACGAACTTCCCGAGCGACGGCGAGGCCTCGGCGATCGATGCGGTCACGCCGTGGTACGCGAAGCGCGTAACGATCAGGCCTTCGGCCTTGGTATGCGCCCTGGCGATGCGCATCGCGAGGTCGTTCGCCTCGCTGCCCGTGCAGGTGAACATCGCATGCGCAAGTTCCTGCGGCATGGTCGCGAGCAGGCGCTCGGCATAGTCGAGCACGCCTTCGTGCAGGTAGCGCGTGTGCGTGTTGAGGATGCTCGCCTGCCGCGCGATGGCCTCGACCACATGCGGATGGCAGTGGCCGACCGAGGCCACGTTGTTGTAGGCGTCGAGGTAGCGTTTGCCGTCGCCGTCGTGCAGCCACACGCCGTCGCCGCGCACCGGGTGCAGCGGCGTCTCGTAGAACAGGCGGTAGGCCGGGCCGAGCACACGGGCGCGGCGTTCCATCAGGGCCTGGGTGTCGGCAGGAAGGGCGGACATGGGATGCTTTCGATTCAGAGACCGCAGGCGCTGCGGAAGGCGGCCGTGGCATCGGCGTTGCCGACGCGTTCGCAGGCCTGCAGCCGCGCCCACGACAGCGGGTTATTGCGCAGCAGGTAGGCCGCGTTCTCCGGATAGCGCGCGGCGCGCCAGCCGCTGATGGCGACCACCATCACCAGCCGTGCCGTGATCAACGCGAAGAGCAGGTCGAGTTCGGTCGCCAACAGTGGCCGGACCGCGTGGTACGCGGCGACGAAGGGCACGATGTGCGCGAAGGGCGCATCGTCGGTGCCGATCTGGTAGGCCGCGGCCACGGCCAGGTCGTCGATGCACGGCGCGCGCACCATGTCGCCGAAGTCGAGGATGGCCGCGATGCGGTCGGTGTCCTGCGGGTCGACCAGCACGTTGTAGATGTTGAAGTCGTTGTGGATCGGCTGCGCGGGCAGCGTGCGCAGCACCGGCTGGGCCGCGTGCTCGAAGCGGTCGAGCGCCGCGGTGGCGAGCGCGCGGCGGTCGGCGTCGGCGATGTGCGCGAGCAGGCCGCGCACGCTCTCAGCGCGCTGCAGGTCCCAGGGCAGGGGCAGGTCGCCGGCCGGGTGGTCGAAGCCGGCCAGCGCCACGTCGAGCCGCGCCAGCATGCGCGCCAGGTTCTGCTGCTGCAGCGGCGTGCGCGGCGCCTCGGGCAGCGGCAGGCCGGGCAGGTAGGTGAAGACGCGTGCGACGCGCGGCAGGCCGTCGCCCGGGTCCACCACGATCGAGGGTGCGCCGTCCAGTGTCGGCACGATGCGCTGCACCGGCAGCGTGGGATCGGCCTTGGCCAGATGCAGCAAGGCCTGCGTCTGGAAGTCGGCGACCAGCGGGGTTTCGGCCGGGTGCGAGATCTTCAGCATGAAGCGCGCGCCGTCGGAGGCGCGCTCCAGCCGGTAGTTGCGGTCGCGCTCGCCGGTCAGCGGCTTCATTTCGCCGGCGATGCCCCAGCGCTCCTGCGCCAGCGCGCGCACCCAGGCGTCATCGAGTTCGGGCGAGCCTTCGCTCAGCACCTGCGCGTCGTCGAATTCAGTCGCCGGGCTCATGCAGCACTCGCAAAGCCGCGCAACGCGCTCGCGATGTTGGGACCGAGGTCGTCCGACAGGTAACCGCCCTCCTGGACCAGCACGGTCGGCAGGCCCAGGCGCGCGATCTCGGCCAGCAGCACTTCGAAGCCGGGCGTGGTGATCTTCATGCCCTTGTACGGGTCCTTCTCGTGTGCGTCGAGGCCGAGTGCCACCACCACCGCACCGGGCGCGAAGGCGCGGATGCTGTCGCAGGCGTCGCGCAGCGCGGGCAGGTAGCCGTCGATGTCGGTGCCCAGCGCCAGCGGCTTGTTAATGTTGTAGCCCAGGCCTTCGCCTTCGCCACGCTCGTGCGCGTAGCCGGTGAAGAAGGGCGTGAAATTGCGCGGGTCGCCGTGCAGCGAAATCGTCAGCACGTCGCTGCGCCGGTAGAAGATGCCCTGTGTGCCGTTGCCGTGGTGCACGTCGATGTCGAGGATCGCCACGCGCGGGTGCGCCGCGCGCAGATGCTGCGCTGCGATCGCCACGTTGTTGAGGTAGCAGAAGCCGTTGGCGCGGTCGACATAGGCATGGTGGCCCGGCGGACGGCACAGCGCGTAGGCGGCACGCTCGCCGTCGAGCACCAGCTGCGCGGCGTGCGTGGCCATGTTCGCAGAGGCGATGGCGGCTTGCCACGTGTGCGCGCCGATCGAGCACGCGTTGTCGCCCATGTGGAAGCCGGCCTGACCGACCACGCTCTCCGGGTAGCTGCAGGGCTGGCCGGGGAAGGGATGGATGTTGGGCATGACCTCGTCCGACGGGTCGTCCAGCAGCTGCCACCGTGCATGGGCCGTTTCGAGGAAGCGCAGGTACTCGGGCGTGTGGATGGCCGCGCGCGGGGCGGGGCCGAAGTCCTGGCCCGCAATGACCTCGTGGCCCTCGGCCTGCACCGCCTTCAGCAGGCGGAAGGCGCGCTCGGGCTGCTCGTTGCTGCGCTTGAGCTTGCCGCGCACCATGAAGAGTTGCGGGTCGTGGTCTTTGTGGGTGTCGGTGTAGACGACTTTCATCGCGGATGTCCTTGAACGGTTCAGGCGGGGGATGGCGTGGCGGGAAACGCAGGGGCTGCGCCGTGCTGCTTCACGAACAGCGCGCGCACGTTTTGCCACGCGTCCTCGAGATGCACGCGCATGGCCGTCTTGGCCGCTTCGGCGTCGCGCTTCATCAATGCGTCGACGATGGGGTAGTGCAGCGAGGCCACGGTGGCCGGGTCGTGGTAGACCGCATCGATGAGCGCGATGATCATCCGCAGCTCGGTCTGTGTGTTCTGGTAGATGCGGCGCAGGTGCGCATTGCCCGAGAGTTCGCAGATCAGCGTGTGCAGTTCCAGGTCGCTCGTGATGCGTTCGTCCTGCGCCTGCGTCGCGGCCTCGCGCACCATGGTGTCGACCAGCGCCTTGACGCGCGCGAGGCCCGCGTCGTCGGCCCTTCGGCAGGCCAGCTCGATGGACGTGAGTTCGATGCTCAGGCGCACCTCGTACAGGTCGTCGATCTCCTGCACGCTGATCGTGCGCACCGCGAAGCCATGGCGCGGCCGCGAAACCAGCACGCCCTGCCGCTCCAGCCGGCGAGCCGCCTCGCGCACCGGTGCGCGGCTGATGCCCATACGCCGCGCGATGTCGGCCTCGACGATGCGGCTGCCCGGCGGCAGGTGGCCTTCGACGATGGCACGCGTGAGTTCGGCCTCGACCAGCCCGACGAGGTCGGTCGACTCGACGGATTCGAAGAAGGTGGCGTCGGACGATGTGGAAAGAGCCATGGAAGGTGTGTCTCGCTGGAGCCGGTGGCCCGTTCTTATTCGATGGCGACCCGCTGCGGCGTCGGACGTGCGCGCGCGATGTACATGCCGGCGCACATGATCAACGCGATGCCGGCGATCGCCAGCGTGTCGGGCGGTCGGTGGAAGAAGAAGGAACTGATCAGCACCGCCAGCAGCAGCTGGAAGTAGTTGAGCGGCGCCAGCGTCGAAGCCTCCACCCGCGAGAACGCGGCCAGCAGCAGCCATTGCGCCGCGCCGCTGCAGGCGCCGCCGGCCAGCAACAGCAGCGCGTCGCCGACGGGCACATGCTGCGTCGGCCAGAAGAAGGGCGCGGGGATCGCCGTGACCACCAGGCAGACGATCGCCGTGTACGCGTACTGCACGGGGCTCGCGACGTGGCCGGCCAGGCGCCGCGTCAGCAGCTGGAAGACCGCGTAGCAGACGGCCGACACGGCCATCAGCACCGTGCCCAGCAGCGGCAGGTTGCCGCCGGGCCGCACGATGAGCAGCATGCCGCCGAAGCCCACGATCACCGCGATCCAGCGGCTGCGCCGCACCGTCTCGCCCAGCAGCCAGGGCGACAGCGCGACCATCAGCAGCGGCGCGGTGAAGTAGATGGCGGTGGCCTCGGCCAGCGGCATCCACAGCAGTGCCGTCATGAAGCAGGTGGCCACCGTCGCCAGCATCACGCCGCGCAGCAGCAGCAGCGGCTTCTGCGGCGCGCGCCAGATGCGCAGGTCGCCGTGGTGCAGCAGCATCGCGAAGGCGATGCCGATGACCGCGAAGTAGCGCATCACGTTGACGAAGGGCGCCGAATAGAACTGCAGCATGTACTTGCAGAACGCGTCGTACGACGCGAAGGCCACCAGCGCGCAGAAGAAGATCGCGACGCCCGCGCTTCGGGAGCCCGGCGGGCGCAGCGAGGCGATGGCGGCGCTCATTCCGTGACGTTCATCGGGTGGACAGGAAGCCCTGCACGAAGCGGTCGAGCGCCGGGCCGATGGCCTCGACCATGTAGCCGCCCTCCTGCACCACCACGGTCGGCAACTGCAGTGCACCGATCCGCTCGCCGAGCGCGCGGTAGGCCTCGAGGTCGAGCTTCAGCACGCTGATGGGGTCGTCTTTGTAGGTGTCGAAGCCCAGCGGCAGCACCAGCGCACCCGGTGCGAAGTCGCGCAACGCCGCCACGCCGCGGTCGACCGCGTCGAGGAACTCGTCGTTGCCCGTGCCGTGCGCCAACGGCAGGTTGAGGTTGAAGCCCTCGCCCGCACCGACGCCGCGCTCGTGCGCATAGCCGGTGTAGAACGGGTAGTAGCCGCCCGGGTCGGCATGCGTCGACACGGTGAGCACGTCGCCGCGCGCATAGAAGATGTTCTGCGTGCCGTCGCCATGGTGGGCGTCGACGTCGAGCACCGCCACGCGGCCGTGCGTCTGGCGCAGCCGCTGCGCCGCGATGGCGCTGTTGTTGATGTAGCAGAAGCCGCCCGCGCGGTCGCGGTGCGCATGGTGGCCCGAGGGCCGGCACAGCGCGTAGGCCACGTCGTCGCCGGCCAGCACCGCATCGGCCGCGGCCACCGCCGTGTGCGCCGAGCGCAGGACCGACCGCCAGGTGTGCGGCCCCAGCGGGCACGACAGGTCGCTGATGTAGTAGCCGGTGCGCGCGATGAGCGAGGGCGACGGGCACGGCGCGCGGTCCACGCCCGGCACGCCGTTGTAGTACGGCGAGAGATTGGGCAGCACCTCGATGCCCGGCTCCAGCCCGAAGACCTTCAGCTCGCGCCACTGCGCATAAGCCGTCTCGAGGTAGTCGAGGTAATCGGCGCTGTGCACCGCCTCGAGCGGCGCGCGTCCCACATCCGGCGGCGAGGCCAGCGCGATGCCGCGGCCGGCCAGCGCGTCGCGCAGCGCATGCGCGCGGCTGGGCAGGTCGGTCGGCTTGCAGATGCGGCCGACGCGCATGTACTGCTGCGGGTCGTGCAGCAGCTGGTCGTCGGTGAAGAAGGCCTTCATGCGAAGGTCTCTTCGAAGATGGCCATGGCGCGCTCGAAGCGCACGAAGAGTTCGTCCATCTCGGCGGCGGTGGTGATGAGCGCCGGGCAGAAGGCGATGGAGTCGCCCATGGCACGCACGATCAGGCCCTGCGCCAGCGCCAGCTCGGCCAGCCGGGCACCGGCCTTCTTCGCGGGGTCGAAGGACACGCGCTTGGCCGGGTCGGCGTACAGCTCGATGGCCGCGATCAGGCCCACGCCGCGCACCTCGCCGACGTACTTGCGGCCTTCGTAGCCGTGCAGCGCCTTCTGGAACTGCGGCACCAGCGACTTCACGTGCGCGAGGATGTTCTCGTCCTCGTAGACCTTCAGCGTCTCGAGCGCGATGGCGCACGCCACCGGGTGGCCCGAATAGGTGAAGCCGTGGCCGAAGGTGCCGATCTTCCCGCTGTTGGCGGCGACGGCGGCATGCACCTTCTCGTTGACCATCACGGCCGAGATCGGCACGTAGCCCGACGACAGCGCCTTGGCGCTGGTCAGGATGTCGGGCTTGAGGCCGAAGGTGGTCGAACCGAACATCTCGCCGGTGCGGCCATAACCGCAGATCACCTCGTCGGCGATCAGCAGCACGTCGTACTTCGCGAGCACCTTCTGCACCTTCTCGAAGTAGGTGGCCGGCGGCACCAGCACGCCGCCCGCGCCCATCACCGGCTCGGCGATGAAGGCGCCCACGGTGTCGGGGCCTTCCTCGAGGATGCGCTTCTCGAGGTTGTCGGCCAGGCGGGTCGCGAAAGCCTCCTCGGTCTCGCCCGGTTCGGCATAGCGGAAGTGGTGCGGGCAGTCGACATGCAGGATGCGGTCGATCGGCAGGTCGAAGTCGCGGTGGTTCGGCACCAGGCCGCTCAGGCTCGCGGCCGCGACGGTGACGCCGTGGTACGCGTTCTTGCGCGCGATGATCTTCTTCTTGGCCGGCTTGCCGATGGCGTTGTGGTAGTACCAGACCAGCTTCACGGCCGAGTCGTTGGCCTCGGAGCCGCTGTTGGCGAAGAAGACCTTCGACATCGGCACCGGGGCCAGCGCGATGAGCTTGTCGGCCAGCGCGATGGCGGCCGGGTTCGAGCGGCCGTTGAACGTGTGGTAGTACGGCAGGCCGTGCAGCGCGTCGCTGCCGGCCTTGGCCAGGCGGGCATTGCTGAAGCCCAGCGACGCGCACCACAGGCCCGACATCGCTTCGAGGTAACGGCGGCCCTGGTCGTCTTCCACGAAGATGCCGTCGCCGCGCGTGATGACCAGCGGGCCGACCTGCGGATGGGTCGCGAGGTTGGTGAAGGGGTGCAGGTGCGACGCGACGTCGTGCGCTGCGTTCTCGGCGTGGGTGCTTGCGTTCATGGAGAGTCTCCTTGTGTGATCGGCGGGTGGCAGCTCAGTAGCCGCGTTCCAGGTCGATCTGGTTGAGCGGGCGTTCGCCCTGGCGAATGGTGGCCAGGTTGGCGAGCGTCTGCTGGGCGATGACGAGGCGGTCGGTGCGCGTCGCGATGTGCGGCGTGACGAGGATGTCCGGGTGGCCCCAGAAGGGGTGGTCCTTCGGCAGCGGCTCGACCGAAAACGCGTCGAGCGTGGCGGCCGAGAGCTGACCGCTCGCGAGTGCGGGCAGCAGGTCGGCTTCGACCAGGTGGTCGCCACGGCCGACGTTGACCAGGTGCGCGCCCCGCGGCAGCTTGGCGAACAGCGCCGCATCGAGAAAGCCCTGCGTCTGCGGTGTGAGCGGCAGCAGGCACACCAGCGTGTCGCAGCCCGACAGGAAGTCGTCGAGCTGGTCGGCACCGTGGAAGCCGGTCACGCCTTCGGGCAGATCGCTCTTCGCGCTGCGGCTCCAGCCGCGCACCTGGTAGCCGATGGTCGACAGTGCATCGGCGCAGGCCAGGCCCAGCGTGCCGAGGCCGGCGATGCCCACGCGGTGCCGGCGCGGCGAGACCACGGGCTGCTCTTCCCACTCCGCGGCGTCCGAACTGGCCACATACGCCTTCATGCCGCGGTGGTGCTGCACCACGGCCCAGCTCACATAGGCCTTCATGCCCGCGGCCATCGTGTCGTCGACGATGCGGCACAGCGGCAGCTGGCGCGGCAGCTCGGGGTCGGCCAGGATGTGGTCGACGCCAGCCGCCAGCGACTGCACCAGCTGCAGGTTCGGGAACTGCGCGAGCCGGCCGTGGGGCGGGAACCAGCAGACGGCGACGTCGATGTCTTCCAGCGCGCCGAGGTCGTCGCCCAGGCGCACGTCGATGCCCGGCTGGGCTTGCTCGAACGCATCGGCCAGGTACTGCATGTGGATCGCCGAACTCAGCAGCGCGACGACGGGGGGCTTCTTCATCTTCTCTTCTTCGATCGTGTGTCAGGCCACGAGGGCTGGGGGTTCGGCGGGGGATGCGAGCCGGGGCACGGCCTCGATCAGCTTGCGCGTGTACGCGTGCTGCGGGTCGCCCAGCACCTTGGCCGTTTCCCCGTATTCGACCACCACGCCACGCTGCATGACGGCGATGTGGTCACACATCTGGCCGGCCACGCGCAGGTCGTGCGTGATGAAGACCATGGCCAGCTGGAATTCCTCGCGCACCTGCGCGAAGAGCTCGAGCACCTGCGCCTGCACCGACACGTCGAGGGCCGACACCGGCTCATCGGCCACCAGCAGCGACGGCTGCATCGCGAGCGCGCGGGCGATGCCGATGCGCTGGCGCTGACCGCCCGAGAATTCATGCGGGTAGCGCTCGGCCGCATCGGCGCCCAGGCCGACGAGCTTGAGCAGCGCCATCGTGCGCGCCGTCGCCTCGGACTTGCTCACGCCTTGCGCGATCGGGCCGCCCGCGATGGCCGCGCCGACGCGGTGGCGCGGGTTGAGCGAGGCGTACGGGTCCTGGAAGACCATCTGGATCTTGCCTTCGGCCGCCGCGCGGAAGTTGCCGCCCTGTGCCAGGTTGCGTCCGTTGAAGAGGATGCGCCCGCTGTCGAAGGGCGCGAGCCCGACCAGGCAGCGGCCCACGCTCGACTTGCCCGAACCGGATTCGCCCACCACGCCCAGCGTCTCACCGCGGCGCAGGTCGAAGCTGATGTCCTTGGCGGCCTGCACCGCACGGCCACGCTTGAACAGGCCGTTGCCCGAGCGGTAGGTCTTGCACAGTTCCTGCACCTGCAGCACGTAGGGCGCGTCGCTGGTCGACGGGCCGCGCGTGGCGGTGCCGGTGGGAATGGCATCGATCAGCTTGCGCGTGTACGGATGCTGCGGGGCCTGCAGCACGTCGCGCGCCGGGCCGGCCTCGACGACCTTGCCGGTCTGCATCACGACGACGTGGTCGGCGATCTCCGACACCACGCCGAAATCGTGCGTGATGAAAAGCACCGCGGTGCCGCGGCGCTGCTGCAGCTCGCGCACCAGCTTGAGGATCTGCGCCTGCGTGGTCACGTCGAGCGCGGTGGTCGGCTCGTCGCAGATGAGCAGCACCGGCTCGAGGATGAGCGCGCAGGCGATCATCACGCGCTGGCGCTGGCCGCCCGACAGGCGGAAGGGATAGGCGTCGATCAGCAGCTCGGGCTCGGGCAGTCCGACGTCGGCCAGCGCGGCGAGGATGCGCTTGCGCTTCTCGTCGGCCGGCACGTTCATGTGCGCGTCGAACACCTCGCCGATCTGCTCGCCGATGCGCATCACCGGGTTCAGCGCGGTCATCGGCTCCTGGAACACCATGCCGATGCGGCGGCCACGCAGCTCGCGCATCTGCGGCTCGGTCAGCGTGAGCAGGTCGATGCCCTCGAAGAGGATCTTTCCTCCCACCGGCCGCACGTGCGGCTGCGGCAGCAGGCCCATCACCGAATTGGCGATCATCGACTTGCCCGATCCGGATTCGCCCACGACGCACAGCGTCTGGCCCGGCAGCACCGACAGCGAGGCGCCTTCGACGGCCAGCGAACGGTCGGCGCCGGACGGCAGGCAGATGCTCAGGTCGACGACCTCCAGCACCGGCTGCACGGGCTTGATGGCGGTGACGCTCATTTCGTTCTCCCGTCGAGCCGCTGGTTCAAGCCATCGTTCAGGCCTTCGCCCACGAGGTTGAGCGCCAACACCGTCAGCACGATGGCCAGGCCCGGGAACAGCGCCATCCACCAGGCCTGGCGCAGCACGGTGCGCGCCGAGCCGACCATGTAACCCCAGCTCATCTGGTTCGGGTCGCCCAGGCCGAGGAAGCTCAGGCTCGACTCCAGCAGGATCGCGGTGGCGATCATCAGCGAGGCCATCACGATGATGGGCGACATGGCGTTGGGCAGGATCTGCGTGAGGATGATGCGCGGGGTCGACTGGCCGGCCAGCAGCGCGGCCTGCACGAAGTCGCGCTGGCGCAGCGTGAGGAACTCGCTGCGCACCAGGCGCGCCACCGGCGGCCACGACACGATCGCGATGGCCGCGACGATGGAACCCACCGACGGCTGGAAGATCGCGACCAGCACGATGGCCAGCGCGAAGCTCGGCACCGCCTGGAAGATCTCGGTGAAGCGCATCAGCGCCGCGTCGACCCAGCCGCCGAAGTAGCCGGCGATGGCGCCGAGCGTGACGCCGATGAGCAGCGCGACCACGGTCGACACCAGCCCGATCAGCAGCGAGATGCGCGCACCGTAGATCACGCCCGAGAGGATGTCGCGGCCGAGCGTGTCGGTGCCCATGGCGAAGCCGGGCTCGGTCCACGGCCGCAGGAAGGGCTGTTGCACCATGCCCCAGGGGTCGTTGGTGGCGATCCACGGGCCGAAGACGGCGATGAAGGCGACCAGCAGCAGCACGACCGTGCCGGCGACGGCACCCTTGTTGCGCATGTAGCGCCGCATGAAAGGACTCTTGAGTGTCATAGCTCGATCCGCGGGTCGACCAGGGTGTAGACGAGGTCGGTGATGAGGTTGAACAGCACGGCCATGGCGGCGGTCACCAGGAAGGTGCCCAGCAGCAGGCTGTAGTCGCGCTGCAGCAGCGCATCGAACATCAGTCGGCCCAGGCCCGGCCACGCAAACACGGTCTCGGTCAGCACCGCGCCGCCGATCAGGCCGCCGGCCTGGATGCCGGCCAGCGTGACGACCGGCAGCAGCGCGTTGCGCAGCACGTGGGCGCGCAGGATGCGGCCCGGCTTCACGCCCTTGGCGCGCGCCGTCTTCACGAAGTCCATCTGCGCGACCTCGAGCATGGCGGCGCGGGTCATGCGCGCATACACGGCCATGTAGAACAGCGCCAGCGTCAGCACCGGCAGCACCAGATGCTGCGCGATGTCCCAGGCCAGCGCGAGGCCGGTGGCGCCGGAGCCCACCGTGCTGAAGCCGAAGCCGGGCAGCCAGTCGAGCTGCACCGTGAAGACCAGCACGGCCATGAGCGCCAGCCAGTAGAGCGGCGTGGCGTAGAAGACGAGCGCCACCAGGCTGATGGCGCTGTCGACCCAGGTGCCCGCCTTTCGCGCCGACAGCGCCCCCAGCGTGATGCCGAAGATCAGCGAGAGCACGAAGGCGCTGCCGGTGAGCAGCAGCGTGGCGGGCAGCCGGTCCAGGATGAGCTTGAGCACAGGCTGCTGCTGCCGGTAGGAATAGCCCAGGTCCAGCTGCACCACCTTGCCCAGGTAGGTGGCCAGCTGCGTGGTGATCGGCTTGTCGAGGCCGAACTGCGCACGCAGCTGGGCCACGAACTGCGCGTCCGAAGCGCCCGCCTCGCCGGCCATCACCGACACCGGGTCGCCCGGGGCGGCGCGCACCAGCATGAAGTTGACGGTGGCGATGAGCAAGATGGCGATCAGCCCCTGCAGCACCCGCTTGACCATGAATTGCGTGCGCTTCATGCCAGCCACGCCTTCGCGAAGCCGTCGTTCAGGCCCACGCCCGAATTGATCGGGTTGTTGACCCTGGCGCGGTACACCGTCGGGAAGTTGAGCTCATGCAGCCAGGCCACCGGCATCTCGTCGACGAGCAGCTTCTGCACCTCGAAGTAGATGGCCTGGCGCTTGGCCGGGTCGAGCTCCTTCTGGCCCTGGTCGAACAGCGCGTCGACCTTGGGGTTGCTGTAACCCTCGACGTTGTTGAAGGGCGAGCCCTTCTCGATGTTCGACGTGGTGTAGTTGCGCGCCACGCCCAGTGCGGCGTCGCCGTGCTGGTAGAGGAAGTTGAAGGCCAGGTCGAAGTCCCACTCGTTGAGCCGCTGGTTCCAGCCGGCCACATCGGTCGGTGCCAGTTCGACCTTGATGCCGACCTCGGCCAGGTTCTGGCGCGTGATCTCGGCCAGGCGCTGCCAGGTCTCGCCGTAGGGCAGGGGCAGCAGACGCAGGGGTTCGCCCTTGTAGCCGACGTCGGCCAGCAGCCGCTTGGCCTTGTCCTTGTCGCGTGCCAGCTTGGGCAGGTCGGCGCGCGCATATTTGAGGTGCCGGTTGAAGGGGCCGTTGGGCACCTCGGCATAGCCGTACCAGGCCACCTTGCGCATGGCTTCGCGGTCCAGTGCGAGGCTCAGCGCCTGCCGGAACTTCACGTTGTCCATCGGCGCCTTGCGGTTGTTGATGACGATCCACGACAGCGGCGCGAACATCTCCCAGCCCTTGGTGGTCACGACGACGCCGGGCAGCTTGGCCAGCCGCGCCACGTCGAAGTACTCGACCGAGCCGCCGGGCAGCACGTCGATCTTGCCGGACTCGAAGGCGTTGGCGCGCGAGGCGGCGTCGGGGATGACGTGGAAGTACAGGCTGTCGACCAGCGGCGCGTCCTTGACGTGGTAGTCGTCGTTGCGCACCAGCTGGATGTACGACGCGCGCGCCCATTCCTTGAACTTGAAGGGGCCGGTGCCGATCGGCGTGGCGTGCGCCGGATGCTTGAGGAAGTCGGCTGCGCCTTCGTAGATGTGCTTGGGCACCATCGGCATGCCGTTGGCCGGGAAGATGCCGAGGAAGGGGCCGAAAGGCTGCTTCAGCTTGAATTCGACGGTGAGCGGGTCGACCTCGCGGATGCTCTGCACGACCGCCATGTTCGAGCGTGCGCGTGCATGCGTCTTGCGCAGGAAGACGTCGATGGAGAACACCACGTCGGCCGCCGTGAAGGGCTTGCCGTCGTGCCACTTGACGTTGGGCTTGAGCTTGAAGACGTAGGTCAGGCCATCGGGGCTCACGGTCCACGCGGTGGCCAGCGAGGGCTGCGGGGTGAGCTGCTCGTCGTAACTCAACAGGCCTTCGTAGATGTTGCCTCCCACCAGAAGGGCCGGACCGTTCTGGATCGTGCCGATCATGATGCTGGGCGGCTCGGGTTGCAGCGCGACGTTGATCACGCCGCCCTTCTTGCCGGCGGCGAGCAGCTCCAGCGGGATGCCGGCCAGCGTGAGGCCGGCCGTGGCGCCGCCCAGCTGGAGGAGGTTGCGTCGTTTCATCGGAAGTGGACTCCGTCAGGTAAAGAGTGGACGGGCGGGCCCCGGAAGCGGCCCGCCGCGTGCGTTCGGCACAGACGCGGGCGCCAGCGCCTGCGGCGGTTCAGGCGATCGAGGCGCCGCCCAGGCTGTCGTTCAGCCCGATGCCCGAAGTCACGAGGTTCGTGAGCTTGGTGCGGTACAGCGTCGGGAAGTTGATCTCGTAGAGCCACGCGACCGGCACTTCGTCCAGCAGGATCTTCTGGGCCTGCAGGTAGATGGCCTTGCGCTTTTCCGGATCGGCTTCCTTGGCACCGGCTTCGAACAGCTCGTCGACCTTCGGGTTGGAATAGCCCTCGACGTTGTTGAAGGGCGAGCCCTTGGCGATGTTGGCGGTCGTGTAGTTGCGCGACACACCCAGGGCCGGGTCGCCGTACTGGTAGACGTAGGTGAAGGCGAGGTCGTAGTCCCACTCGTTGAGCTTCTGGTTCCAGCCCGCGACGTCGGTGGCGACCATCTCGATCTTCACGCCGGCCTGCAGCAGGTTCTGGCGCAGGATCTCGGCCGAGCGCGTCCAGGTTTCGCCGTAGGGCAGCGGCAGCATGCGCAGCGTCTCGCCCTTGTAGCCGGCTTCGGCGAGCAGCTTCTTGGCGGTCTCGACATTGCGCGGGTACTTGGCGACGTCGGTGCTGTAGAACTTGATGTTGCTGTTGAACGGGCCGGTGGCCGGCTTGGCGAAGCCCTGCCACGCCACCTTGCAGATCGCTTCGCGGTCGATGGCGAACATCATCGCCTGGCGGAACTTGATGTTGTCCATCGGCGCCTTGCGGTTGTTGATCCACAGCCACGCGTGCGGCGCGAAGAACTCCCAGCCCTTGGTGGTGACGGCCGCACCGGGCAGCTTGGACAGGCGCAGCACGTCGAAGTATTCGACCGCGCCGCCGGGCACCACGTCGACCTTGCCGGATTCGAAGGCGGCGGCGCGCGAGGCCGCATCGGGGATGACGTGGAAGTACACGCTATCGACCAGCGGCATGTCCTTGACGTGGTACTTGTCGTTGGCCACCAGCTGGATGTAGCTGCCCTTGACCCATTCCTTGAACTTGAAGGGACCGGTGCCGATGGGCGTCGCGTTGGCCGGGTTGGTGGCGAAGTCGGTGCCTTCGTAGATGTGCTTGGGGACCATCGGCATGCTGCCGACCTCGAAGATGCCGAGGAAGGGACCGAAGGGGTACTTGAGCTTGAACTCGACCGTCAGCGGATCGAGCGCCTTGATGCTTTCCACCGCAGCCAGGTTGTTGCGCAGCCGCGCATGGGTCTTGCGCAAGAAGACGTCGGCCGAGAACACCACGTCGGCGGACGTGAAGGGCTTGCCGTCGTGCCAGGTCACGCCGGGCTTGAGCTTGAAGGTGAAGAGCGTGCCTTCCTTGTTCGAGGTCCACGAGGTCGCCAGGCCGGGCAGCGGGTTGATCTTCTCGTCGTAGCGCAGCAGGCCTTCGTAGATGTTGCCGGCCACCAGCTGGGTCGGGGCGTTCTGCGTGATGCCGACCATCAGGCTGGGCGGCTCGGGCTGCACGACGGCGTTGATGACGCCGCCCTTCTTGCCGGCGGCCAGCACGTGCAGCGGCACGCCCGCCAGCATGAAACCGGCAGTGGTAGCGGCACCCGCCTGAATGAGATTGCGTCTTTTCATGGGAAGGACTCCTGGAGGCTCGAGAAGGGTTGGGGAAGGATCGACGGAAAGGAAACGGGGGGGCTCAGTCGCGGAAGGACGTGACCGGCGATGGCGCGATGCGTTCGAGCATCGCGCGCCATTCGCGGGCGTTCGGATCGGGGTCGCCGGCTTCGCGCGTGCTGTCGCCGCTCTCGTACTGCTGCGCGGTGCGCTCGCAGACCTCGGGCGGCACGGGGTGGATCGGCTCGCCGGTGGAGGCGATGGCCACCTGCACGCGGCAGGCGCGCTCGAGGTTCAGCATCAGGATGAAGGCCTCGGAAACGGTGCGCCCCAGCGTCATCAGGCCGTGGTTGCGCAGGATCATGGCGCGCGAGCTCGGGCCCAGGTCGGCGATGAGGCGCTCGCGCTCCTCGTGGTCGAGCGCGATGCCCTCGAAGTCGTGATAGACGACGCGGTTGTAGAACTGCAGCGCCCACTGGTTGCAGGGCTGCAGCCCGCCGGCCAGCGAGGAGACGGCGACGCCGGCGATCGTGTGCGTGTGCAGCACGCAGGCGGCATCGTGGCGGGCCGAATGCACCGCACTGTGGATGGTGAAGCCGGCCGGGTTCACGTCGTAGGGCGAGTCGTCGAGGATCCGGCCTTCGAGGTCGATCTTCACGAGCGACGAGGCCGTGATGTCGCGGAACAGCATGCCGAAGGGGTTGATGAGGAACTGGCCCTCGGTGCCCGGCACCCGCGCGGAGATGTGCGTGTAGATGCTGTCGTCCATGCCGTAGTACGCGACCAGTCGGTAGGCGGCAGCCAGGTCTTCGCGCACAAGGCGCTCGGCGTCGGAAATCTCGGTCTTTCGGGGGCTCACGGATTGGAGGTGCATAGGGGTCCTTGGCTCGCCGCCTGCCTTGAAACCGCGCCCGGAAGGGTGCGGGCGGTCAATATGTAACCTGTCGACAGTCAACGTTTGACATTTATCATGCAAATTGCGGGCCAGGCGTGATAGGGCGAACCCGCCCGCAAACGGTGCAGGAAACGGGCAGGATTTCGCGGACGGAGCACCGCACTGGGCATCGCGCTTGCATGCGGACACAGATCTCGGTAAATGTGAAGTTCTGTAAAGCAGGGCTTCTTCCAGCGCCTGCCGCGAACCAGTAGCGCCTGCTCGTTTCACACTTCCGCCTTGACCCCACAACCACCGGTTCCCATGTCGCACCCTGCCCCGTTCGCGCCACCTTCCCCTGCCTCTCGCGGCCTTCGTCTTGGATTTGTTGCGTGGGGGCTGGCGGCCGCGCTGGCGGTGACGGTGGCCGGCTGTTCCCGCTCCGAAACGGCCGCCAAGGGTGCGGCACAACCGCAGGTCAAGGAGATCGGCGTGGTCACGCTCAAGCCCGAGCGCATGGCGTTCAGCACCGAGCTGTCGGGCCGCACCGTGGCGCCGGTGATCGCCGAGATCCGTCCGCAGGTGGGCGGCATCATCCAGAAGCGCCTGTTCAACGAAGGTTCGCAGGTCAAGGAGGGCCAGGCGCTCTACCAACTCGACCCGGCACCGTTCCAGGCGGCCTATGCCAGCGCGCAGGCCAACGTGCGCAAGGCCGAATCGACGCTCGCGAACGCACGCACCGTGGCCAAGCGCAACGCCGAGCTCGTGAAGATCGACGCGATCAGCCAGCAGGTGAACGATCAGACGCAGGCGGCCTCGCTGCAGGCCGAGGCCGACGTGGCGGTGGCGCGCGCGGCGGAACAGACGGCGCGCATCAACCTGGGCTACACGCGCATCAACTCCCCGATCACCGGCTGGGTCGAGCTCTCGAGCGTCACGGCCGGCGCGCTGGTCACGGCCAACCAGGCCACGGCGCTCACCACGGTGCAGCAGCTCGACCCGGTGTACGTGCACGTCACGCAGTCCAGCGCGGACCTGCTGCGCCTCAAGCGCGACCTGGCCGAAGGCCGCCTGCAGCGCGGCAACGCCAACGAGGCGCCCATCAAGTTGCTGCTCGAAGACGGCTCGGTCTACCCGCACCCCGGCAAGCTGACCTTCGCCGGCGTCACGGTCGATGCCGGCACCGGCAGCGTGACGCTGCGCGCGGTGATGCCCAACCCCGACCGCCTGCTGATGCCCGGCATGTATGTGCGCGCGGTGCTGCAGGAAGGCGTGAACGAGGCGGCGCTGCTCATCCCGCAGCAGGCCGTGACGCGCACGCCCGACGGCGCCGCATCGACGCTGGTGGTCGGCGCCGACAACAAGCTGGTCAAGCGCGCCATCGTCGTCGGCCGTGCCGTGACGAACCGCTGGCAGGTGCTCAGCGGCCTCCAGGCCGGCGAGCGCGTGCTGGTCGAGGGTTCGCAGCGCGCCCGCGTGGGCGACACGGTGCGCGCGTCGGAAGTCACGCCGCCGGCCGCGACGCCCGATGGTGCGAATCCGAAGGCACCCAACGGCGCGGCCGGCACGCCCGGGCCGGTGGCGAGCGCCGGCGCCACGGCCACCGTGCGCTGAGGAACGACGATGGCCCAGTTCTTCATCGACCGCCCCATCTTCGCGTGGGTGCTGTCCATCATCGTCATGCTCGCGGGGCTGATGGCGATCCGCACCCTGCCGCTGGAGCAGTACCCGGACATCGCGCCGCCGCGCGTGTCCATCGTCTCGACCTACACCGGCGCGTCGGCCAAGACGGTGGAGGACTCGGTCACGCAGGTGATCGAGCAGCAGCTCACCGGCATCGACAACCTGCTCTACATGCAGGGCACCAGCAACTCGTCGGGCGTCTCGCGCATCCAGCTGACCTTCGCGCCCGGCACCAACGTCGACGTGGCGCAGATGCAGGTGCAGAACAAGCTGCAGCCCGCCATGGCCCGGCTGCCGCAGCAGGTGCAGACCCGCGGCGTGTTCGTCATCAAGGGCGGCAACGACTTCCTGATGATCGTCTCGATGTTCTCCGGCGACGGCAGCGCCGACGCGGTGGACGTGGGCGACTACATCACCAGCAACTTGGTCGACGTGGTCAGCCGCATCGACGGCGTGGGCGAGGTGCAGACCCTGGGCACCGGCTACGCGATGCGCATCTGGCTCGACCCCGACAAGCTGCGCAAGTACTCGCTCATGCCCTCGGACGTGAACACCGCCCTGCAGGCGCAGAACGCCCAGGTGTCGGCCGGCCAGCTGGGCGCCCTGCCCGCCGCGTCGCAGCAGCAGCTCAACGCCACCATCACCGCGCGCAGCAAGCTGCGCACCGTCGAGCAGTTCGGCAACGTGGTGCTGCGCGCGACCGCCGACGGCGCGGTGGTGCGGCTGCGTGACGTCGCCCGCATCGAACTGGGCGCCGAGAACCTGACGGTGCGCTCGGTGCTCGGCGGCAAGCCCGGCGCGGGCCTGGGCATCGTGCTGGCCGACGGCGCCAACGCGGTGCAGGTGGCCGAAAACGTAAACGCCAAGATCGCCGAGCTGCAGCCCTTCTTCCCGAACCGGCTCGAGACCTTCGTGAGCTTCGACACCACGCCCTTCGTCAGCGCGTCGATCGACGAGGTGGTCAAGGCGCTGGCTGAGGCGATGCTGCTGGTCGTGCTGGTGATGTACGTCTTCCTGCAGAACTTCCGCGCCACGCTGATCCCCGCGGTGGCGGTGCCGGTGGTGTTGCTGGGCACCTTCGGCGTGCTCTCGGCCTTCGGCTATTCGATCAACACGCTGACCATGTTCGGCATGGTGCTGGCCATCGGCCTGCTGGTGGACGACGCCATCGTGGTGGTCGAGAACGTCGAGCGCGTGATGAGCGAGGAAGGCCTGTCGCCCAAGGAGGCCACGAAGAAGTCGATGGCCGAGATCACGCCGGCGCTGGTCGGCATCGCGCTGGTGCTGTCGGCGGTGTTCATCCCGATGGCCTTCTTCGGCGGCTCGACCGGTGTGATCTACCGCCAGTTCTCCATCACCATCGTCTCGGCCATGGTGCTGTCGGTGCTGGTGGCGCTGACGCTCACGCCGGCCCTCTGCGCCACGCTGCTCAAGCCGGTGCCCAAGGGGGCGCATTCTCCGCACGGCGCGCCGCGCAAGGGCCTGTTCGGCTACGTCGACCGCTTCTTCGCGGGCTTCAACACGCGCTTCGATCGCAGCGCCGACCGCTACACGGGCATCGTCGGCGGCATCGTGCGGCGCGGCAAGCGCAGCCTGCTGGTCTACCTCGGCATCTGCGCCGTGATGGCCATCATGTTCATGCGCCTGCCCACCTCCTTCCTGCCGGACGAGGACCAGGGCTTCGTGCAGGTGCAGGTCACGCTGCCGCCGGGTTCGTCGAATGCGCGGCTGCAGCCGGTGCTCCAGCAGGTGCAGGACTACTTCCTGAAGCAGCCCGAGGTCGTGACCATCAACCTGATCATCGGCCAGAACGGCGACCAGAGTTCGGCGCGCGCCTTCGTCAAGCTCAAGGACTGGGCCGACCGGCCGGGCAGGGAACATTCCGCCGCCGCCGTGGCCCGCCGCGGCAGCAGGGACCTCGCCGCCGTGCGCGACGCCCGCATCTACGTCGTGCTGCCGCCGGCGGTGCGCGGCCTGGGCGCCAACGCCGGCTTCAACTTCTTCCTCAAGGACCAGAACGCGCTGGGCCACGACGCGCTGCTCAAGGCGCGCGACCAGGCGCTGCAGCTGATGGGCCAGCGGCCCGAACTGGCGAACGTGCGCAGCAACAACCTGGAAGACACGCCCGAGTTCGCTGTCGACATCGACGACGCCAAGGCCGGTGCGCTGAGCCTCACCACCACCGCGATCGACAGCACGCTGTCGACCGCGATGGGCGGCACCTACGTGAACGACTTCCTGAACAATGGCCGCGTCAAGCGCGTCTACATGCAAGGCGACACGCCCTTTCGCATGCTGCCCGCCGACATCGGCCGCTGGAGCGTGCGCAACACGCTCGGCCAGATGGTGCCCTTCAACGCCTTCTCGACCACGCGCTGGACCTACGGCTCGCCACAGCTCATCCGCTACAACGGCGCGCCGGCGTATGAATTCGTCGGCGATGCCGCACCGGGCGTGAGCTCCGGCGCGGCCATGCTGGCGGTCGAGGACGTGATGAAGCAGATGCCCGCGGGCATCGGCTACGAGTTCTCGGGCGCGTCCTACCAGGAGCGGTTGTCGGGCGCGCAGGCGCCGATGCTCTACGCCATCTCGATCCTCTTCGTGTTCCTCTGCCTCGCGGCGCTGTACGAGAGCTGGTCGGTGCCCTTCTCGGTCATCCTGGTGGTGCCGCTGGGCGTGGTGGGCGCGCTGCTCTTCACCTCGACCCGCGGGCTGAGCAACGACGTGTACTTCCAGGTCGGCCTGCTGACCACCGTGGGCCTGTCGTCGAAGAACGCGATCCTGATCGTCGAGTTCGCCAAGCAACTGCAGGAGCAGGGCAAGAGCGTGATCGACGCGACGCTGGAGGCGGTGCGGCTGCGACTGCGGCCCATCCTGATGACCTCGCTGGCCTTCGGCTTCGGCGTGCTGCCGCTGGCCATCGGCACCGGCGCGGGCGCCGGCGGCCGCCAGTCGATCGGCACCGCGGTGCTGGGCGGCATGGTGCTCGGCACCGCGCTGGGCATCTTCTTCGTCCCGCTGTTCTTCGTGCTGATCCGGGGTTTCATGGAACGTCGCCGCAGCAAGCGCACGCCACCGGCGATGCCGGTGCAGGCCATCGAGCAAGGGAGCCACTGATGCGCACGCACCGCGGCTTTCGCCCATTCCTTCTTTCGCTGGCCGTGCCGGCCGCGCTGCTGTCGGGCTGCGTCAACCTGGCGCCCCGCTACGCCCAGCCGGCGGCGCCGGTGCCCGCGGCCTGGGCCTCCGCCCCCGCGGGCCTGGCGTCTGCGGTGCCCGCCGCGCGCGACCTGGGCTGGCGCGAGTTCTTCATCGATGCGCGGCTGCGCGGCGTGGTCGAGCTCACGCTGGCCAACAACCGCGACCTGCGCGTGGCGGCGCTGAACATCGAACGCGCCCGGGCGCAGTACGGCGTCACGCGTGCCGGCGCCTTCCCGTCGATCGGACTGGGGGCCGGCGGCAGCCGCGCCCGCACGCCGGGCAGCGTGTCGGCCAGCGGGCAGGCGCGCATCGCGACGCAGTACAACGTGAACCTCGCGCTCACCAGCTACGAGCTGGACCTGTTCGGTCGGGTGAGCAACCTGAGCGACGCGGCGCTGGAGAGCTTCTTCGCGACCGAGGACGCGCGTCGCGGTACCCAGCTGAGCCTGGTGGCCGAAGTCGCCACCGCCTGGCTCGTGCTGGCCACCGACCAGCAGCGCCTGCAGCTGGCGCGCGACACGCTGACGACGCGGCAGAAGTCCTACGACCTGATCAAGCGCAGCTACGACCTGGGCGCGCAGTCGGGCCTGGCGCTGGCGCAGGCACAGACCACCGTCGACACCGCGCGCGCCGACGCGGCCGCCTTCGACAGCCAGGTCGAGCAGAGCCGCAATGCGCTCAACCTGCTGGCCGGTACCACGGTGCCCGCCGAGCTGCTGCCGCCACCGATGGCCGCGATGGCGCAGGCACCGGCCGCGCAACTGCTCGCGCCGCCGGCCGAGCTGCCGTCGTCGGTGCTGCAACAACGGCCCGACGTGCTGGCCGCCGAGCATGCGCTGCGCGCCAGCAACGCCAACATCGGCGCCGCACGCGCGGCCTTCTACCCGCGCATCACGCTCACCGGCTCGGCCGGCACCGCGAGCAACAGCCTGTCGGGCCTGTTCGCGGACGGCAGCGCGGCCTGGAACTTCGCGCCGTCGATCAGCCTGCCGATCTTCGACGGCGGCATCAACCGCGCCAACCTGGGCGTGGCCCAGGCGCAGCAGCAGATCCAGCTGTCGAGCTACGAAAAGACCCTGCAGGTCGCCTTCCGCGAGGTGGCCGACGCCCTGGCCGCGCGGCGCACGTTGGGCGAGCGGCTGGCGGCGCAGCAGTCGCTCGTGGCTGCCACGACGCGCGCCTTCGAGCTGTCCGACGCGCTCTTCCGCAGCGGCGGCGCGGCCTACCTCGACGTGCTCGACGCGCAGCGCGCGCTGTACACGGCGCAGCAGTCGCTCATCAGCCTGCAGCTCACCGAGCAGACCAACCGGCTCACGCTCTACAAGGTGCTGGGGGGTGGCTGGCGCGAGACGACGGAACAGGCGGCCGACGTGAGCACGCCCAAGCCCGCTGGTGGCTGAGGGCTAGACCGCGCGCGGCACGGTCCGAAAGGGCTTGCTCAAAAAGCGTGACCCCTTCTCCCCGAAGCGCCACGGCACGTCGGCCGCCTTCGAGATTCCGATGCGCGGGCCGACCTCGACCTGCACGGCGGGCTGCTCGCCATCGATCGGAATCAGCACGAAGGGCGGCGCATCGAGCGCCTTGCCGTTGAAGCTCCCGTCGATGCCGAGCGCCTGCCCCACGCGGCCTGGGCCGGCGCACAGCAGGCGCAGATCGTCGAGCCCGCGCCGTGCCTGCATGCGTGCGATGCCCATCGTGGGTTCGATCGCGCGGATCAGCACCCCGGCGCCGTGGCCTGCTTCGCGGCAGACGACATTCAGGCACCAGTGGATGCCATAGGAGCGGTAGACGTAGGCGCGGCCCGACGGCCCGAACATCGCCGCGTTGCGCGGCGTAGGCCCGCCGAAAGTATGCGAGGCCGGGTCGTCGCGGTCGTAGGCCTCGGTCTCGACGATGCGGCCGCCGACACCGTCGACCAGCAAGGTCACGCCGATGAGCGCGCGCGCCACGACCTCGGACGGCGCGTCGAAATCGAGGTCGAGGGGAGGATGCGAAGCGCGCGGCATGGGGACTGCAGTTTCCCAGAGAAAATGGCGGGCTCGAACTCACCCGACCCCATGAACGATTCCACCACCCGCCCCGACCTGCCCGACCACCTCTCCATCGACCCGCGCAGCGCGCACCATGTCGCCGCCGTGTTCGAGCACGACATCGGCATCCGCTTCAACGGCAAGGACCGCGCCGACGTGGAGGAGTACTGCGTCAGCGAAGGCTGGATCAAGGTACCGGCCGGCAAGACGCTCGACCGCAAGGGCAAGCCGTTGATGCTCAAGCTCAAGGGCAAGGTCGAAGCCTTCTACCGCTGAGAACGCCCGGCGGAGTCACCGCCACTGCAGCAGGAGCGACCAGGGCTGCCGGCTCAGGTGCCGGTCGATGCAGCCGGGCGTGCCCACCGTGCAACCCTCGGCCAGGTAACTCGCGTCGAGCACCGAGGTGCCCGGTGCGAAGTCGAGCCGGCGCCGCGTGACCGACTGCAGCACGTTGCCGCCTACGGCGTCGAAGCCGCTCGCATCGACCGCCACGATCGCATCGCAATGCATCGGCAAGGCCACGCCGCCGGTGGGCCGCCCGGCCAGCACCTCGCCGATGCGCGCGAAGGTGTCGAGCCCGGCGCGGGCACCACGCGCCTGGCAGACCAGGTCGCCCACACGCGGTGGCGTCTGCGTGATGTCACAGGCACGCATCGCGTAGCGCGTCGGTGCGCCCGTCGCCTCCGCCTCGCCGGACTGCCACGCGGCGCCCGCGTAGTCGGCATGCGCCTCTGAGAAAACGAACTCGCCGTCGACCAGGCCCGACTGCCGCGCGAGCCAGCTCACGAAGGCGGCGGACCAGGGCGTGTCGATCACCGCGACGCGGTTGGCCGCCGTCTGCAAGGCACGCACCTCCGAGGCCTCCAGCCCCTGGTCCGGCCCCACGCCCAGCCCCTGCAGCCGCTCGGCGGACGCCTGGCCGATGGCCTGCACCAGCAGGCGCCGGTCGGCCGGCCGCCACGCGCCGAAGCGCACCTGCGACGGCAGCAGGCCGTCCTGAGGGTCCACCGCCGCCCAGTAGCCGAGCACGCGCTGCCAGGGCGGGCGGTCGGCGAGACTGCGGCGCGTGTCTTCGGCCTCGGCGTTGCCGGCGACGACCATCCGGCCTTCGGCGTCGATCGTCTGGCCGCCGAAGGCCTGAAGTTCCTGCTGCGCAGCCGTGGCGAAAGCGATGGCACGGGGTGAGGCGGTGACCTGCGTTGCGGTCTGCAGACAGATGGAGGCGGTGTCGGCGGCCGCCCCCGCCGCGCCGGACGATGCGAGAGCCAGTGCGACACACTTCAGCGATTTCGAGAAAGAGGCGAGGATGGCGTCAACGGACATGCGAGGACAGCATAGCCGGCCGCCTGCGTCGCACCAGGCCGCCGTTCCACATGCAGAACACGGTGTCCTCCCTGTCGGCCTTCCGCTCCACCGAACCGACCCCATATTCCGGGGATCGCCGCCACCATCGCAGCCGGCGCTCACTCGAAAGACACCGCCATGACCGACCCCATCGTCCAGATCAAGCCCCTCGGCTTTCCGTGGGAGACCATCGACCCGTTCCTGTTCTGCGCGTACCACGACGACGCCTATCCCGCCGGCAACGGCGCGATGGGCCCCGCGGTATCGCTCGAAGGCCGCGCCATCGGCCAGGACTTCAGCCGCAAGGACGGCTGGAGCATGTACCACGGCGAAGACATTCCCGGCTTCCCCGGCCATCCGCACCGCGGCTTCGAGACCGTGACCATCGTGCGCAAGGGCCTCATTGACCACGCCGACTCGCTCGGCGCGGCGGCGCGCTTCGGCGGCGGCGACGTGCAGTGGGTGACGGCTGGCGCGGGCATCGTGCACTCGGAGATGTTCCCGCTGCTCGACGCGACCGCGCCCAACCCGCTGGAGCTGTTCCAGATCTGGCTCAACCTGCCGGCGCGCCACAAGATGGTGGCGCCCCACTTCACCATGTTCTGGGCCGAAGACGTGCCGCGCTTCACCGCCACCGACGACGCGGGACGCACGACCGACGTGGCCTGCGTGGCCGGCCGCATCGGCCCGATCGACGCCGCGCCGGGCCAGGCCAGCGGCCCGCTCGCGCCGCCGCCCGATTCATGGGCCGCACAGGATGACGCCGACGTGGCCATCTGGACGATCCGCATGGCGCCCGGCGCGCGCTGGACGTTGCCCGCCGCGCAAGGCCGGGGCACGCGCCGCAGCCTCTACTTCTTCAAAGGCACGTCGGTGACCGTGGGTGGCCGCGATGTCGCGAGCCACGCGGCCATCGAGTTGCGCGCCGACCAGGCGGTCGAACTGGTCAACGGGGATGCCGTGGGCGAGTTCCTGGTGCTGCAGGGCAAGCCGATCGCCGAGCCCGTGGCCCAGTACGGCCCGTTCGTGATGAACACGCAGGCCGAGATCGCGCAGGCCATGGCCGACTACCGCCGCACCCAGTTCGGCGGCTGGCCGTGGAAGGACGAGGCGCCGGTGCACGGCACCGACCCGGCCCGCTTCGCGCGGCATCCGGACGGGCGCGAGGAGCGACCGGCGCCGGGCGCGACAGCCACCCACGCCACGAACGGTTAGGCTCGCTGTCGCCGCCGGCCACCGACCGGTCTGCGCGCGACAAGAATGACAACGAGCCTCTCGAGACACACCCCGCCCCGCTCTTCCTGGCTGATGCTGCTGGCCCTGACCGGCGCCTTCGCCCTCAGCCAGGCCTTCCGCACCGTCGCCGCCATCCTGGCCGCGCCGCTGCAGGCCGAGTTCGGCCTGTCGGCCCAGGCGCTGGGCCTGTTCGCCGGGGCCTTCCACTTCGCCTTCGGTGCGCTGCAGCTGCTGATGGGCATCGGCATCGACCTGCAGGGCGTGCGGCGCACGGTGCTGGCCGCGTTCCCGCTGGCGATCGTCGGCGCGGCGGTGTCGGCGCTGGCACCGACCTTTCCGGTGCTGGTGGCGGGCCAGGTGCTCATCGGCGTCGGCTGCGCGCCGGCCTTCCTGGTGTGCACGGTGTTCATCGCGCGGCAGTTTCCGGCCGAACGCTTCGCGGCGGTGTCGGGGCTCACGTTGGGCATCGGTTCGCTGGGCATGCTGCTGACCGGCACGCCGCTCGCGTGGCTGGTGCAGGCGACATCCTGGCGCACCGGCTTCTGGGCGCTGGGGGCGGTGTCGGTGCTCGCGTGGTTGCTGATCCTGTGGCTGGTGCAGGAGCCGCCGGCACCGGTGGCGGCGGCCGAGCGGCCGTCGGTGCTGGGCGCGCTGCGCAGCTACGGCGCGCTGTTCGCGCTGCCGCACACGCTGGGCATCATTGGGCTGGCGTGGGTGACCTACGCGTCCTTCATCTCGCTGCGCGGGCTGTGGCTCGGGCCGCTGCTGATCGAGCGGCACGGCTTCTCGCTGGTGCAGAGCGGCAATGTGGCGATCGCGGTGTCGGTGGTCGGCATGTTCGGGCCGGTGCTGTTCGGCCGCTTCGACCCGGGCGCGGCGCGGCGGCGCTGGATCGTCGGCTTCACGCTGGGCGTCGCGGCGATCTTCGGCGTCATGGCCTTCAACCCCGGGGCGGCGCTCGACGTGGCCGGCCTGATCGCGGTCGGCGTGCTCTCGGGCTACATCGTGCTGCAGTACGCGGACGTGAAGGCCGCCTACCCGGCCGCGATGACGGGCCGCGCGATGGCGGTCTTCACGATGGCGATGTTCCTCGGCGTGGCGGTGATGCAGTGGTTCACCGGCGCGGTGGCGTCCGTCGCATCGGCGCACGGGGCCGACCCGTTCATGAGCGTGCTGCTGACCATTGCCGCCCTGCTGGTCTCGGGCGCGGCCGCTTTCGTGTTCCTGCCGAAGCCCACCGGCACGCGGGCGCCGAGCGGCGGCTGATTCAGACCGAGAGGCCGTGCTCGACCATGTCGAGCAAGCGCTGGCCCACCTGCTGCATCTGCGGGCCGACCACGGGGCCGAGCGGCCCGTCGAGCACCAGCATCGCGAGGCCGTGGACCGCCGACCAGGCGAGGAATTCGGCGCCGGGCCGCCGATCTGCCGACATCAGCCCGGCGGCCACCATCTGGTCGAGAGCCTCGCCCAGCAACTGGTACGGGTTCTTGCCGCTCGGCCCGGCACGCGCCGGATCGCTCGGGCCCTTGAGGTCGTCGGACGCCGCATAGGCCGTGAGGAACAAGCCGTGCTCGGCCTGCGCGAAACGCAGGTAGCCGGCACCGATGGCGCGCAGGCTCGCGCGGGCCGCCTCGGCCGGTGCAAGACCCGCCGGGACCGTGGCCAGCTCGGCCTCCATGGCCGCCGCGGATGCCGACAGCGCGGCCGCGCGCACCGCCTTCAACAGCTCCTGGCGGCTGCCGAAGTGCCGGTACGCCGCGTTCGGCACCACGCCCGCCTGGCGCGTGACCTCGCGCAGCACCACCGCCTCGGGCCCGCCGCTGCGTGCCAGCGCGATGCCCGCTTCGAGCAACGCGCGCCGCAGGTCGCCATGGCGGTAGGTGCTGCGCACCGGCAGCGGGACGGGAACGGGACTCATGGCACGGGGAATTTCATGTGGACAGCGTCCATTCTCTCCGTTAAGGTCTTGTGGACGGCGTCCACAAACCGTCCCATTTCACCCCATTTCCCGAGGAAAACCAATGGCGACCCAGATCTTCGTCAACCTGCCGGTGAAGGACCTGAAGCGGTCCGTCGCTTTCTTCACGGCACTCGGCTACACCTTCAACCCGCAGTTCACCGACGAGAACGCGACCTGCATGATCGTGAGCGAGGAGCACATCTACGTGATGCTGCTGGTCGACACGTACTTCCAGACCTTTACGTCCAAGACGATCGTCGACGCGAAGACCAGCACCGAGGTGCTGCTCTGCCTGTCGTGCGAGAGCCGCGCGCAGGTCGACGACCTCGTCGGCAAGGCGGTGGCCGCGGGTGGCACCACGCCCACCCCGGCGAAGGACCACGGCTTCATGTACCAGCACGCCTACCAGGACCTCGACGGCCACGTGTGGGAGCTGGTGTACATGGCACCCGGCGCGGTGCCGGGCTGAAGCGCCGCGGCGGCGATCAGTCGATCGCGACCTTGCCGTCCTTCACCAGCTTCGCGAACTTGGTGGTCTCGTCGGCGATCTGCTTGGCCATCTGCTCGGGTGTGCCACCGAGCGGCTCGGCACCGATGGCCTGCATGCGCTGCGCGAAGTCGGGCGAACGGATGATCTTCACCATCTCGCTGTTGAGGCGCGCCACCACGTCCTTCGGCGTCGCGGCCGGCGCGAGGACGCCGAACCAGGTGCCGATGTCGAAGCCCTTGAGCCCGGCCTCTTCGAGCGTCGGCACGTCGGGCAGCACCGACGAGCGCTTCGCGGTCGTCACGGCCAGCGCGCGCAGCTTGCCCGCCTGGATGTGCTGCAGCACCGGCGTGATGGTGTCGAAGGACATCGCGACCTGGCCGCCGAGCAGGTCGGTCGTCAGCGGGCCGCTGCCCTTGTAGGGCACGTGCAGCAACTCGACACCGGTGCTGGCCTGGAACTGCGTGCCGATCAGGTGCTGCGCGGTGCCGTTGCCGTTCGACCCGTAGGCCAGCTTGGCCGGCGCCGACTTGGCGAAGGCCACGAGCTCGGTCACGTTGCGCGCGGGCGTGAGCGCGGCGTTCACCACCAGCACGTTGGGCACCATCGCGACCGTGGCCACCGGCGCGAGGTCCTTCTGGAAGTCGTACGGCAGCTTCTTGTAGACGCTGGTGGCGATGGTGTGGTGCACCGCGCCCATGAGCAGCGTGTAGCCGTCGGGCTTGGCCTTGGCGACATAGTCGGCCCCAACGGTCGCACCGGCACCGGGCCGGCTTTCGACCACGACGGGCTGGCCAAGGCTCTGCGAGAGCCTGTCGGCCAGCGCGCGCGCCAGCACATCGGTCGTGCCGCCGGCGGGGAACGGCACGATCAGGCTGATCGAGCGTGTGGGCCAGGCTTGCGCCATGGCCAGCGTGGCCGACAGGCCGAGCGCGAGCGCCGCGGCCTGCACGAGCTGCCGACGATGCGGCCGGAAAGAAATGCGCATGGTGTTGTCTCCGTCTTGTTGTGAATCTCGTCGCTCGCGCCAGGCTGGCGCGGCCGCGCTCAGGCGGCGCGGCGTTCGCTGTGCGCGCTGGCGATGTGCTCGCAGACCGCGCGCGTGACCGCCTCGGTGGTGGCCGTGCCACCGAGGTCGCGCGTGTGCAGCGCGGGGTTGGCGGTGACATGCTCCACGGCCTGCATCACACGGGTCGCCGCGGCGGGCTCGCCCAGATGCTCGAGCAGCATCACCACCGACCAGAAGGTGCCGACCGGGTTGGCCAGCCCCTGGCCCATGATGTCGAAGGCCGAGCCGTGGATCGGTTCGAACATCGACGGGTAGCGGCGCTCCGGGTCGATGTTGCCGGTGGGTGCGATGCCCAGGCTGCCCGCCAGCGCGGCGGCCAGGTCGCTCAGGATGTCGGCGTGCAGATTGGTGGCCACGAGGGTGTCGAGCGTGGCGGGCCGGTTGACCATGCGCGCGGTGGCGGCGTCGACCAGCTCCTTGTCCCAGGTGACGTCCGGGAACTCCTTGCTGATCTGCACCGCGATCTCGTCCCACATCACCATCGCGTGGCGCTGCGCGTTGCTCTTGGTGACGACGGTGAGCAGCTTGCGCGGGCGCGACTGCGCCAGCTTGAAGGCGAAGCGCATGATCCGCTCGACGCCGGCGCGGGTCATCATGCTCACGTCGGTCGCGGCCTCGATCGGGTGGCCCTGGTGCACGCGTCCGCCGACGCCGGCGTACTCGCCTTCGGAGTTCTCGCGCACGATGACCCAGTCGAGGTCCTTCGGGCCGCAGCGCTTGAGCGGACCGTCGATGCCCGGCAGGATGCGCGTGGGCCGCACGTTGGCGTACTGGTCGAAGCCCTGGCAGATCTTCAGGCGCAGGCCCCACAGCGTGATGTGGTCGGGGATGTGCGGGTCGCCGGCCGAGCCAAAGAGGATGGCGTCCTTGTCGCGCAGCGCATCGAGGCCGTTGGCCGGCATCATCTCGCCGTGCGCGCGGAACCAGTCGCCGCCCCAGCCGAAGTCCTCGAACTCGAAGCGCAGCGTGCCGTCGGCCGCGGCCAGTGCGTCCATCACCTGCCGGCCGGCGGGGATCACTTCCTTGCCGATGCCGTCTCCGGGGATGGTGGCGATGCGGTACGTCTTCATGGTGTCTTCCTTCAATGCGGCGGTGGTCTGGATGACGCACTGTAGGATCGGCCCGCGCGATGCATTCGCGCCGGAATTGAATCCATCGTTAACCTGAGTTCAACAATGGAACGTCGATGAGCGCCTCCATCCAGCCCGCGGAACTGGGCTTCTTTTCGACGCTGGCAGCGGCCGGCAGCCTGAGTGCGGCAGCGCGCGAGATGGGCGTGACCACGCCGGCGGTGAGCAAGCGGCTCGCGCTGATGGAGGACCGGCTGGGCGTGACGCTGGTCAACCGCACCACGCGGCGCATGGGCCTCACGCCCGAGGGTGAGCTGTACCTGGCGCATGCGCGCCGCATCCTCGGCGAGATCGAGGACATGGCCCAGCTGCTGGGGCAGGCCAAGGGCGAGCCGCAAGGCCTGCTGCGGGTGAACGCGACGCTCGGTTTCGGCCGCAGCCATGTCGCACCGGTGATCTCGCGCTTCGCGCGCCGCTACCCCGAGGTCGACGTGCAGCTGCAGCTGTCGGTCAACCCGCCGCCGCTGACCGACGACGCCTTCGACGTCTGCATCCGCTTCGGCGTGCCGCCCGATACGCGCGTGATCGCGCGACGCATCGCGTCGAACCGGCGCTTGCTGTGCGCGTCGCCGGCGTATCTGACGCGCGCCGGCACGCCCCGGGTGCCGAACGACCTCGCACGCCACGCCTGCATCGGTATCCGGCAGGGCGACGAAGCCTACGGCACCTGGCGCCTGACCAGCGGCCGCGGCGCCACGCAGCGCACGCAAGCGGTGAAGACGCGCGGCCCGCTCACCACCAACGACGGCGAGATCGCGGTGAGCTGGGCGCTCGACGGGCACGGCATCGTGATGCGCGCCGAATGGGACATCGCGCGCTACCTGCGCAGCGGCCGGCTGGTGCAGGTGCTGCCCGGCTACCGCACGCCCGAGGCCGACATCCACGCGGTGTACCCGCAGCGCCACCAGCTGTCGACGCGGGTGCGCGCCTTCGTCGACTTCATGGCGGCCGCCCTGGCGAAGGGCGAGGCGGGCGGCGCGGTGGCCGCGTGACCGTCGACGCGAAACGCCGTCGTCGAGGGGTGCGACTCGGCTGGGACGCCTGCGAGGTCAGGCCGATGGCGGCGTGCTCGGCGCCTCCGCTGCGGCTTGCAGCATCCAGTTTCGGAAGGCCGAAACGGCAGGGTCGCTGTCGCGCTCGGCGCTGAGCACCATCGCATAGTCCGGCGCGCGCCAGGTGGTCGCCGGCAGCGGACACACCAGACGCCCGGCGGCAAGATCACGCAGGATCAACGGCAGTGAGGCCAATGCCACGCCCAGTCCTTCCACCGCTGCGGCCTGCTGCAGAAACACATGCTCGAACTCCATCTGTCGCGCGGGCCGAAGGCCAGGTGCGCCGGCCGTGCGCAGCCAGTGGGTCCAGGCGCCTTTGGTACTGGCGGAATGCAGCAGCGTATGGTGGCGAAGGTCGGCCACACTGTGGATCGGATGCTGGCGCAGCAGGGCCGGGGCGCATGCTGGCAGGCGGACATCGGCCATGAACATGCGCGAGACGAGGCCGGGTCCCTGCTCGGGTCCGGACCGCACGCCGATGTCGAAGGCATCGCCCAGGTAGCGCAACCTGCGCGAGGTGGTCGACACCTGCACGTCGATGTCGGGAAACTGCAGGCAGAAGTCTGGCAGCCGTGGCAGCAACCAGCTCAGCGCGAAGCTCACCAGGGCATTGACCCGCACGGTCCCCGAGATGCGCCGAGCGGAACCTGCGTCGCGCAGCCGCGCGGTGCCCGTCGCCAGCCGGTCGAAGGCATCGCTGACGTCACCCAGGAGGGCCGCGCCCTCATCGGTCAGGCGCACGCCGCGCGCACGGCGTTCGAACAGGGGCTTGCCGAACCAGTCCTCCAACAGGCGGATCTGTTTGCCAACCGCCCAGTGGGTGACGTTGAGCCCGGCCGCCGCAGCGGCGAAGCTGCCATGCAGGGCCACCGCCTCGAAGCTGCGCAGCGCATTGAGCGGAGGCAAGCGGGCGCGCTCCACGCGGGCTTCGGCCTTCTCGATGTTGGCGGGACTTTTTCTCCCCATAGCCGCGATATTACGTCTGTGGTGGCCTGGGCCGCGGAAGCCTAGGATCGATCGCATGACGACGCCCTCCCTCGCTGCCGATTCGACCAGGCGCAAGCACGCGGCGCCGGAGGCGAATCGCGTGCTCTGGGTATCGTGCGTGGCGCATGCGCTGCACGACGGCTACACCGACCTGATCTACGTGTTGCTGCCGGTGTGGCAGACGGAATTCGGCCTGGGCTACGGCGCGCTGGCCGTCCTTCGCGCGGTCTACGGCGGCACGATGGCCTGCCTGCAGTTGTCGGCCGGTCGACTGTCGCAACGGGTAGGACGGCGCGCCACATTGGCACTGGGCACGCTGCTGGCGGCGCTGGGCTATGCAGCGGCCGGCATGTCGGGCAGCCTGCTCGGCCTGTGCGTGGCGCTGGCGGTATCGGGCAGCGGCTCCAGCACCCAGCACCCGCTGGCCTCCACCGCCGTGTCACACGCCTACGGCCCACGCGCCCGGGGTCCGCTGGGCATCTACAACTTCGCCGGCGATCTGGGCAAGGCCATGCTGCCCGCGGCCATGTCGCTCCTGGTGGCCTCGATGCCCTGGCGCCATGCGCTGTGGGTGATGGCCGCCGTGGGCGTGCTGGTCGCGGCAGGCATTGCACTTTTCCTCCCATCGCTGCCGCGCGCCGCGCCGATGGCGCAGCGCCAGGCTGGCGGCGGCCCGCACGCATCGCGCAGCGGCTTCCAGCTGCTGCTGGCGATCGGCGTTCTCGACACTGCCGTGCGCATGGGTGTTCTGACCTTCTTGCCCTTTCTGCTGCAGGCCAAGGGCATTTCGACGCCCATGCTGGGCACCGCACTGGCGATGGTGTTCATCGGCGGCGCGGCCGGCAAGTTCGTCTGCGGCTGGCTGGGCGAGCGCCTCGGCGTGACGGGCACCGTGCTCGTGACCGAAGGCGGCACGGCAGCGTGCATCGTGGCCGTTCTGCTGTGCCCGCTGGGGCCTGCCCTGGTGCTGTTGCCCCTCCTGGGGCTGATGCTCAACGGAACGTCGTCGGTGCTCTACGGTACCGTGCCGGACATGGCTCCGTCAGACGGCACCGAGCGCGCCTTCGCGGTGTTCTACACGGGCACCATCGCTTCAGGCGCACTGTCGCCGATCGTCTATGGCTTTTTGGGCGACCACGTCGGCATCCGGGCAGCGACCGTGGCCACGGCGCTGACGGCGCTGGCGATCGTGCCGCTGGCGTTGACACTCCGGCCACGCCTCGCGCCGACGCAACAACGTGGTTGAGGCTCGGGTCCGATGCCACTGCTTCGGCATTCATCTCATCATCACTCCGAGGTCCGCACCATGCATGCCGTTTCCCAGGCGCCTTTGATCCTGATCACCGGCGGCAGCCGTGGCGTCGGTGCCGCGACAGCGCGACTGGCGGCCGCCCAGGGCTACGACGTGGCGCTCAGTTTCATCTCCGACGAGTCCGCGGCCCGAGCGGTGCGCGCCGACGTCGAATCGCTCGGACGCCGGGCCCTGGCCGTGCGCGCGGACAGTGCAGACCCCGCACAAGTCGCACAGTTGTTCGCCGCCATCGATGACGCGTTCGGCAGGATCGATGTGTTGGTGAACAACGCCGCCATCATTGCGCGGCAGTCCCGGATCGAGGGACTCGACTTCGCACGGATGCAGCGCATCTTCGCCGTCAACGCCATCGGCCCGATCCTCTGTGCGCAGCAGGCGGTGAAGCGCATGTCGCAGCGTCACGGCGGGCGGGGCGGCGCCATCGTCAACATCTCATCGGCCTCTGCCCGGCTCGGCAGCCCGAACGAGTATGTGGACTACGCTTCGTCGAAGGGTGCGCTCGAGACCTTCACCCTCGGCCTCGCCAAGGAAGTCGCGCGCGAAGGCATCCGCGTCAACTGCATTCGTCCCGGGCACATCTACACCGAGATGCATGCCAGCGGCGGCGAACCGAACCGTGTCGATCGCGTCAAGGACTCGATTCCCATGGGACGAGGCGGCCAGCCCGAAGAGGTGGCGCGGGCCATCCTGTGGTTGGCGGGCGCCGAGGCGTCTTTCGTCACCGGCACCTTCCTGGATGTCACCGGCGGCAAGTGATCGACAGCGCACGTCGACGGCTTGCCTCGACGCTCGTCAGCTGCAACGGCCCTCGCGCATCGGTGACCCAGGCCGATGCGGCCGCGCGTTAGATTCGAGGGCTCAACCGGAGACCCTCTTCATGATCCACGTCCTCGCCTTCATCACCGCCAAGCCGGGCCTGCGCGCGCAGGTCATCGACGCCTTCCAGGCCAACGTGCCGGCGGTGCTCGCCGAAGACGGCTGCATCGAATATGCCGCAACGGTCGACGCGGCCGGCATGCCGCCCTCGCGCGGCAGCGTCGGCGACGACAGCTTCGTGGTGATCGAGCGCTGGGCCAGCGTGGCGGCGTTGCAGGCGCATGCCGCGTCGCCGCACATGGCGGCCTACGGCGCGAAGGTGAAAGACTGGACGGTCAGCCGCACCATCCACGTGCTCGAAGCGGTCTGACCTGCCTGCGCGCTCAGCCCTTCGCCGGCGGCGGCAGCTGCCGCAGGTAGAGGTGCAGCGCGCGCATGTCGATCTCGCTGATCTCACGCAGCGATTCGAAGGGCATGACCCGCACCGGCGTGCCGTCGGGCCGCTGGCCGGTCTTGAACAGCCGCATCATCGATTCGGCATCGGGGTAGCGCGCCATCACCGTGCCCTCGCCCGGCGCGAGGCGCGACGCGGCCGGCCAATCGGGCGGACCGCCGGGGATCTTGCCGCCCGCCAGTTGCGCGCCATGGCAGCCCAGGCACATGTTGGCCACGTAGGCGCCGTGCTGCACGCTCACACCTTCGGGCACCGGTGCCGCCGGCGGACGTGTGTGGTCGATCTTCGCGGCGGCGTCCTGGATCAGCCCGAATCCGTAGAGCGCGCGAACCGGCAGCGGCAAGTCGAGCACCGCGGCACCGCCTTCGGTCGGCGGCAGGCTGCGGATGTGGGCGACGAGCGAGGCGAGGTCGTCGTCGGTGAAACGGTTGTAGTCCTCGCTCGGCATGATCATCAGCGGCCGGCCGATCGGGTGCACGCCATGGCGGATCACGCGCACCCAGTCCTCCGGCCGGTAGCCCGCGGTCACGCTGCCGGGGCCGGGACTGATGTGCGGGCCGGCGACGCGCAGACCGTTCGGGTCATCGATGAAGGTGCGACCCCCGCCGTTGGCGCCATGGCAGTCGACGCAGCCGCGCGAGGCGTAGAGGTAGCGGCCACGCTCGAGGGCCACCGTGTCGGTGAGCGGGCGCAGCGCGACCGGCTGGACAGCGACCTCGACCTTGCGCTGCATCTTGCGGTCGGCCTGCGACAGGCCGAACCACAACGCGGCGCCGGCGAGCAGCACCAGCCCGAGCACCACCACGCCCGCGCGGCGCAGCCACCGTGCTGCGGCGGGGCTCATGCGTTCTCCTTCGCATGCATCCGCGGCCGGCGCCCCATGCGCTGGCGCAGCAGGCCGGCGGCCATCTTCCATTGCAGGCGCAGCCGCGGCTTGTGGCCCCACACGCTGGTCTGGTCCATCCGGCGCGACTGCCACGTGCGCGGCTCGATCTCCTGCGTGCCGGTGCCGATCTCGAAGTCGAAGCCCGAGGGCGTGGCGCCGTAGAAGGACACGGTGCTGTCCGGTGCCGGGTGTTGCCCCAGGTCCAGGCTCATCGGCACCTTGAGCCGTCGGGCACGCTCGTAGGCCATGCCGATGTCGCGCACGTCGGGCGCCTGCAGCATGAAGTGATGCATGCGCTTGCGCATCGGCAGGTCGAACAGCGCCAGCGAGTGATGGCGGCGGTTGCAGTGCATGAAGACACCCTGCACCTGGATCGGTCCGAGGCGCGTGTCCAGCCGCTCGGTGACGCCGAAGCCCAACGCCTCCACATAGAAAGCTTCGAGCGCGGGCACGCGTTGCGACACCAGCACCGCATGGCCCAGGCCGAGATCGCCGACCACGAAACCCTGCGGAAAGGCATCGGACGCGAACGGTCGCGCCGCGGCCTCGGCCCCGACGCAGAGTTCGACGACGTTGCCGTCGGGGTCGCGCACCACGTGGAGGCGCCGCACCCGCCGCGCCGCTCGGAGCGTCGCGTCGCCCACCTCGACCCTGTGGCCGGCAGCGGCCAGACGAACGAGCAATGCATCGAGCGCTGTGTCGTCCGCGCAATCGAAGCCCAGCGCCACCACGTCATCGGCCGGACCCGGCCGGACGATCAGGCGCTGCGCGCGCGCGTCGACCTGCCAGCCCACGCTGCCATCGCTGTTGGCCAGCGGCGCAGGCAGGCCCAGCACCTCCCGGCAGAAACGTTCCCACCGCGGTGGGCTGGACACCTCGAACACGAGGTAGGCGAGTACAAGAGAAGGCGTCATCAGTCTGTCCTCTAGAATTGTCGAGTCATTCAAATTTGAATGCGTCATTGAAAATTGAATGCTATGTCTAATTTTGAAGGACTGTCACTCGCCGCATTGCCTATGCCGCTCGGCCAGGCGCTGGCTGGTCAGCCGCCCGGGCTGGGCAAGCGCGAGCGCACGCGCCGCCAGCTCATCCTGGCGGCGGTCCAGGTGTTCTCGGCCCGAGGGGTGGCCGGTGCCACGATGCAGGAGATCGCCCAGCTCGCCGGCGTGACCCCTGGGACCGTCTACAACCACTTCGATGCGAAGGAATCGATCGCGACGGCGTTGGCCGTGTGGCTGGCCGAGACGCTCTGCCAGCACATCAACGACAGCCAGCAGGGCGTCGAGCGCGCCGCGCAGCGCATGGCGATCGGCCAGCGCCGCTACGCCTGGCTGGCGAAGGAGAGTCCGCGATGGACACTGCTGTTGCTCGATATCGCGGCCACGGTGCCCGCACTCACGGAACGTGTCGCGCTGTATGCGCGAGCCGACCTGCGCCTGGGCATCGCGCAGAAGGATTTCCGCGTGCCCAGCGAGCAAGCGGCGATGGGGCTCATCATGGGGACCGGCATGCAGACCATGCGCGACATCGCGCTGGGCACCGCGTCGACCGACCACGACATCGCCATGGCGACGGTGGTGCTGCGCGGGCTCGGCGTGCCATTCGAAAAGGCGGCTGAAATCGCCCGCCGGCCCCTGCCGGCGTTCGACGACGTGGCGCCGGTCCCGGCACGTAAGACGGCAACCGCATTCGCCAAGGCGACGCCAAAAAAAACGCGCCCGAAGGCGCGTTCCTGATCGACCGGTAGGCCGTGCTTACTTCGACACAACCTTGACCATCTCGAGGCACTTGTTCGAGTAGCCCCATTCGTTGTCGTACCAGCTCACCAGCTTGACGAAGGTGCTGTCCAGCGCGATGCCGGCTTCGGCGTCGAAGATCGAGGTGCGCGGGTCGCCGCGGAAGTCGGTGGCCACGACCTTGTCTTCGGTGTAGCCCAGCACGCCCTTGAGCGCGCCTTCGCTCTGCGCCTTCATTTCAGCGCAGATTTCCTTGTACGTGGCTTCCTTCACCAGCTCGACCGTCAGGTCGACCACCGACACGTCGGAGGTCGGCACGCGGAAGCTCATGCCGGTGAGCTTCTTGTTGAGCTCGGGGATCACCACGCCCACGGCCTTGGCGGCACCGGTCGACGACGGGATGATGTTTTCCAGGATGCCGCGGCCGCCGCGCCAGTCCTTGTTGCTCGGGCCATCAACGGTCTTCTGCGTGGCCGTGGCCGCATGCACCGTGGTCATCAGGCCGCGCTTGATGCCCCACTTGTCGTTGAGCACCTTGGCCAGCGGCGCCAGCGCATTGGTCGTGCAGCTGGCGTTGCTGATGATGGCTTCGCCGGCGTACTTCTTGTCGTTCACGCCGTAGACGAACATCGGGGTGTCGTCCTTGCACGGCGCCGACATGATGACCTTTTTGGCGCCCGCGTCGATGTGCTTCTGGCAGGTTTCCTTGGTGAGGAACAGGCCGGTGGATTCGAGCACGATGTCGGCGCCGGCTTCGTTCCACTTGAGGGCCGCGGGGTCGCGTTCCTGCGTGAGGCGGATCTTCTTGCCGTTGACGATCAGCGTGTTGCCGTCGACCGAGACTTCACCCTGGAAGCGGCCGTGCACCGAATCGTACTGCAGCATGTACGCCAGGTAGTCGGGCTCGAGCAGGTCGTTGATGGCGACGATCTCGATGTCGTTCCTGAAGTTCTGCACCGCTGCGCGCAGCACGTTGCGACCGATGCGGCCGAAGCCGTTGATACCGAGTTTGATAGCCATCTGACTTGCTCCTAAGGTTGAAAAATCAATTCCGGAAAACTCAGCGCGCCAGCGCCGCCTCGACCGTGGCCGCGACGTTTTCCGGGGTGAAGCCGAAATGCTTGAACAGCACGCTCGCGGGTGCCGATTCGCCATACGTGTCGATGCCGACCACGGCCGACACGCCGTATTTCCACCAGCCGTCGGTCACGCCCATCTCGACGGCGATGCGCGGCAGGCCCTTGGGCAGCACGCTCTTCTTGTAGGCCACGTCCTGGCGGTCGAAGGTGGTGGTCGAGGGCATCGACACCACGCGCACGCCGATCTTCTTGGCGGCAAGCAGCTCCTGCGCCTTCAACGCGAGCTGCACTTCGGAGCCGGTGGCGATGATGACCGCCTTGACCTTCTTGTTCTTCAGGCCGACGCGCTCGGGCTCGGCCAGCACGTAGGCACCCTTGCTGATGTCGCTCAGGTCGCTCTTGGGCGAATACGGCAGGTTCTGGCGCGACAGCAGCAGTGCCGTCGGGCGCGTGGCGTTCTGCAGCGCGACGGCCCAGGCCACCGTGGTCTCGGCCGTGTCGCCCGGACGCCAGACGTCGAGGTTGGGGATCAGGCGCAGCGAGGCGGCGTGCTCGATCGACTGGTGCGTCGGGCCGTCTTCGCCCAGGCCGATGGAGTCGTGCGTGAAGACATGCACCACGCGCTGCTTCATCAGCGCGGCCATGCGGATCGCGTTGCGGCTGTAGTCGCTGAAGGTGAGGAAGGTGCCGCCGTAGGGGATGAAGCCGCCATGCAGCGCCACGCCGTTCATGATGGCCGCCATGCCGAATTCGCGCACGCCGTAGTTGATGTGGCGGCCCAGCAGGCCGTCGGGGAACTGCTCGTTGCCTTCGCTGCGCACCACGTCGCCCTGGTCGTCGAAACGCAGGTTGGGCGTGCTCTTGGTGTTGGTGAGGTTCGAGCCGGTCAGGTCGGCGCTGCCGCCGAGCATCTCGGGCAGCGCGGCGGTGAAGGCTTCGAGCGCCAGCTGCGAGGCCTTGCGGCTGGCGACCGTCTCGCCCTTCGAATGGGCCGCCACCACGGCGTCGAACGCGGTCTGGTGGAAGCTCTTGGGCAGCTCGCCCTTCATGCGGCGGGTGAACTCCGCGGCCAGGTCGGGGAAGGCCTTGGCGTAAGCGGCGAAGCGCTCGTTCCAGGCGGCTTCGGTCTTGGCGCCGGCGGCCTTCGCATCCCACTCGGCGTACACGGCCTCGGGCAGCTCGAAGGGGGCGTGCGGCCATTGCAGCGCGCTGCGGGTCAGGCCGATCTCGTCGGCGCCCAGCGGCTCGCCGTGGGCCTTGGCGGTGTTGGCGCGGTTCGGGCTGCCCTTGCCGATCTGCGTCTTGCAGATCACGAGGGTGGGCTTGTCGGTCGACTTCTTCGCGTCGGCGATCGCCTTCGACACGGCCTTGGTGTCGTGGCCGTCGACCGGGCCGATCACGTTCCAGCCGTAGGCCTTGAAGCGCTCGGCGGTGTTGTCGACGAACCAGGGCTTGACCGGGCCATCGATGCTGATGCCGTTGTCGTCGTACAGCGCGATCAGCTTGCCCAGCTTCCAGGCGCCGGCGAGTGCGGCGGCTTCGTGGCTGATGCCTTCCATCAGGCAGCCGTCGCCCAGGAAGGCGTAGGTGTGGTGGTCGACGATGGCGTGCGACGGGCGGTTGAATTCGGCGGCGAGCAGCTTCTCGGCCAGCGCGAAGCCCACGGCGTTGGTGATGCCCTGGCCCAGCGGGCCGGTGGTGGTTTCGACGCCGGGCGTCACGCCCACTTCAGGGTGCCCGGCGGTCTTGCTGTGCAGCTGGCGGAATTTCTTGAGCTCGTCGATGGACAGGTCGTAGCCGGCCAGGTGCAGCACGGCGTAGATCAACATCGACGCATGGCCGTTGGACAGCACGAAGCGGTCGCGGTCGGCCCAGTGCGGATTGACCGGGTTGTGGCGCAGATGGTCTCCCCACAGCGCCACGGCCATGTCGGCCATGCCCATGGGGGCGCCGGGGTGGCCGGAGTTGGCGAGTTGAACGGCATCCATCGCCAGCGCGCGGATCGCGTTGGCCATCAAGGCTTGGTTGGCCATCGGGGAAGGCTTTCGGGGGGTGAGATTGGGGGAGCCCGCGATTTTAGCGGGCCGGGTCCGGGAGGCTTCCTGACGCATGACAAGTCCCGGCGCAACAAGGGCGCACTGCTAGAGTCGCGAGCCATGCAAGGGCTGCACCTCACCGCCGATCTCCACGACTGCCAATGCGCGCCACCGTGGCTCACCGACGCGCAACTGCTGGGCGAGCGCTGCACCCGCGCGGTCGCAGCCGCCGGGCTGCAGGCCGTCGGCCAGCTGTTCCACACCTTCCCCGCGACGCCCGACGGCCCCGGCGGCGTGACGGCCACGGTGCTGCTGGCCGAATCGCACCTGTGCGTCCACACCTGGCCGGAGTTGCGCGGCGCCACACTCGACGTCTATGTGTGCAACTTCGGCGCCGACCATTCGGCCCGGGCGCACGCGCTGATGAATGCGCTGCTCGCGCTGTTCGAACCGGGGCAGGTGGAGCGCCACGAGATCGCGCGCGGCGGCGCGGCGGTGGTCAAGGCATGACCGGCGCCCAGGCCATGGTGCTGGCCGCCGGCCGCGGCGAGCGCATGCGGCCGCTGACCGACGCCACGCCCAAGCCCCTGCTCGACGTGCGCGGCAAGCCGCTGATGCAGTGGCCCCTGGAGGCGCTGGCGGCCGGCGGTTTCTCGTCGGCGGTGGTCAACACCGCCTGGCTGGGCGAGCAGATCGAGGCGCGCTTCGGGGCGGGCGGCAATGCGCTGCCGTCGATCGCCTACTCCCACGAGGGCCGAGACTTCGGCGGCGCGCTGGAAACGGCCGGCGGCATCGTGCGCGCCTTGCCGATGCTCGCGGACGTGTTCTGGGTCGCGGCCGGCGACGTGTATGCGCCAGATTTCGTCTTCTCCGAGGCGGCTGTGACACGTTTTGTCACCAGCGGCCGCCTCGCCCACCTGTGGCTGGTGCCAAATCCGTCACACAACCCCAAGGGTGATTTCGGCCTCTCGGCCGCCGGTCTGGCGCTGAACGAGGCGCCCGAGCGCCTGACCTTCTCGACGATCGCCCTCTACCGGGCTGCCTTCTTCGCGCCGCCCCACGGCGACATCCCGCCCGGCAACCCGCAGGGCACGAAGGCGGCCCTGGCCCCCCTGTTGCGGCGCGCCATCGACAACGCCCAGGTGAGCGCGGAACGCTACCTGGGCGCGTGGACGGATGTGGGCACACCCGAACGGCTGGCCGCGCTGAACGCCGGTCGCTGAGACCGACGCCGCGCGGCGGCTGTCAAGGGATGTTCGAGCCGGAGACCTGGAACGGGCCGCCCGGCAGCGCAAAGCTGCCACCGAACTCGAAGGTGCCATTGGTGGCGCAGCCATTGGGCGGCTGGCACGCCTTGCCGCTGCCCTGGTTGGTCCAGAAGACCACAGGGCCGTAGCGGTAGTTGGAGACCTGCTTTCCGCCGTAGTCCGCGACGGACAGGACATAGGACTCGGTGCCATGGTTCTCGGCGTCCTCGGCGGCGATCGGGTCCACCAACCGCGTGTCGGTCAACGGGTTGGCACGCACGACGCCACTGTTGAAGTCGGCCGCAAACTGCACCCAGTCGATCCGGCGGTCGCCGCGCGAGGTCACGATGACCTCACGCTCGAAGCCTTGCGTGTAGACCTTGGTGCCATCGTGAGGCTTGACGTAGGCGATGTGCGTCGGGTTGCGGCCGACGGTCACGCCGCCCTTGCGCACAATCTCCGCGGCCGCACCGCCGCCGGAGGCATTCAGGTAGTTGCCGAGGTCATAGATGTGCAGCTGGCCTTCCTGCGTGGCGATGAAGGCGCGCCGGGGACCATCGTTCGGCCGCACATTGACAGCGGTCGGGCGGTTCTCCATGTCGATGGTCTTGATGACCGCCGGCTTCTGCGATGCCACCGCGTCGAAGGTGTAGGGCCATTGGCTGGCGCCGGGGCCGCGACTGGCGATCATGGCGTTGAAGTCGGACTGCGAACCGCCAAAGTACTTCTCGCGGTAGTAGCTGAACAGCGGACGCAGGTCGATGAAGGCGGCCCGCTTCTCCGACTTGGAGATCACCACCGCCACACCGGCCCGCGCATAGGCGCCACCATTGACGCCCGAATAGAAGCTCGTGCGGTTGTTCTGGTCCGTGAGCGGGAGCGCGTAGTAGTTCTGGAGGTTGTTGGTGCCCGGCGCGAAGGTGCGGTTGTAGTCCTCGAACGCGATGCCCGTGGAGCTCGAGATCTCGGTGGGCGCGCGCAGGTTGTCGGGAAGATCCACGTAGCCGAGCACCTTCATGTAGGCCGTGTTGCCGAGGTTGGGCAGCCCGGGGTAGACGTTGCCCCAATCGCCCCAGTGGTTGTACCAGCCCGATGGATTGTCGGGGTTGCAGCCGTCGCAGAGGCTGGCCAGCGCAATGACCGCGATCTGGCCCTTCAGATTGACCGTGTCCCACACCGTGACCAGTGCGAATTCGTTGCTGCCGGTGACGGCGATAGCGGTGGGCACCTTGCCCGCCGCCAGCTGGACCGTGGCGCGGTTCGTCGACGTGTTGCTGCCGGTGGTGGCGATCAGGCCGTTCTGAAACACCATCAGGCTGTTCGTGCACCAGCCGGAGCGGCCATAGCAACGGCCCACGGCCACAGGCTCGCGCGCACCGAGTCCCCGGGCGACATAGCTGACGGCCGCACTGTCGTCGACGCCGTTGCTGTAATCGACCGTCCAGCTCGGCTCGGGCTTCTGGGCGAAGGTGTTGTGGGCCATGTTGATGGCCTGCAGATTCGAGATGCCCACATGGGCCGCCGGCGCGTCGGCGATGTACGCCGTATGCAGGATCGACGACGAATAGTCGCCGGGGTCGGTCTGCAGGGAGCCGATCTGCCAGGTGCCGCAGTAACCGCCCTGGTTGGCGGGTGCACAGCCCCGGGTGCCGCCGGGATTGCGAATGGAGATCGGGTCGTAGGACTGGTCGCCACGCGTTCCCCAGGTCGGCAGCCCGCTGTTGCCCGCCTTGCCGTACGTCGCCGCCGAGGGCCCGTACCGGTATTCGATCCCGGCCGCCTTGCTGAACTGCAAGGCCGTCTCGCGGTAGGCAGCGGGCACCACGTTCACGGTGCTGTCCACGACATCGTTCTGGATCGGGACGGTGCCTGTGGCGCCGCTTGCGCCCCCAGCACCACCGCTCGCACCGCCCACGCCGTCGGCCTGCGTGGTGCTGCTGACATTGCTGCTGCCCGAGGCCGTGGTACCGGTCCCGCCGCCGCCGCCACCACCGCCGCACCCGACCAATGCCGCCGCCAAAACCAGCGACATTGCGAATTTATTTTCAGTAACTGTGAACAATGTAGGAATCCTCTGATTGACAGTGGCGCGTTTGTACATTTTTAGTCTGACAACAGGAACTCTTCTTTCAATTCTTTGCTCACGTCGGCAGAGATGCCACACTGTGCCGTTACAAAACGGCAGCATGGTTACAGCAATGGATACTTCCTTCTACATAGCCCGACGCAATCGTCTTGCAGCAACTATCGGGCCCGGTGGCATCGCCGTCATTCCGACCGCGCCGGAACGCCCGCGCAACCGCGACAGCGACTACCTCTACCGTCACGACAGCTACTTCTATTACCTGACGGGATTCACCGAACCCAACGCCTGGCTGGTGCTGACCGGCAGCGGGCACGCCACCCTGTTCTGCGCGCCCAAAGACCTGGAGCGCGAGATCTGGGACGGCCACCGGCTGGGCCCCGAAGCCGCGCCCGAAGCGCTGGGTGTCGACGCCGCCTGCCCCGTCACCGAACTCGACACCAAGCTGCCCCGGTTGCTGGAGAACACGGCCGCCGTCTGGTACCCCTTCGCCACGCACAAGGGGCTGGAGTCGCGCATCGACGGCTGGCTGTCGTCGGTCCGCTCGCGCGTGCGCTTCGGCGCGATGTGCCCCGACCAGCAGCGCGACCTGTGCGGCCCGCTCGACGAGATGCGGCTGGTGAAGGACGCGCACGAGCTCGACATCATCCGGCGCGCCGGCAAGATCAGCGCGGGCGCCCATGTGCGCGCCATGCAGGCCTCGGCCCGCATGCTGCGCGAGGGCAGCGACCTGCGCGAGTACCACCTCGACGCCGAGCTGCTGCATGAATTCCGCAGGGGCGGCTCGCAGTACCCGGCCTACCCGTCGATCGTGGCCGCGGGCGCCAACGCCTGCGTGCTGCACTACCACGCCGATGCCGCGCCGGTGCGCCCCGGCGAGCTGGTGCTGATCGACGCCGGCTGCGAGCTCGACGGCTACGCCAGCGACATCACCCGCACCTTCCCCGCCGACGGTAAATTCACCGGCCCGCAGCGCGCGCTGTACGACATCGTGCTGGCCAGCCAGGTCGCCGCCGTGGCCGCGACCAAGGCCGGCAACCGCTTCAACGACCCGCACGAGGCCGCCGTGAAGGTGCTCGCGCAGGGCATGCTCGACGTCGGTCTGCTCGACGCGAACAAGGTCGGCAGCCTCGAGGACGTGATCGAGCAGCGCGCCTACTTTCCCTTCTACATGCACCGCACCGGCCACTGGATGGGCATGGACGTGCACGACAGCGGCAGCTACGTGGAGCCCACGCAGCAGGGCGAGGTGAGCGAACGCAAGGACCCGCTGAGCGGCGAGACCATCAAGAACCGACCGAGCCGCATCCTGCATCCGGGCATGGTGCTGACCATCGAACCCGGCATCTACGTGCGGCCGGGCGAGGGCGTGCCGGCGCAGTTCCACCACATCGGCATCCGCATCGAGGACGACGCCATCGTCACGCCCGACGGCTGCGAGCTGACCACGCGCGACGCGCCGGTCGACGCCGACGAGATCGAGGCGCTGATGCGTTGATGCTGGCGCGCAGGTTTCGCCCTCAGTCCGCCTTGAAGCCGGTTTGAAGCCGGTCGCTGCCACCGCTCTGTTCGCGCGGTGGCGGTCGGCCTGACCAGGGTTAACCGTCAGGCGCTCAGAGGCTCCCCGCGAGATGCCCGCGCGTGAACGCCTCTTCGAAGATCGAATAGCCCGACCAATCGGCGTGCGCGAAGACGAGCCGGCCGGCGACCACGGTGGCCTCGTGGCCGAGCTGCGCGCGCAACCCTGGCGTCGGGATCGCCATCGCGTGGCCGTAGCGCGTGATGTCGATGCGCGTGGCACGCTCGGCGATGTCGGGGTGCGGCACCGACAGCTCGGCCAGCAGCGCATCGCGCCAGGCGGACCAGGGCTGGTCGAGCAGTTGGCGGCGGCCGTCGGTGCCGTCGAAGGCGCTCGGGCCCAGCGGGCGGTACCAGGTCAGCACGGTGGCGCGCGGGGTCGGGTCGAGCGTCTGGTGACGGGCGTCGACATACCCCAGGCCACGCGTGCCGTAGACCACGTTGTCCCAGCTCGGCGCGGCGCCAGGTCGGTCGGCGAGCGGCGCGTCGAGGTGCAGGTTCGCGACCAGCCAGGGCGCGTAATGCAATGCAGCCGCGGCACGGCGAAGAAGCTCCGGCGGGTTCTCCACCACGCGTGCGGCGATGAAGACCGGCAGCGCGACGATGCAGCGCTCGGCCTGCCAGCGCACGAGCGCCTTCGTGGCCGTGTCGAACACATCGACCTCCACGCCGTCGCGCATCTCGGCGATACGTGTGACGACCTGGCCGGTGCGCAGCCGCTCGCCCAGCGGCGCGGCGAGGCGCTGGGTGAGCCAGCCATTGCCTTCGGGCCAGGTGAGCACCGCATCGCGGTCCGCGCTGTCGTCGCCCGGCGCGTGAAACCCGTGGCGGCTCGCGAAGTAGTGGATGCCGGCCCAGGCCGACACCTGCGCGACGCCGGCGCCGTAATCGTCGCGACAGCAGTACTCGAGGTACCAGCGCAGGTGCGCATCGCCCAGGCCCTCGGCATCGAGCCACTGGCCGAAGCTCATGGCGTCGAGCGCGCGCGATGCCGATGTGGAAGGCGCGCGCAGCGAGGGGATCGCGAAACGGGCGGCGTGCTGCAGTTCGTCGACGCGTTGGGCGAAGCGGCGGTACTGCGCCAGCGTTTCGGCGCCGACACCCTGCACCGGCAGCAGCCCGTCGTGCCATTCGCCCTGGAAGAAGAGACGCTCCTGCGGGCTGTGGCACAGGTGGCGCTCGTCGTATTCCCAGCGGCCGGCCACGCGACGCCGCAGGCCGAGTTCTTCCAGCAGATCCTGCACCTCGTGCGCGTCATCACCGGGCACCGGCAGGTAGTGCGCGCCGAGCGGGCAGGCGATGCCTTCAACCGCCCCGCCGCGGCTGTTGCCGCCAGCCGTGTCCTCCAGCTCGAGCAGCACGAAGTCGTCGACGCCGCGTGCGCGCAGGGCACGCGCGGCCGCGAGGCCCGCGACGCCGCCGCCAGCGATGAGCACGCGCGTGCGCTGCACGGACGAAGGCGTCGCACCGCGCTGAACGCCGTCGCGCAGCGCATGGCCGCGTGCGACGTCGATGCCGGTGAAGCCGCCCGCGATGGTGCGCGATGCATCGCAGCCCGACAGCGCGAAGGCGCCCGCGCCCAGGGCGCTGCCGATGAATGCGCGGCGCTGCATCGTCAATGCCCCGAGACCTTGCCCCACTCGCGCTCGTAGGTGGTCACCAGCGTCTGGTTCGACAGCCGGTTCACTTCGGCGGGCACGCGCGCCATGTCGAGCGGAAAGTCGAACATCAGCGACAGCGTGGGGAGCGACAGGTAGCGCAGGCCCGCCGGCAGCGAATCGGGCCGGCGGTAGGGCCGATGGCTTGCGATGACGAAGCCCCATTCGCCGAAGCTCGGCACATGCACGTGGTACGGCGTGGCGGTGAGGCCGACCGATTCGATGGTGCTCGCCACCGTCCAGAAGCTCTGACGTGCGATCAGCGGCGACGTCGTCTGCACCACGGCATAGCCGCTCGCCGCGAGACGCTTGTCGAGCAGGGCGTAGAAGGAATTGGTGTAGAGCTTGCCGATGGCGAAGTTGGTCGGGTCGGGGAAGTCGACCACGATCACGTCGAACGTGTCATCGCCTTCCTGCAACCACTTGAACGCATCGGTGTTGACGATCTTCAGCTTGGGCGACTTCAGCGCGCCGCCGTTGAGCGCCGCGAGCGTCTCGTGCTCGGCGAAGAGCCGCGTCATGTTCGGGTCGAGCTCCACCAGCGTGACCGACTCGACCGACGGGTACTTGAGGATCTCGCGCACCGCCATGCCGTCGCCGCCGCCGAGCACCGCCACCTTCTTCGGCGCGCCATGCGCCGCCATCACCGGGTGCACCAGTGCCTCGTGGTAGCGGTACTCGTCGCGCTCGGCGAACTGCAGGTTGCCGTTGAGGAAGAGCCGATGCCCCGCACTGCCGCGCGTCACCACGATGCGCTGGTAGGACGAGGTGGCGCTGAAGACGATGCGGTCCTGGTAGAACTTGTCTTCGGCCAGCGTCGTGATGTGGTCGGCGAAGACGAAGCCCACGACCAGCACGGCCAACGTCAGCATGCATGCGACAAGGTGCGCGCCGAACTGCCGCAGCTCGTGCCGGAACATCCACAGCGCCCACAGCGCGACGGCCGCGTTCATGAAGCCGAACAGCAGGCCGGTGCGGATCATCCCGAACTGCGGCACCAGGATCAGCGGAAAGGCGACCGACACCGCCAGCGCGCCGAGGTAGTCGAAGGTCAGCACCTGCGACACCAGGTCCTTCAGCGCCGTGTTGCGCTTGAGGATGCGCATGACCAGCGGGATCTCGAGCCCGACCAGCGTGCCCACGACGACCACCAGCCCGTAGAGCAGCAGGCGGAAGGCGCCGGGGATGTAGGCGTTGGCGATGAAGAGCAGCGCCGGCAGCGCGCCGCCGACGAGCGCGACCAGCAGCTCGATGCGCAGGAAGTGCGCGGGCAGTTGCCGCTCGAAGTAGCGCGAGAGCCACGAGCCCACGCCCATGGCGAAGAGGTAGGTGCCGATGATGGTGCTGAACTGCAGCACCGAATCGCCGAGCAGGTAGGAACTCAGTGCCGCCGCGCTCAGCTCGTAGACCAGCCCGCAGGCGGCCACGACGAAGACGCTGGCGAGGAGGGCGATCTCGACGGGCTGCGGGCCGCGCCTCGCGGGGTCCGGCACGCTCAATGGATCGCGGCGGCCACGATGATCGAGATGCCCAGGCACATCGCCGCGACCACCATGCCGAGCGCGCGGTTCTGCTTCTCGACGATCTCCTGCCAGAGGTCATAGGGCGTGAGCTTGTCGATGATCAGGAAGGTGACCCAGAAGATCAGCACGCCGATGATGGCGTAGAGCATCGAGCCCAGAAATGCGGCGGGCCGCAGCCATTCAATTCCCATCATGAGAACCTCCTGAAGAAAGGGTGTGTGAAAAGGCGTCGGTCATTTGTGACCGCCGCCGCTGGAGTAGCCGCCGTACGAACCGCCGGAACTGCGCGTGGACGATCCGCCCGACGAACTGCAGGTGCTCAGGATGATCAGCAGGATGAGGATCACCACGACGACGAGGATGATGGTGCCGCAGCCCATGCTCGACGCGGCGCTCAGCGGCGCGGCGTCGGCGCGTTTGAACATGTCCTTCTTCGCGTCGAGCTTGAAGGCGGCGGCCACGGTGGCGCTGTCCATCTTGCTGCCGGACGACCAGGTCAGTTCGTTGGCCGAACGCTCCATCGACAGCAGCGCATTGCCGTTGGCGAAGTCGCGGTTGAAGGTCTTCTGCCCGCGCTCGACCTGCCAGTAGAACTCGCCCGCCACATAGGTGGTCTCGGCGTTGTACGCGTATTGCTGCTGGTAGCTCTTGCCGAGGTACTTCGCGGTCTTGCCGCTCTCGGCCATGCTGGGCGCGCCGGTGGTCGGCGCGACCATGCTCCAGCCGTCTTCCGCATCCACCAGGAAGCTGAAGCCGCGCTGGCGGTTGAAGAGCAAGTATTCGTTCCAGCCGAAGTGCTCGTCGTCACCGGGCTCGCTCCCCATGCGGTGCTGGAAGCCGACCACTTGCCAGTTCACACCCTGCAGGGTGCCGACGCTGCCCAGCGCGATCAGCGGGCGCACCGGCTCGTCCTGCTCGGCGTGCTTCAGCTCGCCGCCGATGCCCTGCGACAGGTCGATGATGCTGTTGCAGTGGCCGCAGGTGATGCTCTTGCTGTCGGCCAGGTTGACGGTGACCGGCGCGCCGCAGTTGGGGCAGGCGAAGCTGCGGCCCTTTTCGTCCTTGGTGGATTCGTCGCGCAGGCCGGTGAGTTGCAGGTCTTCGAGCCGCACGGCGCGGCCGAGGTAGGCACCGGGCGGCTGCGTGTCGTAGTCGAGGCTGAGCACCTGGCCCTGATCGCTGCGCAGTTCGACGACCGCGAAAGGCTTGCCGAGATCGGGCAGCCGCGGCAGTTCGCCCTGCGCCGACACCAGCGTCACCTGCTCGTTCGACGCGACGGTGTAGCCCTGGCCGTTGAAGGCGGTGGTGGCGCCGACGCGCAGGTCACCGGCCGGCGGCGCGTCGCGCTCCAGCATGTGGGGCAGCGAGAAGACGAAGGCGCCGTTGTCCTCGCTCAGCAGACCGGTGCGCTCGCCGTCGAGCGCGGCGATCCACTCGGTCCAGCGGCCGCCCGGGTAGGCGTACTGCAGCCGGCCGACCAGCGTGAAGGGCTGGCCGTCGACACGGCCCGCCGCGAAGAGCTGCAGCGGGCTGAAGTCGTCGAACAGCTCCGCCATCTTGCCGATGCGCGCGAGCGTCTCGCCCTGGCGGACGACGGTGCTCTGGCAGTACGGGCAGACGGCGAACGCCGATTGCGCGGACCTGAATTCGACCGGTGCGCCGCAACCCGGGCAGGGCGCACGGTAGGCGCGCTGGGCGCCTGGTAGCTCAGCCATCGCGGGTGCTTAGACCAGCTTCTTGAGCAGCTCCGCCTTCTTGGCGTCGAACTCTTCCTGCGTGAGGATGCCCTTGGTCTTGAGATCGCCCAGCTTCTCGAGCGTGGCCATCACCTCGTTGGCGCTGATCTCGGTGACCGGTGCGGCGGCGGCCACGGCGGCCGTCGCCGCGGCGTTCGGGTTCAGGCCCTGCGCGAGGTTCTGCGCCAGCACCTGGCCCAGCGCCACGCCGGCCCCCAGGCCCATCGCGTCGCCCGCGATGCCGCCACCGCCGTTGGCCGAGCCTTCGGCGAACTTCGGGATGGCCTGCGCCGTCTGGTACTGCATGAACTTGCCCATGTCGTTGCCGACCATGCCCATGCCGATCTTCTGGTCGAGCACCTTCTGCAGCTCTTCGGGCAGCGAGACGTTCTGCACCGTGATGGCTTCGAGCTTGACGCCGATCTTGGCGAACTCGGGCTGCAGCTGCGTCGACAGCGCATTGGCGAACTCGATCTGGTTCGCGGCGAGATCCAGGAAGGGCACGCCGCTGGAGGCGATGGCGTTGCTGATGTTCTGCAGCACCAGGCCGCGCAACTGGCCGTCGAGGTCGGCCACGGTGTAGATGTCGCGCGTGCCGGAGATCTCGGTGTGGAACAGCTTGGCGTCGCCGATGCGGAAGCTGTAGTTGCCGAAGGCGCGCAGACGCACCGCGCCGAAGTCCTTGTCGCGGATCGTGATCGGCTGGGGCGTTCCCCACTTCTGGTCGACCTGCTGGCGCGTGCTGAAGAAGTAGACATCGCTCTTGAACGGGGATTCGAAGAGCTTGTCCCAGTTCTTCAGGTACGTGAGCACGGGCAGCGTCTGCGTCGTCAGCTTGTACATGCCGGGGCCGAAGACGTCGGCCACCTGGCCTTCGTTGACGAACACCGCCACCTGCGACTCGCGCACGGTGAGCGACGCCCCGTTCTGGATTTCCATCTCCGCCATCGGGAAGCGCCAGGCCAGCGTGCCATCGCCGGACTCGGTCCATTGGATGATGTCGATGAACTGTTTCTTGATGAAATCCATCAGTGCCATGGCGCTCCTCCAGGTGGTCGAGTTGAATCGACCGGATCATATGCGCAGCGGACGACGCTGCGGCGACTTCAAGCCAGCTGATCGCGCAGCGCGCGCTTGAGCAGCTTGCCGCCCGCGTTGCGCGGCAGCGGTGCGTCGGCCCAGGTGATCGTTTCGGGCACCTTGTAATCGGTGAGCTGCGCGCGGCAATGGGCGCGCACGGCTTCGTCATCGTGCGGCACGCCGGGCGCGTGGATGAAAGCGTGCACCCGCTCGCCCAGCACCGGGCACGGCCGACCGACGATCGCCGCTTCGACCACACCGGGCAGCGCCATCAGCGTGTTCTCGACCTCGACCGAGTAGATCTTGAAGCCGCCGCGGTTGAGCATGTCCTTCTTGCGGTCGAAGAGCCGCACGAAGCCGTCGGTGTCGACCGACCCCAGGTCGCCCGAATGCCAGTAGCCGCCGGTGAAGGCGGCCTGCGTGGCCTCGGGGTTGTCCCAGTAGCCGGGCACCACCATCGGGCCGGCGATCCACAGCTCGCCGGTTTCGCCGGCGGGCAGCTCGCGGCCGTCGTCGTCCATCACGCGCACGTCGGCGCAGGGCAGCGGCACGCCGACCGTGTCGGCATGGCCGCGCGTGAGGCCGGGCGGCATCATCGTGGTGGGCGAGGTGGTCTCCGTGGCGCCGTAGGCATTGACCAGCACGAGCCCGGGCAGGCGCTCGGCCAGCGCATCGATGGCCGACACCGGCATCGGCGCGCCGCCGTAGCCCCCGATGCGCCAGGCGGCGAGTTTCTCGCCGTCGAAGGCCGGGTCCATCAGGCACAGCGTGTACATCGCCGGCACCATCAGCGTGTGCGTGACGCGCTCGGCCGCCATCGTCTGCAGGAAGCTCGCCGCCTTGAACGCCGGAATCATCACGATGGCGCCGCCCACGTGCACCATCGCCGCGATCACTGCGATCAGGCCCGTGACGTGGCTCGCCGGTACGGCCAGCGCGGAGCGGTCGCCGGTGCGCACGCCCATGCACACCGCGTAGTGCCGCACCGAATGCGCGACGTTGAGGTGCGTGAGCATCGCGCCCTTGGGCCGGCCGGTGGTGCCGGAGGTGTAGAGGATGAGCGCCGTGTCCTGCTCGTTCACGGCGGCGATGGCAACCGGCGCGTCGCCGGGGCCCAGCGCGTCGAGCGGCAGCGCACCCTCGGCCGCGCCTGCAGCAACGATGCGCAACCGCAGCGCCGGCACGTCGACGGTGTCCGGCACGCGATCGGCCAGCGCCGCATCGAACACGATCGCGCAGGCGCCGCACTGCTGCAGCATGTAGGTGAGGCCGGGCTTCTGCTCGCGCTCGCCGATCGGCACGGCGATGGCGCCGAGGCGCTGCACCGCGAACAGCACGGCGATGAACTCGGGGCGGTTGCCCATGAAGAGCACGACACGCTCGCCGGCCGTCACGCCGTGGGCCGCGAGCCCCGCGGCGATGCACGCGGCTTCGGCGGCGAGACGGCGGTAATTCCAGCGTGTCTCTCCACAGACCACCGCATCGCTGTCGCCATGCGCGGCGACGGCCTGTTCGAGCAGTGCGTGCATGCTGCCCGGCCGCTCGACGAAGCAGCGCACGATGCGATCGCCATACGCCGCCTCGTGGCGCACCGCGGGGATGTTCCGGGACTGCCAGTGCGCGTTCATGCGGCGCTCGCGTGGGCTTCGGCGGCCACATTGGCGCCGCGCTCGATCACGTACTCCACGTCGACCAGCTTGCGCGAATGGTTGAGGTCCGATTGCGCGATCAGCACCGACAGAGTGCTGCCGCGCAGCCCGGCGATGACCTCGCCGAGGCGCATCGACAGGGCCGGGGCGACGCCCTCGAAGGGCTCGTCGAGCAGCAACAACCGCGTACCGACCGCCAGTGCCCGCCCCAGCGCGACCAGCTTCTGCTGACCGCCCGACAGCAGCAGCGCGCGGCGTTCGCGCATGGCCGCGAGCTCCGGCAGCACGCCGTAGACGAAGTCCAGCCGCGCCTTCGCGTTGCGTGCGCCAGTGGCCCACAGCGGCACCAGGATGTTCTCCTCGACGGTCAGTTCGGGCACGAGGCCACGGTCTTCCGGCATGTAGCCGATGCCCGCTGCGGCGCGGCCGTGCTTGGGCATGCGCGACAGGTCCTGTCCGTCGAAGACGATGCGGCCCTGCGTGGGCGCGAGGTGGCCCATCACCGAACGCAGCAGCGTGGTCTTGCCCGCGCCGTTGCGGCCGATGAGCCCGGCCATGCTGTTGGGCGCGACGGCCAGGCTGAGGCCGCGCAGCACCTGCACGGAGCCGATGGCGACATGGATCGATTCGATGGCGAGCATCGCTTACTCCTGGCGAAGTGTGCCGGTGACGTAGCGGCGCACGTCGTCGGTGGCGAGCGCGGCTGCGGGCGTGTCGTCCGCGATGATGCGACCGCTGTAGAAGGCGATCACGCGGTCGGCGTAGCGCTCGACGATGTCCATGTCGTGCTCGACGAAGAGCACCGTCATCGGCGCCTGTCCGAGCGCGGTCATGATGATCTCCATCATCGGAAACTTCTCTTCGGCCGACACGCCGCTGGTGGGCTCGTCGAGCAGCAGCAGGCGCGGCTCGCCGGTCATCGCCATCGCGATGTCGAGCAGCTTGCGCACGCCGCCCGGCAGCTCGGCCACGCGGCGCTCGCGGTGCTCGGTGAGGTTGAAGCGCGCGAGCAGCGCGTCGGCACGGTCGACCGCATCGTCACGCCGCGCGGTCTGCCAGAACGACAGGCGGTTCTCGCGGCAGGCGGTGGCCACCAGCATGTTCTCGAGCACCGACAGCTCCTGGAAGAGCTGCGGGATCTGGAACGACCGCGCCACGCCCAGCTGCGTGATCTGCCGCGGCGCGAGACGCGTGATGTCGCGGTCGCCGAGCAGGATGCTGCCGGTGTCGGGCTTGAGGTAACCCGTGATCATGTTGACGAAGGTGGTCTTGCCCGCGCCGTTGCTGCCGATCAGGCTGACGCGCTCGCCGACGCCCACCGCAACCTCGATGCCGCTGGCCGCAACCACGGCACCGAAGCGCTTCTCGATGCCGCTCGCGCGCAGCAGGATGTCGCGCTCGGCGGGCGGCGTGAGCTCGGTGAAAGGCTTCATCACGGCGTTCATGCGCGGCCTCCCTTCGAGCGCTTGGCGCCCCCGCGGTCGACCCACAGCGAGCCGATGCCGCGCGGCAGGAAGCGGATCATCAGCAGCAGGAAGAGGCCGAGCGACAGCTGCCAGGTGTTCGGGAAGTAGAGGCTCGAAAAGGAGCGCACGATCTCCAGCAGCGTCGAGGCGACGAACACCGCCAGCACGCTCTGCCAGCCCGCGAGAATGGCCACGAAGACGAACTCGCCGGAGGTGGTCCAGTAGCTGAAGTTCGGGTCGATGTGGCCGAGCGACATCACGGTGAGCGCGCCCCCCGCACCGCCCGCGAAGGCGGCCAGCAGGAAGTTGATACTCATCGCCTGTTTGACCGAACCGCCGAGGTATTCGACGCGCAACTCGTTCTCGCGCACCGCCTGCGTGACCAGCCCGCGGGTCGAGTCGAAGTAGGCGCGTGCCAGCAGCGCCATCACGCCCGCGAAGCCGAGCGTCACGCTGTAGAGCACGTAGCCCACGCGTGCGTCCGGCAGCGCCTGGCCGAACAGGGTCGGGCGGCCCATGTTGAAACCGTCGGAGCCGCCGAGCGCGTTGGTCTTCACCAGCACGCCATAGCAGACCATCGACAGCGCCAGCGTGAGCATCGCGAAGAAGATGCCGCGGTAGCGCGCGAGCATCGGCGCGAAGGGCGTGGCGACGACCAAAGCCGCCACGCCGCCCAACAGCGCCAGGCCCAGCGCATCGGTGATGCCGAGCCTGTTGAAAGCCAGCGCCGCGGCATAGCCGCCGACCGCGAAGACGAGGCCCTGGCCGAAGGACACGACGCCGCCGCGCATCAGCAGCACGATGCCCAGCGACACCAGACCGTGCGACGCCGCCATGGTGAGCAGGAAGGTGAGCCACTTGGGCATGAAGGCGCCGGCGACGACCAGCCCCACGATGAAGGCAAGGCCGACGAGCAGCACCGTCGCACGGTGCGAGCGGTGCGAGGCCGCGGGTGGGGACGAGCTGAGAGGAATGCTCTGCATGGTCATATCTTTCGGGCCTGGATGCGCTGGAACAGCCCTTCGGGCCGCACCATGAGCACCAGCGCCATGACGATGTAGATGGAGAAGAGCTCGGCCTCCGGCATGACGTGCACCGCGAAGGAGCGGGCCAGTCCGACGATGAGTGCGCCGATGGCCGCGCCCTCGATGCTGCCGAGGCCGCCGATGATCACGACCGCGAAGGACACGATGATCACGCCGACCGACACGCCCGGCTGCACCGAGATCAGCGGCGCGGTGAAGGCGCCACCGATGGCGGCCAGGAAGATGCCGACGGAGAAGGCCAGCATGTACACGCGCGACACGTTCACGCCCATGCTGGCCGCGACCTCTTCGCTGTGAATGACGGCGAGCACGATCTTCCCGTGGCGCGTGCGGTTCAGGCCCCACCACACCGTCAGTCCCACGGCGAGCGCCATGCCCATCAGCATGAAGTCGTAGCCCACGTACACCTGGTCGCCGATCTCGACGTTGCCGAAGAGCGCATAGGGCTCCGACACGTAGTACGGGTTGGCGCCCCAGAGGAGCTTGGTGACGTCCTCGAGCATCAGGAAGAGCGCGTAGGTGACCAGCACCAACAGCACCTCGTCGCGGCCGTAGAAGAAGCGCATGAGCCCGCGCTCGGTCAGCGGCGCGACCAGCACCGCCACGGCCACGGCCGCGAACAGCATCGCGACCAGCGACCATTCGGGCGCGAACTTCAGCGTGGCGAACCAGCCGACGAAGCTGGCCGCGGCGTATGCACCCAGCGCGTAGAAGCTGCCGTGCGCGATGTTGAGGATCTTCAGCACGCCGAACACGAGCGTGAGCCCGAGCGCGACGATGAAGAGCCAGGAGGCGTAGCTCAGGCCGTCGATGAGGATGGTGATGGCGGTGTTCATGCCCGACTCGTAGGGTTGGAGACTGGAGCGGCCGCCACGGGCCCGTGCAGCGCGCGGGCCCGTGGCGGATCGGTACGGCGCGGCTCAGGCGCTCAGCACTTGGCGCCGGCGAAGTTGCTCTTGATCCAGTCTTCCGACTTCACGTTCGGCGGCGGATTCACGCACTCGGCCGGGAAGCGCTGGATGTCGTCGAGCACCACCATCTTCTTGGCGGCGTCGTAGCGCGTCTTGCCGATCGCGGTTTCCTGCGTGGCCTGGTGGCCGTCGCCCAGCGTCATGCGGATCTTTCCGCCGGGCGAATCCCATTCCATGCCCTTGAGCGCCGCCGCGAGTTGCTCCGACGTCGGCTTCTTGCCGCCGTTGGCCGCCATCGCCTTCTCGGTCGCCAGCTTGAGGCCCATCAACGCCTGCGCCATGCGGTAGGGCGCCTGCGCGGGGTACGTGTTCTGGGCCTTTTGGTAGACGCTCCACCACCAGTCGTTGAGCGCCGACTTCGGCGACAGCAGGCCGTAGGCACCGCGCGCGCCGAGGATGGCGCCGTCGGGCATCTTGTCGCCCAGGTTCGTGAGCACGTGGTCGGCCGCCGACAGCACGACCTGCGAGCGCTTGAACAGCCCGCGCGGACCCGACTGCAGGATGAAGGCCTGCAGGTCGCCGCCCCACAGGCTGGAGTGCGTGACGTCGGCGCGCTTGGACATCAGCGCCGAGATCTCGGTGCCGTACTGCCCGGCGCCGAACTTCGGCAGCAGGTCTTCGCCGGCCTTGGCGTCGGGGTAGAGCTGCGCCATCGACAGCATGAAGTCCTTGCGCGAGTCCTGGCCCCAGGCGTAGTCCTGGTTGATCATGTTGTACGTGGCCGCCTTGACGTTGCGCGCCTTCATGTAGCGGGCCAGCGCGACGTTGTCCATGGTCGCGTGCGACGCGGTGCGGAACACGTAGTTGTACTTGCCGTCCTCGAAGATGCGCGGCGTGCCGCAGTCGTAGAGGATGAGGAACTTCTTCATCTCCTCGGCCACCGGTGCCACCGCCAGGCAGTCGCCCGAGCCGACGTAGCCGACCACGGCATCGACCTTCTCGCGGTCGTAGAGGTTGCGCAGTTCCTGCACCTGCTTGGTCGCGCCGCCGTTCTCGTCGACGTAGATCGCCTCGATCTTCATGCCGCCGAAACCGGTCTTGTTGTAGGGCGCCGGCGCCTCGCCCTTGTTGAAGGCCTCGACCAGCGCCTTGGCGCCGTTGACCGCGGGGATGCCGAAGCTTTCCGCCGCCTGGCCCGAGAGAAAGCTCACCACGCCGACCTTGAAGGTCTCCTGCGCCTGCGCGCCGAATGCGAGTGCGCCCACGCCCAGGGCGATGGCGGAACGCGCCATGCCGCGGCGCCATGCGCCGACCCGTGCCGATCCGATCTGTTGCTTCGATGCCATGTCTCTTGTCTCCTTCGTTTTGGATGAACTACCGTGCTTTCGCGATGGGCGTGCGCATGTCCAGGCCCGTCATCTCGAAACCCTTTTGAAAATCGACCATGTGCTTGCGCGTCCACTCGGCGGCGGCATCGGCGTCGCGCCGCTGCAGCGCGTCAAGGATCGCGCGGTGCGCCGCGAGGTTGCGGGCCTTCGATTGCGGCAGGTGCAGGTGGATCTGCAGCAGCGTCGGGTTGTAGAGCAGGCTGATGGGCTCGCGCGCCAGCATCAGCGCGCGGTTGTGGCTGGCACGGCCGACCAGCGCGTGGAACTCGACGTCGAGATCCACCAGCCGGGCGTTGTGCTCGACCGAGTCGGCCCCGTGGGCCTGGAGATCGGCCGTGAGCGCGGTGTTGTGCGCCAGTTCCTCGAGGTCGGCGGCCTCGGCATGTTCCGCCGCCAGACGCGCGGCCAGCGGCTCCAGCGTGATGGCGACCTGCCACAGCTCCTGGAAGGTGGTCTGCTGCAACAGCAGCAGCCGCGCGGCGCGGGGCGCCAGGTCGTACAGACCCGGCAGGGTGACGAACAGCCGACGGCCCTCGCGACGTTGCACCAGACCTTCCTGTTCGACCTGGCGGATGGCTTCGCGCACCGTCGAGCGGTGCACGCCGAAGCGCTCGGCCAGGCTCTGCTCGGTCGGCAGCGGCATGCCCGGCTTGAGCTTGCCGCTGAGGATGCTGCGCTCGATCTCCGACGACACGGCCTTGTAGGCCGGCTCCAGCCGAAGCCGGGTGAACATCGACACGTCGTCCGCGGGCGGTGCGCCGACAAGCCGCACGGCGGGTGCCGCGGTACGTGCGGACGAGGGGCTGCCCGCCGTGCGGCGGGGTGCGCGAATGCTGCCGGTCAATCGATGTCTCCTCGCGCTCGTCAGCGGCGCGTTTCGTTTGTCGGACAATCGGATTTTGGTGAGCGCCTTGCGCGGCATGGAGCGGGTTTTCCCGTTGCCGCGCGGCAAGACCGGACGCGGCACCGGCCCGGCTCGGGCCTTCTCTCCAATGGGCGAGGTCTACAATCGCGCCCCCTACAACCGTGTCGCGGACGCGTCATTCAACGCGCCAGCGATCGCCGGAGAACGCTGCCAATGTCCGATCTCTCTCCCCTGAGCCCCGCGGTTCCTGCCGCACCCAGCGCTGAAGACAAGCGCGCCGAGTTGCGCCGTGCCGCACTGGAATACCACCAGCTGCCGGTGCCGGGGAAGATCGCCATCGCGGCCACCAAGCAGATGGTGAACCAGCGCGACCTGGCGCTGGCCTATTCGCCCGGCGTGGCCGCGCCCTGCGAGGAGATCGTCAAGGACCCCGCCAACGCCTACAAGTACACCGCGCGCGGCAACCTGGTGGCCGTCATCACCAACGGCACCGCGGTGCTCGGCCTGGGCGACATCGGCGCGCTGGCGTCCAAGCCGGTGATGGAGGGCAAGGGCGTGCTCTTCAAGAAGTTCGCCGGCGTGGACGTGTTCGACATCGAGATCAACGAGAAAGACCCGGCCAAGCTGGTCGAGATCATCGCGTCGCTGGAGCCGACCTTCGGCGCCATCAACCTCGAAGACATCAAGGCCCCGGACTGCTTCTACGTCGAGCGCGAGCTGCGCAAGCGCATGAAGATCCCGGTGTTCCACGACGACCAGCACGGCACCGCGATCACGGTGGCCGCCGCGCTGCTCAATGGCCTGAAGGTCGCGGGCAAGAACATCGCCGAGGTCAAGCTCGTGACCTCCGGCGCCGGCGCTGCGGCGCTGGCCTGCCTGAACCTGCTGCTCAAGGTCGGCCTGCTGCGCGAGAACGTGTTCGTCACCGACCTGGCCGGCGTGGTCTACGAAGGCCGCGAAGAGCTGATGGACGACGACAAGCGCCAGTACATGCAGAAGACGCAGGCGCGCACGCTGTCGGAAGTCATCGAGGGTGCCGACGTGTTCCTCGGCCTGTCGGCCGGCGGCGTGCTCAAGCCGGCGATGGTGGCCAAGATGGCGGCGCGGCCGGTGATCTTCGCGCTGGCCAACCCGAACCCGGAGATCTCGCCGGAAGACGCGCATGCGGTGCGCGGCGACGTGATCATGGCCACGGGCCGCACCGACTACCCGAACCAGGTCAACAACGTCCTGTGCTTCCCGTACATCTTCCGCGGCGCGCTCGACTCGGGCGCGACGACGATCACCGACGAGATGGAGATCGCCGCGGTGCGCGCCATCGCCGAACTGGCGCAGGCCGAGCAGAGCGAGGTGGTGGCGGCTGCCTATGTCGGCGAGAAGCTCACCTTCGGCCCCGAGTACCTGATCCCCAAGCCCTTCGACCCGCGCCTGATGATGAAGATCGCGCCGGCCGTGGCCAAGGCGGCCGAAGAGAGCGGGGTGGCGACGCGCCCGATCGCCGACCTCGACGCCTACCGCGACAAGCTGCAGAGCTTCGTCTACGCCTCCGGCACGATGATGAAGCCGATCTTCGACGCGGCCAAGCGCGCGACCAAGAAGCGTGTGGCGTTCGCCGAGGGCGAGGAAGAACGCGTGCTACGTGCCGTGCAGATCGTGGTCGACGAAGGCCTGGCGCGCCCGACGCTGATCGGCCGGCCGGCCATCATCGCCCAGCGCATCGAGAAGTTCGGCCTGCGCCTGCGGGAAGAACTCGACTACGACATCGTCAACGTCGAACAGGACCACCGCTACCGCGACTTCTGGCAGACCTACCACCGCATGACCGAGCGGATGGGCACCACCGTGCAGACCGCCAAGATCGAGATGCGCCGCCGCCTGACGCTGATCGGTTCCATGCTGCTGCACAAGGGCGAGGTCGACGGCCTCATCTGCGGCACCTGGGGCACCACGGCCATCCACCTGCACCACATCGACCAGGTGATCGGCAAGCGCCCCGGCGGCTGCGCCAGCACGCCCCAGGACGTGCCGATCTACGCCTGCATGAACGGCCTGCTGCTGCCCGACCGCCAGGTGTTCCTGGTCGACACGCACGTCAACTACGACCCGACGCCGGAAGAACTGGCCGAGATCACGACCATGGCGGCCGAGGAAATGATGCGCTTCGGCCTCAAGCCGAAGGCAGCGCTGCTGTCGCATTCCAACTTCGGCACCAGCAACCAGCCGAGCGCGGTGAAGATGCGCCGCACGCTCGACCTGCTGCGCGTCCAGGCGCCCTGGCTCGAAGTGGATGGCGAGATGCACGGTGACGTGGCGCTCGACGGCAAGCAGCGCGCCGCCGTCATGCCCCACAGCGCCCTGGCCGGCGACGCCAACCTGCTGGTGTTCCCGAACCTGGACGCCGCCAATATTTCCTACAACCTGCTCAAGACGGCGGCGGGCGGCAACATCGCCATCGGCCCGGTGCTGCTGGGCGCGGCCAAACCTGTGCACATCCTCACGGCCAGCGCCACGGTCCGGCGTATCGTGAACATGACGGCACTGACCGTCGCCGATGCCAACGCCGAACGCTGAGCACATTGGCGACAGCGGTCGCTAACTTCACTGTCGACGAATGCCCCCAGGCGCCTGCTCAATAATTGAGCAGGCGCTTGCTATTTGCGCATCCGTGGTGCACACTGGCGGGCTTGAATTCGCGGGTTAACCCCAAGGTTGATCCCTGATTCGGCCCCCTCGCTCTTTTCCTGTGGTGCCCCGTCGGTCACCATTTCATTCATGGCCTCGATCTCGTTGTCTGTGTCCCGATTCGCCGTCGCCGGCATGCTGCTGGCGGCATTGGCGACCGGGGCCGGTGCCCGGGAAACCCGAGACATCGACCGGACGGCAGCGCGGCAGCCGACCCAGGAATCGATTGCACTGCGCGAATTGCCGCCCCAAGGTCAGCGGACCTATCAGGCAATTCTCGAGGGAGGTCCGTTCCAACATGAGAAGGACGGCACGGTGTTCGGCAACCGCGAGCGTCTGTTGCCTTCCGCGCGTCGCGGGCACTACCGCGAATACACGGTCGATACGCCGGGCGCCCGCAATCGGGGTGCGCGGCGCATCGTGTGCGGCGGTGAGCGTCGGGCGGCGCCCGATGCGTGCTGGTACACGGCAGATCACTATGCGAGCTTCAGGCGGATTTCGCCATGACCGATGAACTGGATGGGAGCAGCGCCCCAGCGCGCCCCAAGGAAATGATGACGACGACAACCATGGAAAGACCAGCGGAGATGACCTTATCCCTTCGTGCCGTGCGACCCAACATCGTGCAGTCGATTCGCGCCTTCCGCGTGAACGACCTGCAGGATGCCGCGAACGCGTCCGGGCAGCACTTCCTGTATGCGAACCTGGCCAACGCCCAGTCGAAGCAGGACGTGCTCGACCTGATCGCACAGCAATTCACCTTCCCGGCCCACTTCGGGAAGAATTTCGACGCGCTGTACGACTGCATGACCGACCCGTTGCATAAATCAGGCCCGCAGCCTGGTTTCGTGGTGGTGCTGGAACAGATCCCGGCCAATGCCAAGTTCGACAAGGAAGCCCGCGAACAGCTGCTCGACATCTTCCGTGACGCCTCGGACTACTGGGGTGACCGGAAGATCCCGTTCAGGTGCTTCTATTCTTTTCTGTAGCCCGTTCTGCATCCACCAGCCAAGCAGAACGGGCGAACGAGGCTCAAGAGGGTAGCGTGCCGGTCGTCGGCATCGACATCGCGCCGGTCGACCCCACCGCAGAGAAGATGCCGACCGACAAGTTGGTCGACGTGTCACCGCTGGCGCTGCGCATGAGCAGCCCCTTCAACGCGGGATACTGGCTCGCCGCCGCCTGATGAAAAAAGCCCGTCGATGACGGGCTTTTTTCTTGGCGCGCTTTAGCCGCTCAAGACGAGGGGGGCAGGTGCGGGCGGAACTGCCTGTGCCAGGGCCACGTACTCGGCCACCGGCACCTCCTCGGCACGGCGCTGCGCGTCGAAGGGGCCACTGAAGCCGTGTTCGTCCAGCCATTTGCCCAGCGTATGCCGCAGGATCTTGCGGCGCTGGCTGAAGGCGACCTGCACGATTTCGCCAAGCCGTGCGGCATCGAGTACCGGCGGCTGTGCGAACGGCACCATGCGCACCACAGCACTGTCCACACGCGGCGGCGGCTCGAAGCTCTCCGGCGGGACAAAGAGGATGTTCTCCATGGCGTAGCGCCACTGCAGCATCACGCTCAGCCGGCTGTAGTCGGACGTGGCCGGCCTCGCCACCATGCGGTCGATCACTTCCTTCTGCAGCATGAAGTGCTGGTCGGCGATCAGGTGCGCGAAGCCCAGCAGATGAAAGAGGATGGGCGTGGAGATGTTGTAGGGCAGGTTGCCCACCACGCGCAGCGGTTGGCGCGGATCGCCCGCGAGCCGGGCGGCCAGCGCCGCGAAATCGACCTTGAGGACATCGGACTCGATCACGTCGAGCTGGCCGTGCTCCCGCAGCCGCTTGGCCAGGTCGCGGTCGAGCTCGATCACCGTGAGCCGCCCCAGCCGCTCGACCAGCGGCTGCGTGAGCGCCGCCAGGCCAGGTCCGATCTCGACCATCGCGTCGCCCGGCTGCGGGGCGATGCCCTGCACGATCGCGTCGATGATCCCGCCGTCCGACAGGAAGTGCTGGCCGAAGCGCTTGCGCGCGATGTGCTGGGCCATCAGGCCAGGTGCCTCATTTACTGCGGCGGCTCGCGCAGTTCGACGTAGGCCCGCCCGCGGGTTTCCTGCACCCAGGTCTCGAAGGCCTCGTCCGTCTTCTTGTCCTTCAACACCGCGCGCGCGGCTTCACGCTGCTCGGTCTGGCTCAGCTTGGCCTCACGGCGGCCGAGCACCTGGATCAGGTGCACGCCGAAACGCGACACGACGGGGTCGCTGATCTGGCCGGGGGCCAGGCGGTCCATCGCTTCCTCGAACTCCGGCACGAACTGGCCGGGGCGGCCCCAACCGAGGTCGCCGCCGTCCTTGGCGCTGCCGTCTTCGGAGTTGTCGCGCGCCAGACCCGCGAAGTCCGCCGTACCGGCCTGGATACGCCGCTTGAACTCGGCGAGCTGCGCAATGGCCTGGGCCGTGCTGCGCTTCTCGTCGTTGCGCAGCAGGAGGTGGCGCACCTGCGTCTGCGTGACCACGCCTTCGGCGGAGCCCGCCCGGCCCTTGGCCAGCACCTTGATCACATGGAACCCGGCGCCCGAACGCACCGGGCCGACGATGCCGTTGACCGGCGTGGCCTGGGTCGCCTCGACGAACAGGGGCGGGTAGCGGTCGGCCGAACGCAGCCCGAGCGCGCCGCCGTTCGCACGGTCGGGCGAGTCGGAGTTCTCGCTCGCCAGTTTGGCGAAGTCTTCGCCCGCGATGGCGCGTTGTGCGATGCCCTGCGCCTTTTGCTGCAGCGCCTTCACCTGCGCCTCGCTGGCATCTTCCGGCACCGCGACCATCACGTGCGCGAGGTTGATTTCGGGCGACAGCGCCGCGTTGCCGCTGCGCTGTTCCTGCAGGAACTGCTCGACCTCGGTGTCGCTGACCTTGACGCGGGAGTTGACCTCGCGCTCCCGCACCCGGGTCAGCGTGAGCTGGTCGCGCAGGTCGGCACGGAATTCCTGTTTGGTGATGCCGTCGGCGGCGATGCGGCGGTAGAGGTCGTCCAGGCTCACCTGGTTCTGCCGCGCCACCAGCTGTTCGGCCTGGTCGATGGCGAGATCGTCGATCTTGATGCCGACCTCTTTGGCCACCTGCAGCTGCGCCCGTTCGGAGACGAGCCGCTCGAGCACCAGGCGGTTCAGTTCCGGGCGCGGCAGGCGCTGCGCGTCGGGGTTCTGTTGAAGGATGCGGGTTGCACGCTTTTGCACCTCGGTGTTGGTGATCGGCTCGGAATTGACCAAGGCCACGATGTACTCGGCCGACCGCTGCCCGGTGACTACCGGCGCCGCAGGCACCGCGGCACCCGGTGCGGTCGCGTTCACACGCGGCCCGCCGCGCATGATGTCGGTGATGCCGGTGCCGCCGCTCGGGCGCAGGCCGAGGCCCTGTGCCTGCGCGGCCGATGCGAGCATCAGTGCGCCCAGGCAGGCCCAGATGGCGGTGGAACGGAAGCGTTTCATTATTGGGTGACTCAGTCGTAATTGGTGAAGCGGCTCGGTGTCTCGCCGGGCTGGCGCAGCGGCTGGTAGCGCTGGATGTTCTGCGACAGCGTCTTCAAGGGGCTCGCGCCGACGGCCGCAAAGCCGACGAACTCGATCTGGAACATGATCCGGGTGGCTGCTGAGACCTGTCCGGTGGACAAACGTTCCAGCACCACGCGCCCGATCCAGCAGCAACCATCGTATTCGACGCCGATTACGCCGTCGGTGAGCTTGCTGTCCTTCAGGCTGTAGTTCATGCGGCCCACGGCATACCAGCGGCCGCCGCCTTCGCCCCGGCCCGGGCCGAGGTTCTTGCCCTTGTCGCCCCACAGGTCATTGAGCGGCCATTGCCAGCCGATGTCGATCGACTTGTTGCCGTCATTGGCCAAGGTGCTGCTGTCGGCTTGGTAGCGGTACGCCGCATTGATGGTGCGGTACGGCCCCGGGTTGTAGCGGGCGGTGATGGTGCTGCGCTCCGAACGCCGGGAGTCGGGGTTGTACTGGACGGTGGTGTCCGCGGTCCACTTCGAGGTCCAGTTGATCTGGGCGCCCACCAGGATGTCGCTCAGGCGGTCTGTGACCGGCGACACCCCAGGTAGCGTGACGCGCTGATCGCTGAAGCGAAAGCGCTGCGCGACGCCGAAGCGGGCTGCCTCGGCGCCGGTGTCGGGGTCGATCAGCCGGGTGCTGACGCCGCCCGTCAGCACGTTGCTGTCGGAGATCCGGTCGTTGCCCGAAAACGCGTTCTCGGTGTAGATGGTCGCGAAGTTGAAGTCATTGGCCGCGGTGTCGTACAGCGGCAGCTGGCTCTGGTCGCGGTAGGGCGTACGCACGTAGAACAGGCGCGGCTCCAGCGTCTGGCGGAACGAGCGCCCGAACAGGCTGGTGTCGCGTTCGAACACCATTCCGCTGTCGATGCTGAAGGTCGGCACGGTCCGGCTCGCCGAATTCGATCCGTTGGCCAGCGGCCCGTCGAACTGGTAGGACGTCGCGTGCAACTGCACCTTCGGGATGACGAAGGTGCCTGGCGTGATCCAGGGCCGGCTGACCTGTAGGATGCCGAAGGCGCGCTCGCCGTCGGGCTGGCGCCGCCCGTTGAGCAGCGGCGCGTACTGCGAGTCGGCCTTGAAGCGGGTGTAGTCCAGCGAGGTGCTGACGTCGAAGCCGTTCCAGTCGTACTGGATGTTGTTCGCCGTGAGCTGCGGCATGCGGTCGTAGGGCGGCGTGATCGGCGAGAGCGAATACTGCAGGGTCTGGTACGACAGCGCACGCACCTGGCCGTACCAGTCGCCCTTGGCCCAGTTGAGCGAGGCCTCGCTGTCCAGCAGACGCGAGCTCAGGGTCGGCGTGCGGGAGAAGTCGCGCCAGTAGTCGTTGTCGCTCACCCGGTTGATGCGCAGCGTGCCCGCGAGGCCATCGAGCCCGAAGGGCTTCGGATCGAAGGTCTGGTTGTGCGTGGTCCAGAGGCCCCAGCGATCGCGGTCGCGCAGCTGGTCCGACGGCATGTAGTCGGCCCGCAAGACACCGCTGTAGGTGTTCTCCAGGTAGCGAAACTCGCTGCCCAGGTTGATGCCGCGCTTGGTCATGACCGTCGGCGTCAGCGTCGCGTCGCGGTTCGGTGCGATGTTCCAGTAGTAGGGCATCTGCAGCTCGATGCCGTTGACGCTGTCCATGCCGAAGACCGGCGGCAGCAAGCCGCTCTTGCGCTGGTTGTTCAGCGGGAAGCTGATCGACGGCAGCGCGGGCGAGCTGACGCCCATGAAGCTCAGGCGCGCGTCGGTCGCGATGCCGACGCTCTCCTCGGTGTCGGTGGTCAGGGTGGCGGCGGTCAGCAGCCAGGCGGGCACCCAGCCCGGATAGTCTTCGCGCCGGCAGGTGGTGTAGGTGGCATGCCGCGCCACCGAGATGTTCGCGTCGACGAAGTCGATGCGATCGGCGTTGCCGTTGCCCCCGGTCTCGAGGAACTGGTAGCGCACGTTGTTGAAGAAGCCCTCGAAGGTCTCGACCTTCAGCTGCAGCTCCGGGCCTTCGTAGACGTTGCCGCCCTGGTTCACCCGGACGTTGCCCTGCGCCTTGGCGAGGTCGTCGGGCTGGTAGTACTCGAGGCGGTCGGCACGGATCACCGTGTCACCGCGCCGCAGCGAGGCGTTGCCCTCGACCACGGTCTCCAGATCGGGCCGGCCCGAGATGCGGTCGCCGTCGACGAAGCTAGGACGCAGACCGCGCTCGGTGGTCGGGATGGTTTCGACCAGTTGCGGTGTGCGCCGCAGCTGCAGCGGCGCGTCGATCCAGGCGGCCTCCTGTGCGAATGCGCCTTGCGCCTGCCACAGGGCCAGCGTCAGGAGGGCCAGCGGCAGGGGGGGGCGCTGGGGCCGGCTCATTCGCCCCTCCGCCCGGTCGCTTCGGCAGCACCCGGCGCCCACGTCGCGGCGGGCAGCGGGGACACGGCGGGCCAGGCACGAGGGCAATTCAATTCGAACATGGGCAGGAGCGTCACGGATCGTCGAGGAAAGATCGTCGAGGGAAAGGGGGCTGCGAACGGGGGTGTTCGCCCAGGGCCTGAGAAGGCCATTTGTAGAATCGATTATCCATGACCGCATCCCCGAACCCGGCCGCCGGCGCCGCCCCTTCCATTGCCTGGAGCGACCCGGCCCGCGCAGCGGCCTTCGGGCGCTGGCTCGACCGCATCGCGCCGGCCCATCAGCTGATCCCCCAGACCGTGCGGCTGGCCTCGGCCGACGCCAGCTTCCGCCGCTATTTCCGCATCGACACGGCCGGCGAAGCGCGCACCCGCATCGTGATGGATGCGCCGCCCGACAAAGAGAACAGCGCGCCCTTCGTCGAGATCGCCCAACGCATGACCGACGCCGGCGTGAAGGCGCCCCAGGTGCTCGAATGGGACACGGCCGACGGCTTCCTGCTGCTCGACGACCTGGGCAGCCGCACGATGCTCGACGTGATCGACCCGGCGAACGCCGACGCGAGTCGCCCGCTGTACGGCCAGGCCATCGACGCGTTGATCGCCTGGCAGCTGGCGTCCAAGCCCGGCGTGCTGCCGCCCTATGACAGCGCCCTGCTCGAACGCGAGCTGGCGCTGTTCCCGCAGTGGTATATCGCGCAGCACCGCGGCGTCGCGGTCGAAGGCGTGATCAAGGAACGCCTCGAGCGCGCCTTCAAGGCCATCGTCGCGCACAACCTGGCCGCGCCGAGCGTCTACGTGCACCGCGACTTCATGCCACGCAACCTGATGGTGGCCGACGACGGCGGACCGCTGGGCGTGCTGGACTTCCAGGACGCGGTCTACGGTCCCATCACCTACGACATCGCCAGCCTGATGCGTGACGCCTTTCTGAGCTGGGACGAGGACTTCGTGCTCGACATCACCGTGCGCTACTGGCAGCAGGCGCGCAAGGCCGGCCTGCCGGTGCACGAGGACTTCGGCGAGTTCTACCGCGCGGTCGAATGGATGGGCCTGCAGCGCCACCTGAAGGTGGCCGGCATCTTCGCGCGGCTGACCCTGCGCGACGGCAAGCCGAAGTACCTGGCCGACACGCCGCGCTTCATCGCCTACATCCGCGCTACCACCAGCCGCTACACCGAACTCACGCCGCTGCTGCGCGTGATCGACGAGGTCGAAGGCACGCAGCCGCTGGTCGGCTTCGCGTACGGCCGGGTCTGAGGTGCCGCGCTTCCACTGTGCCGTTCCCCTGCAGGCCGGGCTCGCGCTCGCACTGCCGCCCGGCGCCGCACGCCATGTACAGGTGCTGCGGATGCAGCCCGGCGAGGCGCTGACGCTGTTCGACGGCCGCGGCGGCGAATACGCCGCAGTGGTCGAGCGCATGGGCCGCAGCGAGGTCACCGTGAACGTCGGCGCGCACGACCCGGTCGAACGCGAGGCGCCGCAGGCGGTGCACCTTGCACTGGGCATGCCGGCCAACGACCGCATGGACTGGCTGGTCGAGAAGGCGACGGAGTTGGGCGTCGCGAGCATCCAGCCCCTGATGACCGCCCACGGCGTGTTGCGCCTGGCCGGCGAACGGGCCGAGAAGAAGCGCGCCCACTGGGAAGCCATCGCGATCGCCGCCTGCGAGCAGTGCGGCCGCAACCGCGTGCCGCAGCTCCACCCGGTGCGGGCCTACGCCGACTGGCTCGGCGATGCGCACACGGACGATGGCGTGCAGCGGATCGTCCTGAGCCTGGTGCCTGGCACGCAGCCGCTGGCCGCTCTGCCGGCTGCAGGCGCCTGGCAGGTGCTGAGCGGGCCGGAAGGTGGCCTGAGCGCCGACGAAGAAGCCCGCGCGCTGGCTCAAGGCTTCCGTCCGTCCCGGCTCGGCCCCCGCGTGCTGCGCGCCGAGACCGCAGCGCTCGCGGCGCTGACGCTGCTGGGCGGGGCATGAGTGCGGTCTTCGTCCGGCCATCGCGCTTGCGGCGCCGCTTCCATCGCGTGCCCGCCTTGCTCGCGGGCCTTTGCCTGGCAGGCGCCGTGCAGGCCCAGCATTTCGCACCGAAGGCCGTGGCCGACAGGACGGTGCGTCCGGAGGTCCGGCTTGCCTTCAAGCGGCTTCTGGCCGCGCCCGTGGTGCAGCGCACGCTGGACGCGGTGCGCGACGACCACCTCAACACCATCGACGACCTGCGGCTGCTCACCGAGATCGAGGCGCCGCCCTTCAAGGAGCGACAGCGCGCCGAAGCCTTCCTCGCGCGGCTGAAGGCGCTGGGCCTGACCGATGCCACCATCGACGGCGAAGGCAATGTGCTCGGGCTGCGCAAAGGCCGCGGCACCGGCCCGACGCTGCTGGTGTCGGCGCACCTGGACACGGTGTTCCCGGCCGGCACCGACGTGCGCGTGCGCGAGCGTGAAGGCCGTCTCTACGCGCCCGGCATCTCGGACGACACGCGCGGCCTCACGGTGCTGCTGTCGTGGCTGCGCGTGCTGAACGAGCAGAAGGTGCAGACCGAAGGCGATCTGCTGTTCGCCGCAAGCGTCGGCGAAGAGGAACTCGGCAACCTGCGCGGCATGAAGCGCATCTTCGCGGAGCACCCCGAGATCGACGGCATGGTCGGGCTCGAACCCGCACCCGACGGCAGCGTTCTGGTGGCCGGCACCGCGAGCCGTCGCCACGAGATCGTTTTCAGCGGGCCGGGCGGACACAGCTTCGGCGCCTTCGGCCGCGTGCCCAGCGCCGTCCACGGCATGGGCCGCGCCATCGCGAAGATCGCCGACCTGAAAACGCCCAGCTTCCCGCGCACGACCTTCACCGTGGGCACGGCGAGCGGCGGCACCGCGGTCAACGTCATCGCGGCCGAGGCCCGGATGGCGATCGACATCCGCTCAGATGCACCGACCGAACTGCGGGTGCTCGAGCGCAGGATCTTCGAGGCAGTCGATGCCGCCGTGCAAGAGGAAAACGCCCGCGCCCGCACCGACACGCTGCGTGCCACGCACCGATTGGTCGGCGAGCGCCCGGGCGGCCGTACGCCGAGCGACGCGGTGATCGTCGAGGCCGCCGTGCGTGCCAACGCCAGCGTGGGCCTGCGCACGCTGCTGCGTGGCGGCAGCACCGACGCCAACGTGCCGATGTCGCTGGGCATCCCGGCCATCGTGGTGGGCGGCGGCGGGCAGACCGGCGGCTTCCACGCCCTGGACGAATGGATCGACCTGCACGAGGCCTGGCGCGGCGCGCAGAATTCGCTGCTCACGGTGCTGAGCTTGGTGGGCGTGCAGCGGGTGAGCGCGCCGCTGCTGGCCAGGCGGTCCGCCGCCAATTGAGTCACGCGCGCGGCGGATACCAGCGGGCCGACGGGTTCCCAGGCGACGCGCGGACGCGCACAATCGCAGCCCTTCGTTCACACATCAAGGAATAGGTCATGGGATTGCTCGACTCGATGCTCGGTCAGGTGCTCGGCGGCTCGCAGGGCGGGCAGGGCGATCTCGCCGGTGCGCTCGGCGGCCTGCTCGGCAACAGTGGCGGGCCGGAAGGGCTCGGCGGCCTGGTCTCGAAGTTCGAGCAGGCAGGCCTCGGCGACGTCATCGGCTCCTGGATCGGCAAGGGCGAGAACGCGCCCGTCTCCGGCGGCCAGCTCAACGAGGTGCTCGGCAGCGACGCGGTCTCCGCCATCGCCGGCAAGCTGGGCATCAGCCCGGGCATGCTGCTGCCGATGCTGGCCACGCTGTTGCCGTCGCTGATCGATCGGCTCACGCCGAACGGCCAGATCCCCGAGCAGGGCGTCGGCACCAACGAAGAACTGCTGTCCTCGCTGAGCGGCCTGCTGCAGAAGCGTTGAGGGCCGGGCGCCCGCCGGCCCGCCGCGACGCATGAACCGCAAGCTCTGGCTACTGGCCGCCTGCCAGGGGCTCTTCCTCACCAACAACGTCACCTTCATCGCCATCAACGGGCTGGTGGGCCTGAGCATGGCACCACGCGCCTGGATGGCCACGCTGCCGGTGATGGGCTATGTGGTCGGCGGCGCGCTTTCCACCGGCCTGGTTGCGCGCACGCAGCAGCGCTACGGTCGCCGCCGGTCGTTCCAGATTGGCCTCGGCGTGGCCTTCGCGGCGGCGCTGCTGTGCGCGCTGGCGGCCGTCAGCCGCAACTTCTGGCTGCTGACGCTGGCCACGGTCATCGCGGGCTACTACAACGCCAACGCCGGCCTCTACCGGTTCGCCGCTGCCGAACTCACGCCGCCCGAGGGCCGCGAGAAGGCGGTGTCGATTGTGATGGCGGGCGGGCTCATCGGCGCGGTGGCCGGCCCGAACCTCGCGAGTGCCACGCGCGACCTGCTCGCCGTTCCCTTCGCTGGCGCGTATCTCGCGCTGGCCTGCGTGGCCCTGCTCGCCATGGCGGTGATGCACTTCATCGCGTTCCCCGCCGTGCCGGCCGCGCAGCGTGCGAACGGCGGCCGGCCGCTGCGCGAGATCGTTCGACAGCCAGTGTTCGCGGTGGCCGCGCTTTCCGGCGCATTGGGCTTCGGCGTGATGAACCTGCTGATGGCCGCGACGCCGCTCGCCATGCAGATCTGCAGCCTGCCGTTCCCGGACGTGGCCTTCGTGCTGGAGTGGCACGTGATCGGCATGTTCGCGCCGGGCTTCTTCACCGGGCACCTGATCCGGCGCTTCGGCCCGCTGCCGGCGATGGGCGTGGGGCTGGTGCTGCAACTGGGCTGCATCGCCGTGGCGCTGTCGGGCGTGGACCTGCACCGGTTCCTGGTCGCGCTGTTCCTGCTTGGCGTGGGCTGGAATTTCCTCTTCACCGGCAGCACGACGCTGTCGCTGGGCGCCTACACGCCGGAGGAGCGCGACCGCGCGCAGGGCGCGTTGAACTTCAGCGTGTTCGCGACCGTGGCCGTCACCTCGCTGGCCTCGGGCGTGCTGGTCACGACGCAGGGCTGGCAGTGGCTGAACATCGGCTCGCTGGTACCGGTGGCGATGATCGCCGCGGCCCTGCTGTGGTTGGCGCGCCGGCAGGCCGTGGCACGGCGCGCGGCCGCGACGGTCTGACGGCGATCGACCTGAGGCGTCAGGCGGCGACCGGCTCCGCCTGCGCCTTGCGGTGCGCCACCGGCAGCGCGGCGATCACCTCGGCCACCGCCGCCGTCAGCTTCTTCGCATAGGGCACGTGCAGGAATTCGTTGGGGCCGTGCGCGTTGCTCTTGGGACCGAGCACGCCGCAGACCATCATCTGCGCAGTCGGGAAGCCTTCGCTGAGCATGTTCATCAACGGGATCGTGCCGCCCTGGCCGATGTAGCCGCAGGGCGCGCCGAAGTGCGCCTGTGACGCGGCGTTGAGCGCCTGCTCGAACCACGGCGTGATGGCGGGCGCGTTCCAGCCGGTGGCGCCGCCGCCGCCCTCGAAGGTGACCTTGGCCTGGTAGGGCGCGTTGTCTTCGAGCAGCGCCTTGAGTTCCTGCACCGCGCGGTCGGCATCGACCAGCGGCGGCAGGCGCAGCGACAGCTTGAACGCGGTGTAGGGGCGCAGCACGTTGCCCGCGTCTTTCAACGCCGGGAAGCCGTCGGCGCCGGTGACCGACAGCGTCGGCTTCCAGGTGCGGTTGAGCAGCGCCTCGACCGGGTCGGTGGTGGTGGGCAACGCGAAGGTGGTCGAGCCGCCGCAGTCGTAGTGCGCCCACGGGAAGCGCTTGAACAACTCGTCGCCGAGGATGCCGGCGGTCACGCGCGCCTGCGCCAGCCGGTCGGCCGGCACCTCGCAATGGAAGCTCGCGGGCAGCAGGCGGCCAGTGGCGCTGTCCTCAAGGCGGTCGAGCACCTGCCGCATGATGCGGAAGCTCGACGGCACCAGGCCCGAGGCGTCGCCGGAGTGGATGCCCTCGGTCAGCACCTCGACCTTGAGCGTGCCGCCGGCCATGCCGCGCAACGAGGTGGTGAGCCAGAGCTGGTCGTAGTTGCCGGCGCCGGAGTCCAGGCAGATCACCAGGCTGACGTCGCCCAACCGGTCCTTCAGGGCCGTGACGTAAGGCAGCAGGTCGTAGGAGCCGCTTTCCTCGCAGGTTTCGATGAGGCCGACGATGCGCGGGTGCGCAGCGCCCTGCGCCTTGAGCGCCTGCAGCGCCGCCACGCTGGCGTAGACGGCATAGCCATCATCGGCACCGCCGCGGCCGTAGAGCAGGCCGTTCTCGTACTTCGGTGTCCAGGGGCCGAGGTCGTTGCGCCAGCCGGTGAACTCGGGTTGCTTGTCGAGGTGGCCGTACATCAGCACGGTCTCGCCCATGTCGGTGCCGGTCGCGGGCACCTCGAAGAACAGCACCGGCGTGCGGCCCGGGAGACGCACGATCTCGAGCGTCAGGCCCTCGACCTTCTGCGCCTCGACCCAGGCCGCGGCATTACGCAGCACGGTCTCGAGGTAGCCGTTGGCCGACCATTCCTTGTCGAAGCCCGGCGACTTGGCCGGGATGGCAATGTAGTCGGTGAGTTGCCGGAGGATGTCGGTGTCCCACTTCGTGGTGACGTCGGACAGGGCGCGCTCGGCATCGAGTGCGCCGGCGGGCCTTTGGCCAATTTCGCGGTGCAGGGGGGCGTTCATCGGGGTTCTCCGCTGAAAGGAATCGAGGGAAAAAGCATTGTGCGCCTGCGGCCGCGCCGCGTAGAGTGCGCAGTCCCAATCCCGACTCGACATGAGGAGCGTCCGATGAGCAGCAGCAAGGCGACCGACCGCATCCGCGTGGGCATCGGCGGCTGGACCTACGAGCCCTGGCGCGACAACTTCTATCCCGCCGACCTGCCGCAAAAGCAGGAGCTGCACTACGCGAGCCGGCAGGTCACCGCGATCGAGGTCAACGGCACCTACTACAGCACCATGAAGCCCGAGAGTTTCCGCAAGTGGCATGACGAGACGCCCGACGACTTTGTCTTCTCGCTCAAGGCCTCGCGCTACGCGACCAACCGCAAGCTGCTGGCAGGGGCGGGCGAATCGATCACGCGCTTCGTCGACAGCGGCATCACCGAGCTCAAGGACAAGCTGGGGCCGATCGTCTGGCAGTTCATGCCGACCAAGGTCTTCGACGCGGAGGACTTCGCGGCCTTCCTCGCACTGCTGCCGAAGAAGGCGGGGAGCCACACCCTGCGTCACGTGATGGACGTGCGGCACGAGAGCTTCATGGCGGCCGAGTACCTCGCGCTCGCACGCAAGCACGGCGTCGCGACGGTGTTCACCGACTCGGACAAGTTTCCATCCTTCGCCAACCTCACGGCCGACTTCGCCTATGCGCGCCTGATGAACAGCGACGCGAAGCTGAAGGCCGGCTATGCGCCGAAGGCCCTGACGGCGTGGGCGGCGCGTGCGCAGCAGTGGGCCGGTGGCAGCGCGCCGGACGATCTGCCGCGTGTGGACGGTGCCGACGATGTCGCGGCCAAGGCACGCGACGTGTTCGTCTTCTTCATCAACGGCGCCAAAGAAAAAGCACCTGCCGCAGCAGGTGCCTTGATCGCGAAGCTGGGCGCCTGATCAGGCAGCTTGCAGCGACGGCTTCTTCGATTCCGATGCGCCGAAGGTGATCTCGCCGGAGAGCTGGCCGCCTTCCTCGATCACGATCTTGCCGTAGCGGATCTTGCCGGTGACCTTGCCGGTCGAATGGATGACGAGCTTCTCACGCACCGTGAGGTTGCCGTCGAAGACGCCGCGGATCTCCGCGATGTCGATCTCGGCCGAGCCCTTGAACTCGCCCTGCTCGGCAATCTGGATCACGCGCGAATCCATCGTGGCCTCGACCAGGCCTTCGACCACGAGCGTGTCGCAGTCGGTGATCTCGACGCCCTTGAGCTTGATGTTCGGGCCGACGGTGAGCTTGCTGCCGCCTTCCTTCACGGCCGGTGCGGTCGCAGCCGGCGTGGTGGGCGTCAGGGCCGAAGGCGTGACGGGCGTGCCGGCGAGATTGGTGCCACCGCCGACGAGCGGCGCAGGGCGGGAATTGAAGTTGTCGGTGTCGCGGTCACGCTTGCCGAAGAAGGGGGACTGTGAAGCCAAGACTTACTCCTCTGGAAACGGCCTATCGTAAGAAGCCCACGCACCATGCTGGCACTTTTTTCCGAAAGATTGGTAACGAGATCATTCGCCTGGCGCAGCATTGGGTACTTTCGATGTGCTTCGAGGGCGCACAACGACAATGCCATCGCCGTCGCTGCTCCTTCACCGATCCATGCCCAAGAAGAAACCTCTGCCACGCTCTGCCGCCGGCCCGGCCATCGCCGACGAAGTGCCGGTCGAACTGCGCTTCGGCAAGCCCGACCACGGATGGCGGCTGAAGCTCTATTCGATCATCTTCGAATCCGAGACACGTGCGGGCCGGTGGTTCGATCTGGCGCTGATTGCGGTCATTCTCGTGAGCGTTCTGGTGGTGGTGCTCGACAGCGTGCAGCCGATCCGCGCGCGATGGGGCTCGGTCTTCGGCGTGCTGGAGTGGTTCTTCACCATCGTCTTCACGCTCGAGTACATCGCGCGCCTGGCCTGCCTGAAGCGCCCGATGCGCTACGCCGCGAGCTTCTATGGCGTGGTGGACCTGCTGGCGCTGCTGCCGACCTATCTCGCCATCCTGGTGCCCGGGCTGTCGGTGCTGATCGACGTGCGCATCCTGCGGTTGCTGCGCATCTTCCGCATCTTCAAGATGTCGCGCTATGCGGCCGAGTACCGCACGCTGGTGACCGCGCTGGCCGCGAGCCGCCGCAAGATCATGGTGTTCGTCGGCTTCGTCCTCATGGTCGTGCTGGTGCTGGGCACGCTGATGTACGTGGTCGAAGGGCCGCAGCACGGCTTCACCAGCATTCCCGTCGCGGTGTACTGGGCCATCTCGACCATGACCACCGTCGGCTTCGGCGACCTGGTGCCCAAGACCGACATCGGCCGCGCGATCGCCTCGGTGATGATGCTGCTGGGCTGGGGTGTGCTGGCCGTGCCGACCGGCATCGTGTCGGCCGAGATGGTGCGTTACGGGCGTGATGCGATGCCCGCACTGACGGGAGGCCACGGCCTGCTGGCGGAGGCATTGCACATCGCACCGGACACGCGCCGTTGCGCCGACTGCGGCGCCGGCCAGCACACCGCCGACGCCCGCTTTTGCCGATGCTGCGGGAACGCGCTGGGCTGAGCCCTCAGGCGTTGGCGTCGGCCCAGACGGCACGGCCCTGCGACGCATCGTCGATGCGCGCCACGAGCGCCGGGGCGTCGGTCTCGACCACCTGGAAAGTGCAGCGAACGAGCGTGCCGTGTGCGACATCCATCAGCGACGCACCGGCCGCGACCAGCTCGCGGCGCAGCATGCCTTCCATCGCATAGGGCACGCTGCACGACAAGGTACGCTGCCGCTGCAACGGCAGCTTGGTCGCGCCGAGCAGCGCCTGCGCCACCGCATCGGTGTAGGCGCGCACCAGGCCGCCCGCGCCCAGCTTCACGCCGCCGAAGTAGCGCACGACGGTTGCGAGCACGCCTTCGAGATCCTGATGCCGCAGCACCTCGAGCATCGGCCGGCCGGCGGTGCCGCCGGGCTCGCCGTCGTCGTTGGCCGCCGACTGCCCGCCGGCCATCAGCGCCCAGCAGACGTGCGCCGCGCCGGGATGCGCCACGCGCAGATCGTTCACGACGCGCAATGCGGCCTCGCGGTCGGCCACCGGCTGCACGCAGCCGATGAAGCGGCTCTTCTTGATGACGAGCTCGCTGTGGACCGCGGCGGCGAGCGTCTGCGCCACGGGCTCAGGCGCGCTCGAACTTGAAGACGGCCGTGCCGGCGCGCGCGTTCGGCAGCCAGCGCACCTCGCGGTCGTCCTGCACGCCGAAGGCATCGAGCACGCGCAGGCTGTTCTTGCCCGCGAGCACCTCGAAATCCTTGAAGGTGCCGACGCGGATGTTGGGCGTGTCGTACCACTGGTAGGGCAGGCGGCGCGTCACCGGCATGCGGCCGCGCGCGATGCTCAGGCGGTTGGGCCAGTGCGCGAAGTTGGGGAAGGCGACGATGCCGATGCGGCCCACGCGCGCCGTCTCGCGCAACATGACCTCGGCATTGCGCAGATGCTGCAGCGTGTCGATCTGCAGAACGACATCGAAGGACGCATCGTCGAACATCGCGAGGCCTTCGTCGAGGTTCAGCTGGATCACGTCGACGCCGCGGCGGATGCACTGGAGCACATTGCCGTCGGCGATCTCCACGCCGTAGCCGCTGCAGCCGCGCTCGCGCTGCAGCAGGTCGAGCAGGGCGCCGTCGCCGCAGCCGAGGTCGAGCACGCGCGCGCCTTCGGGCACGAGCTTGGCGATGAGACGCTGGGTGTCGATGTCGCTCATGCTGGCAGCTCTGCCGCGACGCGCTCGAAGTAGGAGCGCACCACGCCCATGTAGCGCACGTCGTCGAGCAGGAAGGCGTCGTGGCCGTGGGGCGCGTCGATCTCGGCGTAGCTCACGCTGCGGCGGTTGTCGAGCAGTGCCTTGACCAGCTCGCGGCTGCGCGCGGGGGAGAAGCGCCAGTCGGTGGTGAAGCTCACCAGCAGGAACTTCGCGGTCGCCTTCGCGAAGGCTTCGGTGAGGTCGCCTCCGTGTTCACGCGCCGGGTCGAAATAGTCGAGCGCGCGGGTGATCAGGAGGTAGGTGTTCGCGTCGAAGTACTCGCTGAACTTGTCGCCCTGGTAGCGCAGGTAGCTCTCGATCTGGAACTCGATGTCCTGCGTGGAGTAGCGGTAGTGGGTACCCGCGATTTCGCCTTCGACCGCACTGCGCAGCGTGCGCCCGAACTTCTCGTTCATCACGTCGTCGCTGAGGTAGGTGATGTGGCCGATCATCCGCGCGATGCGCAGGCCGCGCTTGGGAATCACGCCCTGCTCGTAGAAATGGCCACCGTGGAAGTCGGGATCGGTCACGATGGCGCGGCGCGCCACCTCGTTGAAGGCGATGTTCTCGGCCGTCAGGTTGGGCGCGCTGGCCACGACCACGGCGTGGCGCACACGCTCCGGATACTGAAGCGTCCACGACAGCGCCTGCATGCCGCCGAGGCTGCCGCCCATCACGGCCGCGAGCGTGCGGATGCCCAGCACGTCGAGCAGGCCGGCCTGCGCGTCGACCCAGTCTTCGACGGTGACCACCGGAAAGTCGGCACCGTAGACGCGGCCGGTGGCGGCATTGACGTGCATCGGCCCCGTCGAGCCGAAGCAAGAGCCGAGGTTGTTCACGCCGATGACGAAGAAGCGGTCGGTGTCGAGCGGCTTGCCGGGCCCGATCATGTTGTCCCACCAGCCTTCGGACCTGGGCTGCCCGGCATAGACGCCGGCGAGGTGGTGCGACGCATTGAGCGCATGGCAGACCAGCACCGCGTTGCTGCGGTCGGCGTTGAGCGTGCCGTAGGTTTCGTAGGCGAGCGAATAGTCGCTGAGCGACGCGCCGCTGCGCAGGGGCAGCGGCCCCGCGAAGGACATGGACTGTGGAACGACTTCGAAAGACATGGACGAAGAAAAACCCGGCCTCGCCAAAAAACGAGCCGGGTTCGGCCACGGTCTTTAGCTGAATTTGTTAAGCGCCCGCAAGCTGTAGCAAATCGGCGCCCGGCGAGTATAGCCGTGCCGTCAGCCGACGATCATCACCACGCCCAGCACCAGGAAGATCGCGGCCGAAATGCCGTGGACCAGCTTGATCGGCACGCGCCGCATGATGCGTTCGCCCAGGAAGACCACCGGCGCATTGGCCAGCATCATCCCGAAGGTCGTGCCGGCGACCACGCCGATGTAGTCGTTTACGAAGCGCGCCGCCAGCATGACGGTCGCGATCTGCGTCTTGTCGCCCATCTCGGCCAGGAAGAAGGCGACGACGGTGGTGCCGAAGACGCCGAAATGCGAGCGCGTGCCGGTCTCCTCCTCGTCGAGCTTGTCCGGGATCAGCATCCACAGCGCCATCGCGATGAAGGCCCCGCCGAGCAGCCAGCGCAAGGTCGTCGGCCCCAGCCACTGGGTGACGAAGGCACCCACCGCGCCGGCGAGCGCATGGTTGACGAGGGTGGCGGCGAAGATGCCCAGCACGATCGGCCAGGGTTTGCGAAAACGCGCCGCGAGGACGAGCGCGAGCAGTTGGGTCTTGTCGCCCATTTCCGCCAGGGCGACGATGCCGGTGGCGACGAGAAAAGCTTCCATGATGACGTGGGGATTCCTCGGCCGAAGCAGACGCAATTGACCATGCAACCCTTCGGCCGAATCCCGAAGTTGCATGGTCAAAGGTCTCGCCAAGTGCTGACCGCTTGCGCCATGTCCTGTGTGGGGCAGGACAAGTGTGTTGACGCAAACCCTTCTCGCGATGGAAGGCGGCTACTCCCCAATGACCGGCCGATTCTAACGGTGTGGGCCGATCATCTTGTGAGCCAGCGCTGACTTCTCAGAGTGAAAACGGCGGCTGCGCCGAGGGGAAAATCCTGCTTGCAAATTTCATATTTCACCCATAATGCACGAGCCTCCCTTCAAATTTGCCAGGGCGGAAATTGGGTGATCGGTCAGTTTCGCGCGACTCGGCGATCCGCCGGGATGATTGCTTTCGGGACTCCATCGCTTTCTTTGATGTGTTTATGAGGAGTCCCTCGATGGGCAACAAACTGTACGTCGGCAACCTGCCTTATTCGGTGCGCGACGGTGATCTGGAACAGGCCTTCGGCCAATTCGGCTCCGTGACCAGTGCCAAGGTCATGATGGAACGTGACACCGGCCGCTCGAAAGGCTTCGGCTTCGTCGAAATGGGCAGCGATGCCGAGGCACAGGCCGCCATCAGCGGCATGAACGGCCAGCCGCTGGGCGGCCGCAGTGTCGTGGTCAACGAAGCACGCCCCATGGAAGCCCGCCCGCCCCGTAGCGGTGGCTACGGCGGTGGTGGTGGCGGCTACGGGGGTGGCGGCGGTGGTGGTTATGGCGGTGGCGGCGGCAATGGCGGGGGCGGCTACGGCGGTGGCGGTGGTGGCCGCAGCGGTGGTGGCGGTTACGGCGGTGGTGGTGGTGGCCGCAGCGGCGGCGGTGGTGGCGATGGCGGTTTCCGCAGCCCCTACGGTGCCGGTCCGCGCGGTGGTGGTGGCGGCCGCAGCGGTGGTGGCGGCGGCTACGGCGGTGGTGGCAACAGCGGCTACTGACCCACAGCGCTCCGCAACAAGGCTCCTTTCGAGGAGCCTTTTTCATGCCTGCGACGGCGTATCGGCGCTCAGCCTTCGTCGCGTCGCTTCTTGCGCCCCCGCCCCTGCACGGCGCGGTCGAACACGGCATTGGGCAACAGGCGCATCAGCTTCGCGACGACGCCCATCTGCCAGGGAATCACGCGGTAACTGCGGCCGGCCTCGATGGTGCGGAAGGCCTGTTCGGCGAAGTCGTCGGCCCGCATCAGGAAGGGCATGCCGTAGCGGTTGTCCTGCGTGAGCGGCGTGTCGATGTAGCCGGGGCAGATCGTCACGACTTTCACGCCGCTCGCACGCAGCTCGCCGCGCAGGCTCTCGCAGTAGGCGACGACACCCGCTTTGCTGGCGCAGTAGGCGCCGTGACCCGGCAAGCCACGGATCGCCGCGACGCTGCCGATGCCGACCAGCCGGCCGCTGCCCCGTGCCGCCATCGCGGCGACGAAAGGATGAAAGGTTGCCGCCAGGCCGACGTTGTTGATGGCGAAGGTCTGGGCCAGCACGTCGAGGTCGCCGCGGTCCGCCGTGTCGATGCCGACACTGATGCCGGCGTTGGCGATCACCACGTCCGGCAGCCCCTGTTCGGCGATGCAGCGTGCGCCGACCGCGGCGATGGCATCGATCTGCGCCACGTCGGCACCGTAGATGGCGCAGCGGTCCGCGGCGATGCCGCGCGCAACCATCCAGGTGGCGATCTCCCCGGTGCGGCGCGCGACCAGCGCCAGGTCGTAGCCGGCGTCATGGAAGCGGCCGGCCAGCGCCTGGCCGATGCCGCTGGAGGCGCCGGTGATGAAGGCCAGCGGCCGCGGGTGGGCAGCCATGGGAACGCGTCAGCGCGGCGCGCGCGACGCCGGCGTCGGCGCGGTGGCCGATGGCACCAACTGGCCGCGCACCCGGCCCTGCAGGTTGGCGACGCCGCTCAGGTTGTCGTAGTCGAGCGTGTCGGCCGTGAAGCGATCGGTGCCGCGGATGAGCGTGACCGGCTTGTTCGACGTCACGCGTTCGCTGTCGAGGTACGCATGCAGGAAGTCGCCCCGGAACTCCAGCCGCGGGGCTGCGCGACCGGACGCGACGGTCGCCGCGTCGCGCACCACCACCGCGTTGCCGAACAGCTGCACCTCGCTGCCATCGCCATTGGACAAGCCGCGGTCGGCCGTGGCTCGCGTGACGAGGCCCTCGGGCGAAATGGCACGGATGCGCACCTTGTCGACCTCGAGCGTGTCGTTGTCGGGGTAGTGACGTCCTTCGGTGCCGAAGAGTTCGCTGCGCAGCTCGCCGCTCGGCAAGAAATTCTTGATGACGAAGCCGCGCATGAAGAAGTCCGGCTCGTGGGTCGGTGCCGCCTTGGCGGTGGGCTCGAGCAGCTTGGGCGCGTTGCGCACCAGCCAGTAAGTGCCCAGGGCCAGCAGGGCTGTCACGATGACCGGGAGGTAGATGGTGGCGCGGTCGACCGCGTCACGCAGCAGCGCACGAAACGGCTTCATGCGGCGGGGCCTCGCGCCGCATCGAGCAGGCGTCGGTAATGACCGCCGGCCGTCAGCAGCAGGTCGCAGAACTCGCGCGCCGCGCCTTCGCCGCCGCGCGCCGTCGTGACGTGGTGGGCGATGGCGCGCACTTCGGCATGCGCGTTGGGCGGCGCCGCGCAGAAGGCGGCCCGGCAGAGCACCGGGAGGTCGGGCCAGTCGTCGCCGATGGCGGCGGCCTGCGTCCACGCGAAGCCCAGCTGCGCCAGCATCGCCTCGGCGGCGGGAAGCTTCTCTTCGGTACCGTAGCGCACATGCTCGATGCCCAGGGCCTCGAGCCGCACACGCAGCGGCTTGGAATCGCGCCCGGTGATCACCGCCGGCACGATGCCTGCCGCGCGCAGCAGCTTGAGGCCGTAGCCGTCGAGGATGCTGAAGCGCTTGAGCGTCTCGCCGTGCTCGCTGAAGAACACGCCGCCGTCGGTGAGCACACCGTCGATGTCGAAGAAGGCAATGCGGATGTCCTGCGCCGCCAGCAGGGTTTCAGTGGGGAAACGCGTTGCCATCAGATGACCTTCGCGCGCATCAGGTCGTTAATGCTCAGCGCGCCGATCAGCACCTGGGCCGCGTCGACCACCAGCACGCTGGTGATGCGGTGATGCTCCATCAGTTCCGCAGCCTCCACGCCCAGCGCCTCGGCGCGGATGGTGCGCGGCGCGGGGTGCATGACGTCGGCGGCGGTGAGCGCCCGCAGGTCGGCGCCGGTTTCGATCAGGCGGCGCAGGTCGCCGTCGGTGAAGATACCGACCGGGCGGCCTTCGGCGTCGACCACCGCCGCGGCGCCCAGGCCCTTGGCGCTCATCTCGCGCATGAGGTCGCTGAAGGTGGCAGTGGGCGCCACGCGTGGCACGTCGTCGCCCGCGCGCATCAGGTCACTCACCAGCGTGAGCAGCTTGCGCCCGAGCGCGCCGCCCGGGTGCGATCGCGCGAAGTCCTCGGCACCGAAGCCGCGGGCATCGAGCAGCGCGACGGCCAGCGCGTCGCCCATCGCCATCTGCGCGGTGGTGCTGGCCGTCGGCGCCAGGTTGAGCGGGCAGGCTTCCTTCTCGACGCCGCTGTCGAGCACGAGGTCGGCATGGCGCGCCAGCATCGAGTCGCGCCCACCGGTGATGGCGATCAGCGGCACGCCCTGGCGCTTGACGACCGGCAGGATGGCGGCGAGCTCGTCGCTCTCGCCGCTGTTGGAAATCGCCAGCACCAGGTCGACCGCCTTGATCATGCCGAGGTCGCCGTGGCTGGCTTCGGCCGGGTGCACGAACATCGCCGGCGTGCCGGTCGACGCCAGCGTGGCGGCGATCTTGCGGCCGACATGGCCGCTCTTGCCCATGCCCATCACGACCACGCGGCCGCGCACCCCGAGGATCTTGTGCACGGCCTCGACGAAGCTCGGGCCGATGCGCGACTTCAGGCCGAGCACGGCCTCGGCTTCGATGTCGAAGGTGGTGCGGGCCCGCGCCAGCAACGTCTCCGGGTCGGCCTTGTCGGCCAGGGGGGGGCGGGAACTCATCCGGCGGATTTTATCGGTCGGCCGTCTTCCGGCCCGCGGACCCCACGAGTGGCCCGGCCCCGCGCATGGCGCTTGCTAGCATCGGGCATGTCCTCGCTCGATCTCACGCTGTTGTATTTGCTCGCTGCGGTGATCGGCGTGGTGGCCTGCCGGTCGCTCAAGCTGCCGCCGATGCTGGGCTACCTGTCGGCCGGGGTGCTGATCGGGCCGCACGCGCTGGCACTGGCGCAGAACTCCGAGGGCATCCGCCACCTGGGCGAATTCGGCGTGGTGTTCCTGATGTTCGTGATCGGGCTGGAGTTCAGCCTGCCCAAGCTGCGCGCGATGCGCCAGCACGTGTTCGGCCTCGGGCTGCTGCAGGTGATGCTGACCATGAGCATCGCCACCGCCGGGGCCCTGTTGCTGGCGCAGTTGCTGCCGCCGGCCTGGCAGCTCGGCTGGCAGACGGCACTGGCGCTGTCGGGTGCGCTCACCATGAGCAGCACGGCCATTGTCGTGAAGCTGATGTCCGAGCGCCTCGAGCTCGAGAGCGAGCACGGCAAGCGCGTGATGGGCGTCCTCCTGTTCCAGGACCTGGCGGTGGTGCCGCTGCTGGTGCTGATCCCGGCCCTCGGCGCGCCACCCGAGACGCTCTTCAAAGCCCTGTCGATCGCGCTGCTGAAGGCCACCTTCCTGGTGGGCGTGCTGCTCTACGGCGGTCCGCGCGTGATGCGCTGGTGGCTCACGCTGGTGGCGCGGCGGCGCAGCGAGGAGCTGTTCATGCTCAACCTGCTGCTCGTCACGCTGGGCCTGGCCTGGCTCACCGAGCTGGCCGGCCTGAGCCTGGCGCTGGGCGCCTTCATCGCCGGCATGCTGGTGTCGGAAACCGAATACAAGCACCAGGTGGAAACCGACATCCGGCCCTTCCACGACGTGCTGCTCGGTCTGTTCTTCATCACCATCGGCATGTCGCTTGACTGGCACATCGTGGTGGAGCGCTGGGCGCTGGTGGCGGTGCTGCTGGTGCTGCCGCTGGCCTTCAAGCTCGGGCTGGTGACGCTGCTGGCACGCGGCCTGGGCGCGACCACCGGTGTCTCGCTGCGCGCCGGCCTGTACCTGGCGCAGGCCGGGGAGTTCGGCTTCGTGCTGCTCACGCTGGCGCAGGACCGCAGCCTCTTGCCGCCCTGGCTGGCGAATCCGGTGCTGGCATCGATGGTGCTGTCGATGCTGGCGACGCCCTTCATCATCATGTACAGCAACGCCATCGTGCGCAAGCTGGTCGCCAGCGACTGGATGCAGCAGTCGCTGCAGATGACGAGCATCGCGCGCAAGACGATCAACACCGCGCAGCACGTGATCATCTGCGGCTACGGCCGCTGCGGCCAGAACCTGGCGCGCATCCTCGAGCGCGAGGGCATCCCGTACATGGCGCTCGACCTCGACCCCGACCGGGTGCGGCAGGCCGCCGCCGCCGGCGACTCAGTGGTGTTCGGCGACGCCGCGCGCCTGCAGGCACTGATGGCGGCCGGCCTGGCGCGGGCCAGCGCGGTGGTCGTGACCTACCTCGACGTGCCCGGCGCCCTCAAGGTGCTGGCCAACACGCGCGCGCACGCGCCGCAGGTGCCGGTGATCGTCCGCACGCAGGACGACCTCGACCTGGAGAAACTGCAGGCCGCCGGCGCGACCGAGGTGGTGCCCGAGGCCATCGAAGGCTCGCTGATGCTGGCCAGCCATGCGCTGGCCCTGGTCGGCGTGCCGATGCGGCGCGTGATCCGTGTGGTGCAGGACCTGCGCGACGCCCGCTACAACCTGCTGCGCGGCTACTTCCATGGTGCCGACGACGACCGGGGCGACGAGATCGACCACGAGCGGCTCAACAGCTTCACGCTCACGCCCGGCGCACGGGCGGTCGGACGGGCGCTCGGCCAGCTCGCGCTGCACGCCGTGGGTGTGCGCATCGTGGGGATCCGCCGGCACAGCGGCACGGCGGCCTCGCTGGCCGACGACACGGTGCTGGACGACGGCGACACGCTGGTGCTGTCGGGCAAGCCCGAGGCGCTGGCGCTGGCGATCGAGGTGCTGCAGAAAGGCTGATGCGCGCGGCGCATCGATGCAATTTCAGGCGGCGTTGGTCGGATTGCGCTTCTCTTCGTCGATGCGCTGCTGCTTGCGCACCGCGTCGCAGCGCGCATGGGTGCTGAACTCGGGCTTGGCGCATTGCACGACCAGGCACTGTGCCGTGGCGATGAAGTTGCGACCGGCACAGGCCTGCGCCGGGTCGGCCGGCGGCGGCGGGTCGACTGGCACCGTCGACGGCGCGGCCGCCGCCGGTGCCGCGGCGACGGGCGGTGCCGCGGCGGGTGGCGCCGACACGGACGCCGCCTTGCGCGGCTTCCGTGTTGCCGGCACCGCGGACGGGCCGGCGACGGCCGGCGAAGAAGCCATGGGCGCAGGCGCGGCAGCGGCCGTCTTTTCGACGGGGAGCGCTTCGGCCGGTGACACCGGGGCCGAGACCGGCAACACGACGGGCTCCGGTGCGGAGGCAGGCGCCGACACGGGTACCGCCGTCGGATCTTGTGCCTGCGGTTGCACCACCACCGGCACCGGCCGCCGATGCAGGCCGCGGTAGACATACAAGCCGCCGGTGGCGACGACGATGGCCGCGGCCGCCAGCAGCACCCAGAACACGCTGCGGTCGCGCGGTCGCGGCGCCACGTCCAGCAGATGCGGACGCGAGGAGGGCTCGGCAGACGCGCTGCGCAGCGCCGACGGGCGCGATGCACGGGCCGCCGGCTGCGAACCGGCACGCGGTGGCGGCGCGCGGCCGTCGTCCAGCGACGCCACGACCGTGGCGCCCCACGCGTCGTCGAGCGCCTCCGCTTCCGCGGCCGAACGTGGCGGCAGGCTCACCAGCTTGCCGCCGCACCCCTTGCAGAACTTCGCCGCGTCACGGTTCTCCGTGCGGCAGGCCACGCAGAGCAATGCCATCGCGCGCTCAGGTCACCGCGACGCGCTTGAGCCGGTCGACCATGCGCTTGGCGATCACGCCGCCGAGGGCGATCACGATCTCCAGCGCCAGGTTCGGCTGGCGGTTCGACATCTCGGCGAAGCGCACCGGCGTCAGCCGCCAGACCCGCGCGGCGCCGATGGCCACCACGTTGGCGGACCGCGGCAGCCGCGAGAAGAAGGAGCCTTCGCCGACCACCGCCCCCGGATTCAGGATAGCCAGCTGCATCTGGCCCTTGCTGCCGGCCAGGTGCACGCTGAGCGTGCCGCTCTCGATGAAGAACAGGGTGCGGTCCTGCGCACCCTGGCTGATCAGCACATGCCCGGCGGGCAGATCGAAGCCCTGCATGTATTCGCCGAGCAAGTCCCATTGCTGCGCATTCAGCGCTGGCGCAAAGGCGTCGTAGCTCGTGTTGTGCGTGACCGCACGGCACAGCGCCTGGATGGCGGAAGACATGGTCCGGTCTCCTGTGTTCGGTGAGAACCGTAAATGTAGACAAATGTCACACGCTTGTGTCCGGGGATGTACTACTTTCCTATGCAGAATCGCGAAAAAATCACACCCAGTAAATCATCGGAGCCGAATTCGCCGGTGATCTCGTTCAGAGCGTTCTGCGCCAGGCGCAGCTCCTCGGCCAGCAGGTCGAGCGCGGGGTTGCGGGCGCCGAGGTGCGCCCCGGCCTGCGCCAGATGCCGCGCCACGCGCGCCAGGGCGTCGACGTGGCGGGCCCGCGCCAGGTACAGGCCTTCGGGGACCGACTGCCAGCCGGCGATTTCCAGCAAGCGCTGGCGCAGCGCCTCGATGCCGTCGCCCGTCTTGGCAGACAGCGCCACGCCGCCGGCCGGTGCCGGCGACGACGCCGCGTCCTGCTTGTTCCAGACATCCAGCACCGGCACGTCCGCCGCGAGACGCGACTGCAAGGTGCGCAGGATCTCGGCATCCGCCGCCGCGTAGGCCGGCGCCTCGGTGCGGGTCAGGTCATGCAGGAACAGCACCGCGTCGGCGCTGTCGATCTGGCCCCAGGCGCGGGCCACGCCGATCTGCTCGACCTCGTCGCTGCTGTCGCGCAGCCCGGCGGTGTCGGCCACGTGCAGCGGCACGCCCTGGATCTGGATGGTCTGCGACACCACGTCGCGCGTGGTGCCGGCCACGGCGCTCACGATGGCCAGCTCGGCGCCGGCGAGCGCGTTGAGCAGCGAACTCTTGCCTGCGTTGGGCTGGCCGGCGATCACGACCTTGATGCCTTCGCGCAGCAGCGCGCCCTGGCGCGCGCGCACGCCGACGGCGGCCAGTTGTGCCTGCAGCGCGGCGAGCTGGCCCGCGGCATCGGCCTTCTGGAGGAAGTCGATGTCTTCCTCGGGGAAGTCCAGCGTCGCCTCGACCAGCATGCGCAGGTGCACCAGCGCGTCGCGCAGCCCATGCACCTCGCGCGAGAAGGCGCCCGACAGCGAACGGCCGGCGCTGCGGGCCGCGGCCTCGGTGCTGGCGTCGATCAGGTCGGCGATCGCCTCGGCCTGCGCGAGATCGATCTTGCCGTTGAGGAAGGCACGCTGGCTGAACTCGCCCGGCTCGGCCACGCGCAGGCCGCGCAGCCTCGGCTTGCCGCTGGGCGCATCGACCTCGGCGGCTGCCTCGAGGCAGCGCGCGAGCAACAGTTGCAGCACGACCGCACCGCCGTGGGCCTGCAGTTCGAGCACGTCCTCCCCGGTGAAGGAATGCGGCGCCGGGAAATGCAGCGCCAGCCCGCGGTCGATGGCCTCGCCATCGGCATCGAGAAAGGGCAGGTAGGTGGCCTCGCGCGGCTTGAGCGGCCGTCCGCACAGGGCGTCGATCAGCGGGCCGAGCGCGCGGCCCGAAACACGCACGATGCCGACCGCACCGCGTCCGGGTGCGGTGGCGATGGCGACGATCGGGTCGGTGGAACGGGCCAGCATGGAAGACCTATTGTTTCGCAGTTGCCATGGAAAAGGGCCGCTTGCGCGGCCCTCGGAGCAGATCGGCGTCGGGCCCGGGCCTACTTGCCCAGGACGCCCAGGCGCTTGTTGATGAACCACTGCTGCGCGATCGACAGCGTGTTGTTCGTGATCCAGTACAGCACAAGGCCGGCCGGGAAGAAGATGAACATCACGCTGAAGGCCAGCGGCATGATCCACATCAGCTTGGCCTGCATCGGGTCCGGCGGCGTCGGGTTGAGCCAGGTCTGGAACAGCGAGGTGGCGGTCATGATGACGGGCAGGATGAACCAGGGGTCCGGCGCCGAAAGGTCGTGGATCCAGCCGATCCAGGGCGCGTGGCGCATTTCGACCGACGACAGCAGCACCCAGTAGAGCGCAATGAACACCGGAATCTGGATCACGATGGGGAAGCAGCCACCCATCGGGTTGACCTTCTCGGTCTTGTAGATGCGCATCATCTCCTGCTGCATCTCCTGCGGCTTGTCTTTCAGCCGCTCGCGCATCTCCATGATCTTCGGATTGATGGCCTTCATCTTGGCCATGCTGGCGTAGGCCTTGGCGTTGAGCCAGTAGAAGGCCGCCTTCAGCAGCACGACCAGCGCGACGATGGCCCAGCCCCAGTTGCCCAGGATGCCGTGCAGCTGGTTCAGCAGCCAGTACAGCGGCTTCGAGATGATCGTGAAGATGCCGTAGTCCTTGACCAGTTCGAGGCCGGGCGCGAGCGCCTCGAGCTTCTTCTCTTCTTCGGGGCCGGCGAACAGGCTGCTGTCGATCGTCTGCGACGCGCCCGGCGCCAGCTTCTGCAGCGGCAGCACCATCGCCACGGAGTACAGATTGTTGCCCAGATCGGCCACACGGAATTCGCGCTTGAGGTTGTCGCTGCCGGGGACATTGAGCAGCCAGGCCGACACGAAGTAGTGCTGCACCATCGCGATCCAGCCGTTGTTGGCGGGCGGCGGCAGTTCGGCTTTGTTCTTCGTGATGTCGGCGAACGCGACCTTGTGGAACTTCTTCTCGTCCGTGTAGAGCGCCGGGCCGGTGAAGGTGTTGGTGCCGAACATGGTGCCGGCGGCCACGGTGCCGTGGCGCACGAACTGCAGGTACAGCTGTGCGTCGCGCGGCTGGTCGCCCACGTTGACCACCTGGTGCTTCACGCGGATGGCGTAGTCGCCGCGGGTGAACACATAGGTCTTGACGTACTTGAGGCCGCCGGCGGGTTGCGACTCGAACGCGACCTCCAGCGTGTTCTGCCCGTCTGCCAGCGTGCGCGGGCCGGCCGTCGGCGTCATCGGCGTCAGGTGGTTGGGAAAGCGGTCGCCGCTGTCGACGGTGTTGAGCAGGCCCGTCTGCGCGACATAGCGCGTCGCCGGCGAGCCATCTTCCATCAGCGTGACGTCCTTGATGACGTTGGGTGCCGGCGGGTTGCCGATGAGCCGGTGGAAGGTTTCGATCAACCCGCCGTTGTTGGTCTGCTCGTCATACTTGCGCAGCTGCAGCTCCGACAGCGTCCCGCCCTGGCCGTCGATGACCGCGGAGAACACGTCCGTCGTGATCTTCACCTTCTCGCCGGCCGCTGCCGGTGTGCCCTGCGTGGGCACCGCCGCCGCGCTCGCGGTGCTGCCGGCAGCCGTCGGAAGCGCACCGTTGGCGGCCTTGGGCGATGTCGGGGCGGTGCCCGCCGCCGGCGGGGCCGGCTGGGTCGTCCTCGAAGGCAGGAAGGTCGGCTTGTTGCCGTTGTAGACCTGCCACTGGTCCCACAGCATCACCAGCGAGAAACCAAAGATCACCAGCAGGATGGTGCGGCGAATATCGTTCATGAAGAAGACTTCTTGTCGGAGGAGAGAAAGGCGAACAGCGATCGCGAAGCGTCGCGCCCGGCCTTCGTGGGAGGCACCGGATCGTGGCCGCCCTGGCACCAGGGCTGGCAGCGCGCGATGCGGTGCAGGGTGAGATAGCTGCCCTTGGCAGCGCCATGGCGCTCGAGCGCCTCGATGGCATAGACGGAACAGGTCGGCTCGAACCGGCACGACTGCCCGAGCCAGGGACTCAGGAGCAACCGGTAGGCCTTGACCAGGCCGATCAGCGCGCGCCGGATCATGGACGCGCCGCTTGGGCCCGCTGGAGCAGTTGCTGGAGTTCGGCGCGCACGGCCGCCTTGAGCTTGTCCGACGTGGCGCTCACGAATTGCTTGCGGTCGAAACCGGCGCGCAGACGCACCACGTGCGCAGCAGGCGGCAGCGAAGCTTCGGCCAAGGCGCTCACGGTATAGATCTGTCGCTTGATGGCATTGCGCGTGACCGCGCGGCGAGCCCAGCGTTTGGGCACCATGGCGCCCACCCACACGTCGCGCGCGCTGCCGAACAGCGACTCGGCCCCGGCTGGCGCGTCGAGCGTGCAGCGGTGCAAGGCGAAGTGGGCGGTGCGCGCCACGGTGGCACCAGCGAGGACGGCCTGGAACTGCGCGCGGGTCTGGAGCCGCTGCATGGAACCCGCCCGCAGTGCGCCACGCGGGGCTGCGGACGGAAGCGGCGAATCCTGCAAGGGTGCCGTCGGTCGGGCCTTAGACGGCCAGACGCTTGCGGCCCTTGGCGCGGCGAGCGTTGATGACGGCACGGCCGCCGCGGGTCTTCATGCGGACCAGGAAGCCGTGGGTACGGGCGCGGCGGACTTTGGAGGCTTGGTAAGTGCGTTTCATGATGCTTTTTCCTAGGAACCCGCCGATGATCGATTGCGCCGGCGAGGGTTGACGCCCCGAAACACACAAGAGGTTTTCAGGGAAACCCGCGATTATCACAAACATTTGCCGAACCAACAAATCCTGCCCTTTGCCAGGGCATGGAAGCGTTGCCGAATCGACCGCCAATCCGGGTGTGGATAAGGTTTTGACAAGTTAGAATGCCCGACGCCCTGACGAGGCAACTATCCACAACACGACAACCAGAAAAATGACCGAGGGACGCCCCTTTCTCACTGCCCATGCCGACCGACGGCGCGGGTGACAGCCTCTGGCAGGCCTGCGTCGACCAGCTCGCGCAGGAGCTGTCCGAGCAACAGTTCAACACCTGGATCAAGCCGCTGACCGCACAGGTCACGGACGACCTGTCACGCATGACCGTGTTCGTCGCGAACCGTTTCAAGCTCGACTGGATCCGGGCCCAGTACGCCAGCAAGATCTCGGCCATGGCCGAGAAGATCTACGGCCAATCGGTGCATGTCGAGTTAGCGCTTGCTCCGCGGGAAGCGCCCGTGCGCAGTGCACCCGTGGCCGTCATGGCCGAAACGGATGTGCCGCGTGACGTGGCCGGCCTGGGCGAGGATGCGGCCTCGGCCGCCTTCAAGAATCGCCTGAATTCCGGCCTCACCTTCGACACCCTGGTCGAGGGCACGGCCAACCGCATGGCGCGCGCGGCAGCCATGCACGTGTCGGGCATGCCAGGGCATCTGTACAACCCGCTGTTCATCTACGGCGGGGTCGGGCTGGGCAAGACCCACCTGATGCACGCCGTGGGCAATCGGCTGCTCGCCGACCGACCCGATTCCAAAGTTCTCTACATCCACGCCGAGCAGTTCGTGTCGGATGTGGTCAAAGCCTACCAGCGCAAGACCTTCGACGAGTTCAAGGAGCGGTACCACTCGCTGGACCTGCTGCTGATCGACGACGTGCAGTTCTTCGCCAACAAGGACCGCACGCAGGAAGAATTCTTCAACGCGTTCGAGGCGCTGCTGGCCAAGAAGTCGCACATCGTGATGACGAGCGACACCTACCCGAAGGGCCTCGCCGACATCCACGAGCGGCTGGTGTCGCGTTTCGATTCGGGACTGACCGTGGCCATCGAGCCGCCCGAGCTCGAGATGCGCGTGGCCATCCTGATCAACAAGGCGCGGGCCGAATCGGCCGAGATGCCGGAAGAAGTGGCCTTCTTCGTCGCCAAGAACGTGCGCTCGAACGTGCGCGAACTCGAAGGCGCGCTGCGCAAGATCCTGGCGTACTCGCGCTTCAACCAGAAGGAGATCTCGATCGCCCTGGCGCGCGAGGCGCTGCGCGACCTGCTGTCGATCCAGAACCGGCAGATCTCGGTGGAGAACATCCAGAAGACGGTGGCCGACTACTACAAGATCAAGGTCGCCGACATGTACAGCAAGAAGCGCCCGGCCAGCATCGCGCGGCCGCGGCAGATCGCGATGTACCTGGCCAAGGAGCTGACACAGAAGAGCCTGCCGGAAATCGGCGAACTCTTCGGTGGCCGCGACCACACGACGGTGTTGCACGCGGTGCGCAAGATCTCGGGCGAGCGCCAGCAGCTCACCGAGCTCAACCAGCAGCTCCACGTGCTCGAACAGACCCTCAAGGGCTAGTCACCGGCACCGGCTAATCTCGGCACTGCACAAGTAACGAATCGAACGAAACGAGGAAGAGGTAAGAGATGATCGTCCTGAAGGCAACACAAGACAAAGTTCTCGCCGCGCTGCAGTCGGTGGCGGGCATCGTGGAGCGGCGTCACACGCTGCCGATCCTGGCCAACGTGCTGATCCGCAAGACCGGCGGCCAGTTGCAGCTCACGACCAGCGACCTGGAAATCCAGATCCGCACGACGGCCGAGCTGGGCGGGGACGAAGGCAACTTCACCACGACCATCGGCGCACGCAAGCTGATCGACATCCTGCGCACCATGCCGACCGACCAGACCGTGAGCCTCGAGTCGAGCGCGAGCAAGCTGGTGCTCAAGGGCGGCAAGAGCCGCTTCACGCTGCAGTCGCTGCCGGCCGAAGACTTCCCGCTGGTGCAGGAAGCCGCCAACTTCGGCCCGGTCTTCAGCGTGCCGCAGAAGACGCTGAAAGACCTGCTGCAGCAGGTGTCGTTCGCGATGGCCGTGCATGACATCCGCTACTACCTCAACGGCATCCTGTTCGTGGCCGAGGGCAAGCAGCTGAGCCTGGTGGCCACCGATGGCCACCGCCTGGCCTTCGCCTCGGCGACGCTCGAGGTCGAGGTGCCGCGCCAGGAAGTGATCCTGCCGCGCAAGACCGTGATCGAGATGCAGCGCCTGCTGTCCGATGCCGAAGGCGCCATCGAGATGCAGTTCGCCAACAACCAGGCGAAGTTCAGCTTCGGCGGCATGGAGTTCGTCACCAAGCTGGTCGAGGGCAAGTTCCCCGACTACAACCGCGTGATCCCGAAGGCGCACAAGAACAGCGTCACGCTGGGCCGCGCCACGCTGCTGGCCAGCCTGCAGCGCACCGCCATCCTGACCAGCGACAAGTTCAAGGGCGTGCGCCTGAACCTGGAGCCGGGCACGTTGCGCATCGCCTCGAACAACGCCGAACAGGAAGAAGCCCAGGACGAGCTCGACATCGACTACGGCGGCGACGCCATCGAGATCGGCTTCAACGTGACCTACCTGATCGACGCGCTGTCGAACATGAGCCAGGACATGGTCAAGCTCGACCTGGCCGACTCCAACAGCTCCGCGCTGCTGACGATTCCCGAGAACGCGAACTTCAAATACGTCGTGATGCCGATGCGGATCTGACGCGTTCCCGTCGACAGCCCTTGCACCCACAACCCGCGGCCACCGCGGGTTGGGTCTTTCAAGAGACCCCAGAACCCGTTTCCCCAGAGAGGATGTGTCCCCAATGAGCGAAGAAAACAAGCCGGAAGCACCGCACACCGAGCCGGTCTACACGCCTGAAATCGACAGCGCGATCCCGATCGAGATCACGCCGCCCGACACCTCGTACGGCGAAGGCTCGATCACCATCCTCGAAGGCCTCGAAGCCGTGCGCAAACGGCCCGGCATGTACATCGGCGACACCTCCGACGGCACCGGCCTGCACCACCTGGTGTTCGAAGTGGTCGACAACTCGATCGACGAGGCGCTGGCCGGCTACTGCGACGACATCGTCGTGACCATCCACAGCGACAACTCGATCTCGGTCACCGACAACGGCCGCGGCATCCCGACCGGCGTGAAGATGGACGACAAGCACGAGCCCAAGCGCTCGGCCGCGGAAATCGCGCTGACCGAGCTGCATGCCGGCGGCAAGTTCAACCAGAACAGCTACAAGGTTTCGGGCGGCCTGCACGGCGTGGGCGTGTCGTGCGTCAACGCACTGAGCGTGATGCTGCGCCTGGTGGTGCGCCGCGAAGGCAAGATCCACGAACTGGAGTTCAGCCGCGGCTTCGTGCAGAACCGCCTGCTCGAGACGGTGAACGGTGTCGAGGTCTCGCCGATGAAGATCGTCGGCGACACCGACAAGCGCGGCACCGAAGTGCACTTCCTGCCCGACACCACGATCTTCATCGAGAACTCGGACTTCCACTACGAGATCCTCTCCAAGCGCCTGCGCGAGCTGAGCTTCCTGAACAACGGCGTGCGCATCCGCCTGAAGGACGAACGCAGCGGCAAGGAAGACGACTTCTCCGGCGCCGGCGGGGTGCGCGGTTTCGTCGAGTTCATCAACAAGGGCAAGACCGTCCTGCACCCCAACGTGTTCTACGCCGAGGGCGAGCGCCCGGCCGAAACGTACGGCGGTATCCCCGGCACGCACATCGGTGTGGAAGTCGCGATGCAGTGGAACAGCGGCTACAACGAGCAGGTGCTGTGCTTCACCAACAACATCCCGCAGCGTGACGGCGGCACCCACCTGACCGGCCTGCGCGCCGCGATGACGCGCGTCATCAACAAGTACATCGAAGAGAACGAGTTCGCCAAGAAGGCGAAGGTCGAGGTCACCGGCGACGACATGCGCGAAGGCCTGTGCTGCGTACTGAGCGTGAAGGTGCCCGAGCCGAAGTTCTCGAGCCAGACCAAGGACAAGCTGGTGTCCAGCGAAGTGCGCGCGCCGGTGGAAGACATCGTCGGCAAGCTCCTGACCGACTACCTGCAGGAACGCCCGGCCGACGCCAAGATCATCTGCGGCAAGATCGTCGAAGCGGCCCGCGCCCGCGAAGCCGCTCGCAAGGCGCGCGAGATGACGCGCCGCAAGGGCGTGCTCGACGGCATGGGCCTGCCCGGCAAGCTGGCCGACTGCCAGGAGAAGGACCCGGCGCTGTGCGAGGTCTACCTGGTGGAGGGCGACTCCGCCGGCGGCTCCGCCAAGCAGGGCCGCGACCGGAAGTTCCAGGCCATCCTGCCGCTGCGCGGCAAGATCCTGAACGTCGAGAAGGCGCGCTACGAGAAGCTGCTGACCAGCAACGAAATCCTGGTGATGATCACCGCTTTGGGCACCGGCATCGGCCGCGCCGGCGCCACGACGAACGGCGGTGGCGCCGACGACTTCAACGTCGCCAAGCTGCGCTACCACCGCATCATCATCATGACCGACGCCGACGTCGACGGCGCCCACATCCGCACGCTGCTGCTGACCTTCTTCTACCGGCAGATGCCGGAGCTGGTCGAGCGCGGCCACATCTACATCGCGCAGCCGCCGCTCTACAAGGTGAAGGTCGGCAAGGAAGAGCAATACCTCAAGGACGGCCCGGCGCTCGACGCCTTCCTGCTGAAGGTGGCGCTGCAGAACGCGAGCATCGAGACCGGCGGCCCAAACCCGACCACGCTGGCCGGCGACACGCTGGCCGAGCTGGCGCGCAAGCACCAGCTGGCGCAGGCCGTGATCGCGCGCCTGGGCGTGTTCATGGACGCGGCCGCGCTGCGCGCCATCGCCGACGGCGTGTCGCTCGACCTCGACACCACCGCCAGCGCCGAAGCCTCGGCCGTCGCGCTGCAGGCCAAGCTGCGCGAACTCAACGAAACCGGCGTGCCCGCCGAGGTCGCGAGCGAGTTCGACACGCGCACCGACAAGCCGGTGCTGCGGATCAGCCGCCGCCACCACGGCAACATCAAGAGCAGCGTGATCACGCAGGACTTCGTCCACGGCGCCGACTACGCCGCACTTGCCACCGCCGCCAACACCTTCCGCGACCTGCTCGGTGAAGGCGCGGTCGTCAAGCGCGGCGAGGGCGAGCGCGCGAAGGAAGAGAAGGTCTCCGACTTCCGCATCGCGATGAAGTGGCTGATCGGCGAAGCCGAACGCACCACCTCGCGCCAGCGCTACAAGGGCCTGGGCGAGATGAACCCCGAGCAGCTCTGGGAAACCACCATGGACCCGAATGTGCGCCGCCTGCTGCGCGTGCAGATCGACGACGCGATCGAAGCCGACCGCGTGTTCACCATGCTGATGGGCGACGAGGTGGAGCCGCGCCGCGAGTTCATCGAGCAGAACGCGCTGCGGGCGTCGAATATCGACGTTTGATGATGATGCTGGCCGGACACCAGCGCCCATGAGCTGGCTCGGCGACACGGCGCAGCGCGTGCAGCGCACGGTCCTGGCCACGCCGGGACTCGGCGTGATCGTGAGGGCCATCCACAACTACATCGTCCACCAGAGCGCCAACCAGGCAGGCAGCCTCGCGTTCTCGTCGGTGCTGGCAATGTTCCCCTTGCTGATCCTGCTGTCGGCCGCGGCCGGTTTCGTCGGGCAGCCGGGCGACGCGGCGGCCCTGGTCGAACGCGTGATCGGCTATGCGCCGCAGGTGGTGCGCGACGCCATGCAGCCCGTCATCCGGCAGGTGCTGGCCCAGCGCAACCAGGCGCTGCTGACGATCGGCGTGCTCGCCACGCTGTGGACCGCCTCGTCCGGCATGCAGGCGGTGCGCTCGGCACTGAACCGTGCCTACGGCATCGAGCGGGGCCTGCCGTTCTGGAAGGCGCGCATCAAGTCGACCCTGTTCACGGTGGTCGTGGGCGCTGGCGTGCTGGCCGCGTTCAGCTCGGTGGTGGTCATGCCCTACGTGTGGGCGTTGCTCGAGCAGAGCGTGGGCGCCGGGCAGGATACCCTCTGGCTGCGCAACAGCGTGCGCTACGGTTCGGCGTACGTGGTGCTGACGGTGATGTACGCGCTGCTTTACGGCTGGCTGCCCGACATCCGCCAGCGCCTCTACACCGTGATGCCGGGCGCCCTGATGGGCGCGGCGCTGTGGGTGGGGGCCGCGGCGACGCTGTCGTACACCCTGCGCACCGCCGGCAAGCTGGCCTTGCTCTACGGCAGCTTCGCGGGCGTGGTCGCCACGCTGGTCTTTCTCTACATCAGCGCGACCACGCTGATCTTCGGCGCGGAGATCAACGGGGTGCTGCGCGAGAAGGCGGAGGAGCCTTCGCGTGCGAATCCTTGAACTCAAGCAGCGCTTGCGCGCGGCTGGCGCAGGCCCCAGCCATGAGCAGCGCATCCTGCGGCTGTGGTCGCATGCGCTGCCCCGCAACAGCGGCCGGCGGCTGCCCGCGAGCTTCTTTCCGTCATCGCTGATGGCGGCCCTGCCGGCCATCGAGGCCGAGCTGGCCGGGCTCGCACGCGTCCAGTCCGTGCATCCGGGCGACGACGGGGCTGAGCGGCTGCTCGTCGCGTTGGCGGACGGACAGACCGTGGAGAGCGTACTGCTGCCCGGAGGCGGCCTGTGCGTCTCGTCGCAGGTGGGGTGCGCCGTCGGCTGCCGCTTCTGCATGACGGGCCGCGACGGCTTGCTGCGCCAGGTCGGCAGTGCCGAAATCATCGCCCAGGTCGCGCTCGCGCGGTTGCGCCGGCCGGTGCGCAAGGTCGTGTTCATGGGCATGGGGGAACCGGCCCACAACCTCGACAACGTGATGGAGGCCATCGAGCTGCTGGGCACGGTGGGCAACGTCGGCCACAAGAACCTGGTGTTCTCCACCGTCGGCGACCCGCGCGTGTTCGAGCGGCTGGATCGGGAGCGCGTCAAGCCGGCGCTGGCGCTGTCGCTGCACACGACCCGGGCCGCGCTCCGGAAAGAACTTCTTCCGCGCGCGCCGGCCATGACGCCCGAAGAACTGGTGGACGCCGGCGAGCGCTACGCCCGCGCCACCGGCTACCCGATCCAGTACCAGTGGACCCTGCTCGAAGGCGTCAACGACGGCGACGACGAGATCGAGGGCATCGTGCGGCTGCTGTCGGGCAAGTACGGCGTGCTCAACATGATCCCCTTCAATGCGGTCGATGGCGTGGCCTTCAGCCGCCCTGCGCTGGCGCGCTGCGAGGCGATGGCTCGTACGCTGCACGCCCGCGGCATCCTCACGAAGCTGCGCCACTCGGCCGGCCAGGACATCGACGGCGGCTGCGGTCAGTTGCGCGCGCGGGTGGGCGAGGTGCCGGTCGTCTTCCGCCCGGGCGCTGCCGCCCCACCGATCGCACGCTGAAGGTAGGGCGCGGTCCGGCTGGTCGTCGACAACGCCACTTCCTGCGGCGTGCCGCAGGCCACCAGTTGCCCGCCCCGGTCGCCCGCGTCCGGGCCAAGGTCGATCACCCAGTCGCTGCCCGCGACCACGCGCATCTCGTGCTCGATCACGACGACGGTGTTGCCCGCATCGACCAACGCGTGCAGCTGCACCATCAGCTTGTCGACGTCGGACGGATGCAGGCCGGTGGTCGGCTCGTCCAGCACGTACAGCGTCTGGCCGCGCTGTGCGCGCTGCAGCTCGGTGGCGAGCTTGATGCGCTGCGCTTCGCCGCCCGACAGCTCCGTCGCCGGCTGCCCCAGCCGCAGGTAGCCCAACCCGATCAGGCGCAACAGGGCGAGCGGGCGCTGCACCGTCGGTTCGTCGGCGAAGAAGTCGTGCGCTTCGTCGACCGTCATGCCCAGCACGTCGGCGATGCTGCGACCGTTCCAGTGCACCTCGAGCGTCTTCTCGTTGTAGCGCGCGCCGTGGCAGGTCGGGCAGGGCGCGTACACGCTGGGCATGAAGAGCAGTTCGACGCTGACGAAGCCCTCGCCCTCGCAGGTCGGGCAGCGGCCCTTCGCCACGTTGAACGAGAAGCGACCGGCGTCGTAGTGGCGCTTGCGCGCCGCCGGCGTGGCGGCGAAGAGCTTGCGCACCGGATCGAAGAGGCCGGTGTAGGTCGCGAGGTTGGAGCGCGGCGTGCGGCCGATGGGCTTCTGGTCGACACGCACCAGGCGGCGCACGCGCGCGATGTCGCCGCCGAGCCGACCGGCGGTGAGGGCCGATGCGACGGTGGCGCTCGGCATCGCGTCGCCGCCGGCCTCGTCGTCGTCGGCCGGCGGTTCGTGGCCCAGATGCGCCGACACCAGGTCGATCAGCGCCTGGCTCACCAGGCTCGACTTGCCCGAGCCCGACACGCCGGTCACGGCCGTCAGCACGCCCAGCGGCACGTCGGCGTCGACGTCCCGCAGGTTGTTGCGCGTGACGCCTTCCAGCCGCAGCCACCCCGACGGTGCGCGGGGCTGCCGCGCCGTGGCCAGGGCCGGGTCGGCGAACAGGTAGCGCGCGGTGTGCGACGCGCTCACCGACCGAAGCCCGTCGGGCGGCCCGCTGTACAGCACCCGGCCGCCTTGTTCGCCGGCATCGGGGCCGACGTCGACCAGCCAATCGGCCTGGCGCATCACGTCGAGGTCGTGTTCGACCACGAAGAGCGAGTTGCCGGCACGCTTGAGCGCATGCAGCGCGTCGAGCAGCGCCTCCGCATCGGCGGGGTGCAGGCCCGCCGAGGGTTCGTCGAGCACATACACCACGCCGAAGAGGTTGGAACGGATCTGCGTGGCCAAGCGCAGCCGCTGCAGTTCGCCCGGCGACAGCGTCGGTGCGCTCCGGTCCAGTGACAGGTAGCCCAGGCCCAGGGCGCGCAGCGTCTCCACGCGCGCCAGCACCTCCTGCGTGATGCGCTGGGCGGCGATGCGCTTTTCTTCCGAGAGCTCGCGCGTGCGGCGCACGTCGGGCGATGCCGCATGCGCCGAGCCACCGGCCGCCACGCGCTGCGCCGTGTCGAGGCGCGAGGTATCCCGGCTGCGCACCGAGGACGCGCTGCCTGGCGTCAGCGAGCCGGCCGCGGCAGGTGCCAGCACCTCGGCCAGTCGGTCGAGCGGCAGGCGTGTCAGCGCGCCGATGTCATGGCCGGCGAAGGTCACGCTGAGCGCCTCGGGCTTCAGGCGCTTGCCATGGCAGGTCGGGCACACGCTGCCGACCATGTAGCGCGAGGCGCGCTTCTTCATCAACGCGCTCTGCGTGGTGGCGAAGGTGTGCAGCACGTACCGGCGCGCGCCCATGAAGGTGCCCTGGTAGCTCGGCTCCATCTTGCGGCGCAGGGCCGCGCGGGTCTCGGCTGGCGTGAAGCCGGCGTACACCGGTACCGTCGGCTGCTCGTCGGTGAAGAGGATCCAGTCGCGGTCCTTGCGCGGCAGGTCGCGCCACGGCGTGTCGACGTCGTAGCCCAGCGTCACCAGGATGTCGCGCAGGTTCTGCCCCTGCCACGCAGGCGGCCAGGCGGCAATCGCACGCTCGCGGATGCTCAGCGAGTCGTCGGGCACCATCGATTGCTCGGTCACCTCGTACACATGGCCGAGGCCATGGCAGGTCGGGCAGGCGCCCTGCGCGGTATTGGGCGAGAAGTCTTCCGCGAACAGCATCGGCTGATGCGGGGGGTAATGGCCGGCACGCGAGTACAGCATGCGCAGCAGGCTCGACAGCGTGGTCACGCTGCCGACCGACGAGCGCGTGCCGGGCGTGCCGCGTTGCTGCTGCAGCGCCACGGCCGGCGGCAGGCCGTCGATGGCATCGACCGCGGGCACGCCGACCTGGTCGATCAGCCGCCGCGCGTAGGGCGCGACCGATTCGAAGTAGCGGCGCTGCGCCTCGGCGTAGAGCGTGCCGAAGGCGAGCGACGACTTGCCCGAGCCCGAGACGCCGGTGAAGACGACCAGCGCATCGCGGGGGATGTCGACATCCACGTCCTTGAGGTTGTGCTCGCGCGCGCCGCGCACCCGCACGAAGGCGCTCAGGTCGCGCTCGTCATGCCCGTCCCGCGCTTTCACGGCAGCCGGACCAAGATGACCCGGATCTGCAGCACGCGTTCGTGATGTTGCCCGTTGACGTGCAGCGACACGGCGTGGCCGGCCGCTTGAAGGTCGGTGGTCGTTGAGAGGGTGGGGCGGTCCACGGTGTGTCCTTGAAAGGGGCAGCGGGTTGTGTGCATCGGAAGCTGCACGGTCACCGACGTGCGCCGTGCCGCGTGTAAGACAAAGGAGGGAAAGCGCCGCGATGGCGCGACGGCCGTGCGCTGCGTGCTAGCGTCGCGCCTCTCAAGAATTCTCCCATTTCAGCCATGCGCCAGACCGACAAGAAAAGCCCAAAGGGCCGCCTGACCACCATCGTGCTGACGGCCGTGCTGACCCTCGCGGCCACCCTGCTGGTCCTGAACTTCACCGGGGGCGAGAAGAAGATCGACGAGCAGATCGTGCGCGAATATGCGCTGGACGAACCGCAGTTCCAGCGCGCGCTGGGCGTGCTGCTGGGCCCGCCGATCACCGAGGGCAACCGCTTCGAGGCGCTGCACAACGGCGACCGGATCTTCCCGCCCATGCTGGCGGCGATCCGCGGTGCGACGCAGAGCGTGACCTTCGAGACCTACATCTACTGGTCCGGCGATATCGGCCGGGCCTTCGCCGAGGCGCTGAGCGAGCGGGCCCGCGCAGGCGTCAAGGTGCATGTCCTGCTGGACTGGGTGGGCAGCGCGAAGATCGACGAGGAGTTTCTCAAGGAGATGGAGGCGTCGGGCGTGGCCATCCGCAAGTTCCACAAGCCGAGCTGGTACGACATCGCGCGGATGAACAACCGCACCCACCGCAAGCTGCTGGTGGTGGACGGGCGCGTCGGCTTCACCGGCGGCGTGGGCATCGCGCCCGAATGGACCGGCAACGCGCAGGACCCGGAGCACTGGCGCGATTCGCACTACCGCGTCGAAGGGCCGGTGGTCGCGCAGATGCAGTCGGTCTTCATGGACAACTGGATCAAGGCCTCGGGCGAGGTGTTGCATGGCGAACGCTATTTCCCGAAGATCGCGCCCGTGGAGGCGGCCGCGCGTGCCGTGGCCGACGGTGCGCAGAGCGGCGGGCGCGCCCAGATGTTCAGCAGTTCGCCCACGGGCGGCAGCGAGAGCATGCACCTGATGTACTTGCTGGCCATCGCGGCGGCGACCAAGACCATCGACCTGTCGAGCGCGTACTTCGTGCCCGACGCGCTTACCGTCGATGCGCTGGTCGCGGCGATGAAGCGCGGCGTGCGGGTGCGCATCATCACGCCCGGCCCGCTGATCGACGCGAGCACGGTGCGCCGGGCATCGCGCGCCACCTGGGGGCCGCTGCTCGAAGCCGGCGCGCAGATCAGCGAGTTCCAGCCGACCATGTTCCATTGCAAGGTGTTCACCGTCGACGGCCTCCTGGTGTCGGTCGGCTCCACCAACTTCGACAACCGCTCCTTCCGGCTCAACGACGAGGCCAACCTCAACATCTACGACGCGGCCTTCGCGGCGCAGGAGACGCGGGTGTTCGAGGAAGACCTGAAGCGGTCGACGCGGCTGACCTACGACGCCTGGCAGGCCCGGCCCTGGCGGGAAAAGGCGATGGAGCATCTGTCGTCCCTGCTCGCCACGCAGCTCTGAACGGACGCCCGCCCTCGCGCCGGCGGCGGTTGTCACGCCATCTACGCGTAAACGCTGTACTGTGCCCGATTGTTGCTAGGGAAGAATTCCCGACGCACCGTCGCACTGGAATTCCGGTACAGCATGACCCCCTTTCGCGTTACATCTGCCGTCGCACGCACCGTGGCAACCGCCGCCCTGGCCTGGGGCACCCTCGTCGCCGCGCAGGCCGCGGCGAATCCGCCGATCCGCATGGCCGACGGTGTCGAGTACATGTGTGGCGGCGCGGACAAGACCGAGGCGCAGTTCCTCCAGATGGTGTCGCCGCGCTGGGCCGCGACCCTCGAATTCGCCCTGGGGCAGGGCGCGCGCGGCACGCCGCCGTCCGACGTGCGGGTTCTGGTGCGCGACAAGTACAACGGCAAGCTGGTGATGGAAACCACCGCCACCGGCCCGCTGATGCTGACGCGGCTCGAGCCCGGCTCGTACGACGTCGAAGCGACCCTCGGCGGCATCACGCTGACCCAGCAGGTGAACGTGTTCAACGGCATGCCGGTCAAGGCCCGCTTCGTCTGGCCGTCGAACATCGACGTGCCGCCGCTGGCCGGCAGCACCATGGTGACGCAGGACGCCTCCGCCGCGCGCCGCTGACGCACCGAAGGGCGCCGGAAGCGCCCTGCAGGCGGGCACACCCGCCTGCGCCTTTCTCCTGGCACGGGGCTTGAATGCGTCCTGGGCGCCTCGCACATGCGGTCGGCGTACTTCGCCTGCCTCTCACCCGTCCCGCCCGTTCTCCCCCGCATGCCGCTTCGCCCGCTTTCCATCCTGACGGCCCTGCTGCACGTCTACATCGCCCTGCGCCTGTTGCCCGCGTTGTTCGCACTGACACCCGCCGGTGCGCTGCTGCTGCTGGCCATGCTCGTCGTCTCCGCCGCAACCATTCCGCTGCCTTTCGTGCGCATGCGCACCGAGCGGCCGCCGCTGCCCGACGCTTGGCGCTGGATCGGCCTGATCAGCATGGGCTGGTTCTCGTCGATGTTCGTCCTCACGCTGGCGCGCGATGCAGGGCTCGCGCTCACCTGGGGGGCGCAGTGGGCGGCCGGCGTGCAAGTCGACTGGCCGGGCACGCAGCGGTGGAGCGCTGTCGCCGTGGCGCTGCTGGCCACGCTGGTCACGACCATCGGCTTCTTCAACGCGCGCCGCACCGCGCGGGTGCAGACGGTCGAGGTGCCCATCGCCGGCCTGCCGCCGGCCCTCATCGGCTTCACGATCGCGCAGCTCAGCGACATCCACGTCGGGCCGACCATCCGGCGCGGCTACATCGAGCGCATCGTCGACGCGGTCAACCGGCTGGAAGCCGACGCCATCGCCATCACCGGCGACCTGGTGGACGGCAGCGTGGCCGAGCTGCGCGATCACATCGCCCCGTTGGCCGACCTGCGCGCGCGGCACGGCACCTTCGTGGTGACCGGCAACCACGAGTACTACGCCGGTGCGCACGCCTGGATCGACGAATTGCGCCGGCTCGGCCTGACGGTGCTGCTCAACGAGCATGTGCTGCTGGCGGCGCGGCGCGCCAAGGGCGCGCAGACCGACGAGGAGGTCGGTGCGATGACGCTGCTGCTGGCCGGCGTGACCGACTACACCGCGGTGCACTTCGATGCCGCGCATGCGAGCGACCCGCAGGCCGCCTTGGCCGGCGCACCCGAAGCGGTGACCACGCGGGTGCTGCTGGCGCATCAGCCACGCAGCGCCCCGGCGGCGCTGGAGGCGGGCTTCCAGTTGCAGATCTCCGGCCACACCCACGGCGGCCAGTTCTTCCCGTGGAACCTGTTCGTGCCGCTTCAGCAGCCCTTCACGGCCGGCCTGAACCGCCTGGAAGGCATGTGGGTCTACACCAGCCGGGGCACCGGGTACTGGGGACCGCCGAAGCGCTTCGGCGCACCGTCGGAGATCACCCTGCTCCGGCTGGTCGCGCGCTGATCAGGCCTCGGGCTGGGCGCCGAGGCGTCGCGCGTTGGCGGTGGCCTTGGCGTGGATCGGCTTGAGCCCGCGTTGCACCACCCGCGCGCTGGCGCTGCCCAGTTGCGTGGCGGTCGCCACCGCACGATTGCCCGCGTTGAGCAGCTCATGGCTGTGCGCCGCCGCCTGCGCCGGCGTGAGGCTGGTGGCCAGGCCCATCAACGCCGTGACACCGCTGAGCCAGTCGCGCACCGAGCGGTTCATCAGCGAATAGCTTGCCGTGTGCAGCTGGTTGACGATGGCGGTGCCGGATTCGCTCGCAGCCGCCAACTTTTCATGGCTCATCAACTGGAACTCGGCCAGATCCGCCGCGCTCGGCGCGAGGCCCGCCTTGGCCATGCGCTCGGTCCGGATCTGGATGACCGAGCCGGACGACAGGAGCATCTCCTGGGTCTTGAGGGCGACGTCGGTCCATAGCATGAGGGGATTGAAAAAACGCGAGGAGAACGAGGAAGACATGGGCGCTTTTTTCAGGGGCAGAGACGGTGACTATAGGCCGATGGGGATGTTTTTGCTGCGCTGCAGCATTTCACGCGCGGGTGTCCTACCGATCGGCGAGCGAATTGCCAACTTTTGCGCTTTTCATCCCAGGTAATCATTCAATCCAGCACAACAACTCCTGCGCGAATTCCATGAAACGCCTGTCTTGCCACACCCGTTCGGCGTTCGCCACCGGCCTGCTGCTTCTCTGCGCCGGCACGGCCAGTGCCTTTGGCGACGCGACGCCGGGGATGTACCTCGAAGGCGGCCGCACCTTCAACGGCGGCACGGACGCCGATGTCTGGTCGATCGGTGCGGTGCTTCCCTGGTCGTGGCATGAGCGAGGCCCCGAGGATGGCACGTCGTTCGCCTGGGACCTGTTCGCCAGCCAGTGGCGCGCACCCGAAGCCGTCGACGGCCGGCGCACCTATGCGCAGATCGGCGTCATCGCCACCTGGCGCTACCGCTTCGACCGCGGCGCATCACCCTGGTTCGTGGAAGGCGGCCTGGGCGGGACGGTGATGAACCACGTCTACCGCACGGCCGACGAGCCGTTCAGCACGGCCTTCCAGTTCACCGAAGTGGTGGGCATCGGCCGCAGCTTCGGTGCACGGGGCGAGCACGAACTGTCGGTGCGTGCGCAGCATGTGTCCAACGCGAGCATCAAGAAACCCAACCCGGGCGCCAACTTCGTGCGCCTGCGCTACCTCTACCGCTTCTGATCCGGCCGGTCGACGCGTGCCGGGGTCAGCGCGGCACGGCTTCGTGCACCTCGCCCTGCACCAGCGATGTGGCCTTGGACAGATCCTCCAGCCACGCCGCATAGGCTTCGTCGCGCTGTGCCGGGTCGCCGCGCAGCAGGGCCGACGGATGCAACGCGACCAAGACTTGCTCGCCGCGCGGCCCGGTCTGCCACTGCCCGCGTTCCTGCATGACGGCCACGGGTCGCCCCAGCACGGAACGCGCAGCGGTGGCACCCAGTGCCAACACGGCGCGCGGTCGAACTTGCGCCATCTCGCTTTCGAGCCAGTGCAGGCAGGCCGCCGCCTCGCGTTGCGTCGGTGTCTTGTGGATGCGGCGCTTGCCGCGCAGTTCGTACTTGAAGTGCTTCACCGCGTTGGTCACATACAGCGCATCGCGCGGCCAGCCCAGGTCCGCGATGGCGCGGTCGAAGAGCTGGCCTGCCGGGCCGACGAAGGGACGGCCGCGCAGATCCTCCTGGTCACCGGGCTGTTCGCCCACCACCATGAGCACCGCACCGATCGGTCCTTCGCCGAAGACCGACTGCGTGGCGTGTTCGCCGATCGGGCATTCGCGGCAACGGTTGGTGGCGCGCTTGAGTTGGCCAAGCGCATCGGCGGGGTCGGCGGACAACGCATCGACGCCCGATGTCCCTGGCTCGTGATGTGCCGATGCGGTCATCGGCTGCAGCGGCACGATCCGCCGCGCCGGCGCGGTGGGCGCTGCATCGATCATCCGGCCGCTTCGCGCCATCGCCTCGGCCGCGAGCGGCGAGATCAGCGCTGCCTCGGGCAGGTTCTGCCAGTAACGCCGCGGCATCTCCTTCTGCATCATCGCCAGCTTCAGCCGAGCAGGGTTGAAGATGTGCTCGTAGTAGGTGAGCCATAGGGCCTCGCCCGCATCGGCCGGTGGTGCATCCTCGCGGCGCGCGCCGGGGCCGATGTCGAGACGACCGCCGGCGAGATCCTCGATGCCATCGTCGGACGGGAACCAGCGCGCCGACCGCTGCGGCGTGAGGATGGCCCAGTGCATCTGCGTGAAGCGGCGCACGAAGAAGGGCGCGACCGCTTCGACGATGTGGTGCTCGGGGTCGAACCATGCGACATGCAGCGGCGGCAGGCCGTCCCCCTGCGCGATCGGGCGGAAGCGGACGAAGGCCTTCATCTTGTGCATCTCGCGGCGCACCGCCTGCGCCATGTGCTGCACGCGCACACGCTCGGCGTCCAGCGGGTCGTACCGCAGGCCCGGCTCGTGCACCAGACGCCACAAGAGACGATAGAGCATGCCGAAACGGGCCGGGTCCGCGTGCAGCACCACGGTCTCGCAAAGCCGCACGAAAGCCGGTGGCACAACCGCTGAAGCACTGCCATGGCCGACGACGGGGCGTTGCGTCTCGAGCGAGGCGAAGAGGTCGCCCGCTGCGCTGGCCCGCGTGTGCCACACGACCTCCTCAGGCGGCACCTGTCGCGCCAGCAAGGCCCGTGCTTCGCTGCGGAAGCCGGGCCAGTCGGTGTCGCCTGCGAGCGTGACGGTCTGCGTTGCCATGTCCGCAATCTCGCGTGCGTGCACCGCACACCTTGTAGGCGCTCAGGTGGAAAAGAGAGAGGCCTGCACCGGCGCGGCACGGAAGCGCGATGCGAGGTCGCCTGCATCGAGCGCACGGCCCGGTCGGTGGTCGACCAGTTGCACGAAGGGCAGCACCTTCTTCAACGGCACATGCAGCCGCGCGAGGTCGTCGCTGCGCACGCGACGCACCCGCCGCGCGACGAGCAGGCGTTCCACCGCCTTCACGCCGAGGCCGGGCACGCGCAGCAGCATCTCGCGCGGTGCGGTGTCCAGGTCGACCGGGAAGCGCTCGCGGTGGGCCAGCGCCCACGCGAGCTTCGGGTCGACATCGAGCGACAGCATGCCGGTCGATCCATCGGCCGCCGCGGGCACGATCTCGTCGTGCGCGAAGCCGTAGAAACGCATGAGCCAGTCGGCCTGGTACAGCCGGTGCTCGCGCACCATCGGCGGCGCGGCGAGCGGCAGCGACGACGACGCATCGGGGATCGGGCTGAAGGCCGAGTAGTAGACGCGGCGCAGGCGATAGGCACCGTAGAGCTGCGCGCTGGCCGAGAGGATGGTGCGGTCGTCGGTGGCATCGGCACCGACGATCATCTGCGTGCTCTGTCCGGCCGGCGCGAAGACCGGCGCCGGTGCACGCCGCGCCGAGGCCTGGGGCATCGACATCACGCGGGTCTTCGCCGCCTCGCGCTGCGCGTCCTTCGCATCGTCGATGTGCACCCGCAGCCGCGCCATCGAGCGCCGGATGGCGGCGCCGTCCTTCTCGGGCGCGAGCGTCTCGAGGCCCTGCACCGTCGGCAGTTCGACGTTGATGCTCAGGCGGTCGGCATAGCGGCCCGCCTTCTGCAGCAGCTCGGGCGAGGCCTCGGGAATGGTCTTGAGGTGGATGTAGCCGCGGAAGTCGTGCACCTCGCGCAGTACGCGCGCCACCTCGACCACCTGCTCCATCGTGTAGTCGGGACTCTGGATGATGCCGCTGGAGAGGAACAGGCCCTCGATGCAGTTGCGGCGGTAGAAGTCGAGCGTGAGCTGCACCACCTCGTCCACCGTGAATCGCGCGCGCGGCACGTTGCTGGTCACGCGGTTCACGCAGTAGAGGCAGTCGTACTGGCAGAAGTTGGTCAGCAGGATCTTCAGCAGCGAGATGCATCGCCCGTCGGGCGCGTAGCTGTGGCAGATGCCGGAGCCTTCGGTCGATCCGATGCCGCGCCCGCCCACCGAGTTGCGCGAACGCGTGCCGCTGGAGGCGCACGAGGCGTCGTACTTGGCCGCGTCGGCGAGGATGGCGAGCTTGCGTTGCGTGTTCACTGGATGAATATACAGTGCCACAGCAACCCTCCGCGCAGGGCGGTTACGGCGCGACGTTCAGGCGTGGCTTGCCGCCAACCGGCGCGCACGCACTTCCATCACGAGGTAGCTCACCGTCGCGATGGCCAGGGGCAGGAGGTAGTACAGCACCCGGTAGCCGATCAGCGCGGCGAGGATCTGGCCCTGCGGCAGGCGATGCAACAGCAGCGCGACGAACACCGCCTCGAGCACGCCCAGGCCCGCCGGCACATGGGTGATGACGCCCGCCACGGCGCCGACCAGCAGCACCGCCACCACTTCCGGATACGGCACCGTCCGCTGCAGCAGCAGCCACACCACGCCGCCCATCAGGCACCAGTTGGTGCACGACATGAGCATCTGCAGCAGCGCCATCCGAAGGGGCGGGGGCTGGAAGGCGTGGCCGCGGATGTGCCAGGTCTTGTCGCTCACCAACGCGCACAGGGCGAGATAGCCCGCGGCCAGCACCAGCAGCACGGCGCCGAGCACGCGCAGTCCACCGTTGTCGATCTTCCAGTTGGCCGGCAGCTCGAGCGGCCAGAAGCAGAAGGCAGCACCGGCGACGACCAGGTAGCCGAACCAGTTGGTGAGCATGCTGAAGCCGAGCACACGCGTGATGGTCGGGTTGTCGAGCCCCAGCCGCGAATAGAGCCGGTAGCGAAAGGCGACGCCGCCGACCAGCGAGCCGAGGTTGAGGTTGAAGGCGTAGCTCACGAAGGTCACGCCCATCACCGTGCCGGCGCCAAGCGGGTGCCCGGTCATGCGGCGGCCCAGCAGGTCGAAGGTGCTGTACAGCACGAAGCTCGCCGCCACCAGGGTGGCGGCCAAGGCGAGGGTGGTGGCCGGCAACTTCGAGAACGCGCCGAGCACGTCGTCCCAGTCGATGCCGCGCGCCTGCTCGACGATCAACCAGGCGACGAGCCCGAAGAACACCCACGTGCCGATGCGCTTGACCCGCGGCCACCAGGGCCGCCCGGACCGCTTGTTGGACGACGTCACGTCGTTGTCCGCAGCGCCGGGGGCCGCCGCCATCACGCCGCCGTTTCGGTCTGCGTCGCGCCGGCCGGCGGCAAGGGCGGCGGGTCGAGCGGCTTGAGCCGCGGCGCATGGCGTGGCAGCCAGCCGGTGAGCGACGGGTACCAGCGCAGCACGTGGAAGATGAGGAAGCTGCGCACCAGCCGCCAGCCGCTCCATTCGGCGAGGTCCTCGACCCGGATCTGCTTGCAGCTGTACGTCATCAGGTGCTCGAGCCGTTCCGACAGCACCTGGTTGAAAGCGCGGTCGCGCACGATCACATTGGCCTCGAGGTTGAGCGACAGGCTCAGCGGGTCGAGGTTGCTCGAACCCACCGTGCTCCACTGGTCGTCCATCAGCGCCACCTTGCCATGCAGCGGACGCTCGCAGTACTCATAGACGCGCACCCCCGCATTCAGCAGGTGGTGGTAGAGCAGGCTGGCCGCCGTCTTGACAATCGGCATGTCGGGTTCGCCCTGCAGGATGAGGCGCACGTCCACGCCGCGGCGGGCGGCGCGGCGCATCTCCTTGATGAGCCGGTAGCCGGGAAAGAAGTAGGCATTGGCGATCACGATGCGCTCGCGCGCGGTGCGAATGGCCGCACGGTAGTGGCGCTCGATGTCGTTGGTGTGGCGCCGGTTGTCGCGCGTGACCAGCTGCACCTCGGCCTCGCCGACGGGGCTGTTCAGCTCCTCGTGGCGCGCGGCCTTCAGGCGCCGACGGAACCAGCCCGAGCCCTTGCCGCCGACCGCGATCGCGTGCAGCACGAAGCGGTGGATCTCGGTGACGACCGGGCCGCGCAGTTCCACGGCGTAGTCCTGCTTGGCCTTCGGCCCGAAGTCCATCAGGTGGTCGGCCGAGTAGTTGATGCCACCCACGAACGCGCGCTGTCCGTCGACGACCACGATCTTGCGGTGCATGCGGCGGAACACGTTCAGGCGCTGGCCGAAGACCTGCCGCCCCGGGTCGAACACGCGCACCTTCACGCCCACGGACGTGAGCCCGCCGATGAACTCGGGCGAGAGGTCGGGCGAGCCGAAGCCATCGATCATCAGGTCGACCTTCACGCCGCGCTGCGCCGCCGAACGCAGCGCCGCATGCAGCCCTTGGCCGACCTTGTCGTCGAACAGGATGAAGGTCTCGACAATCACCTCGCGCTGCGCCTCGCGGATCGCCTCGAACACGCGCGGGAAGAACTGCTCGCCGTTCTCGAGCAGCTCGATCGCGTTGCCCTGGAGCCAGCGGCGCCCGTTCACAACTCGATCTCCGCCACCAGCGGCGCATGGTCCGACAGATGCGACCACGGCTTGCGCGGCAGCACGATCGGCGAGTGCACGCCTGCGTTGCGCACATAGATGCGATCCAAGGGCAACAGCGGGAAGCGCGCCGGAAAGGTCTTGGCCGCTGCACCGTTGGCATGGACGAAGACTTCGCGCAGGTTGGCCCCATCGGCCAGGATGTCGTGCGCCCGGCCGCGCCAATCGTTGAAGTCGCCGGCGACCACCAGCGGCGCATCCGCCGGCACCTCGTCGCGCACGATGTGGCAGAGCAGCTCGAGCTGCTGCTGGCGGTGCGACTCGGCCAGGCCCAGGTGCGCGCAGATCACGTGCACCTCGCCCACGCGCCCCGGCACGCGCAGCGCGCAGTGCAGCAGGCCGCGCTTCTCCGGCCCGGCGATCGACACGTCGTGGTTCGTGAAGCTCGCGATCGGGAACTTCGACAGCACGGCATTGCCATGGTGCCCCTTCGGATACACCGCGTTGCGCCCGTAGGCGAACTGCGGCCACATGGTGTCGGCCAGGAATTCATAGTGCGGCGCCTCGGGCCAGTTGTCGTGCTTGCGGGCATGGCGCGCATGCGTGCCCTGCACCTCCTGCAGGAAGACCACGTCGGCACCGACCGTCCGCACCGCCTCGCGCAGCTCCGGCAGGATGAACTTGCGATTGAGCGCCGTGAATCCCTTGTGGATGTTCACGGTCATGACCTTGAGCGACACGGGGGTTCGCTGTTCGGAGGGCGGAGTGGCGTCGCTCACAGCGGCAGGGTGAAAAAGCACATGACCTCCTTTGTAGGGCGACGCGCTGTTTCCCGCTGTAGGACGCTCCAGCGTCTTCGCCGGCCCGCTGCCGCGTCCTACAGGCCCACGCCCCGACGCCCCACAGCGTCGCGCAGCACCGGCTTCTACGGTGGCCCTCAACAGCACGAAGAGGCTGTCGATTCCAACCTTTTCATCACCTCCCAAGGAAGACAACCATGACGAAAATTCTGACCCCCGCCATCGCATTCGCCACCCTGCTCAGCGCAGGCGCTGCCTTCGCCCAGACGCCCGCGCCGGTGATGCCGCCGTCGACCGCCGGCCAGGCCAGCACCGAGTCGCGTGCCGGTGTGCCCAACCCTTCCCAGCGCCCCGACGGCAGCATGCCGGCTTCGCGCGATGCTGTGAAAGCAGAGGCCCGCGCGAACAACCGCAACCCGGCCAACACGACGACGCCCGGCGGCGAGGCGAGCACGCGCACCAACAACCAGCCCAACGCCACGCCGCAGGTGATGAGCGGCACGACGCGTGCCGAGGTGCGCCAGGACGCCGTCAAGCCCACGCCGCAGTTCGGTCAGAAGGGCGAGCGCCCGGACGTGCCGACGAATCCGAAGAACTCGACCGGCACGCCCAAGTAAGCACGACGCCCCCATGTGAAGAAGCCCGCGGCATCGCTGCCGCGGGCTTTTTTGTGGACGCCACCGACCCGCAGGCCGGCGGGTCGATCAGCCCTTCGCTGGCGCAGGACGATGGCCGTGCTGGCCCTGGTGCGGGCCGTGCCCGCCATGGGCGCCCCGTGGGCCGAAGCGCATGCCTTCCACATCGAAGGTCTTCTGCTGCGCTGGGGTGAGCGCGGCGTAGAAGGTGCGTGTCGCATCGGCACGCTGGGCGAAGCGCGCGGCGCGTTCGCTCTGGCGGGCCTGCATGCGGTCCAGGCGCTGCGGCGTGGTCATCTTCTCGAACTCGGCGCGCATGGCGGCGCGGTCCGGGCGCTGCGCAGGCGATGCCGGCGGCTGGATGGCACTGGTGAAAGTCGACCAGGCGCCTTCCTGCGAGGCCTCGAGCTTCAGCTTGGCCTTGAGGTCGGCCAGGTGCTTGGCGCGGCGTTCCTGCATGCGCTCGAAGCCCTTGCCGTCGCGCGGCTTGTGGGCGCGCTGGTCGGCCTGGGCCGGCGAGGCGGCCTGCGTGATGGCAGGCGGCACGTTGGAAGGCGGCGGCGTCTGGGCCGATGCGGCGAAGGTGGCCGAGGCCAGCAGGCTGGCCCACAGGATGCGTTGACGTGCGGAGATCATGAGAGCGTTTCCTTTCAGAGTGAGGACGCTGGCCTGCCGCGGGATCGTTCATCGAGGCTGCGGTGCCGGGGTCCTGCCTGTCGCCCTTCGGCAGCAGGTGAAGGGAAGTGTGGGGTCCGGATGTTTCGCCGGCTTGCCGCTGCGGTCAACCGTCGGTGAGCGGGCGTAAAGATCCGTGAACGGCGCGCCGACGCCGCGTCCGCGCTCAGCCCGGCATCGCGATGCGCGCAAGTGCATCTCGGACGGCGGCCGGGTCGGTGGGTCGCACCAGCCGCTCGACCTCCTGCCCGTCGCGCAGGAAGACCAGCGTGGGCCACAGCTTGACCCGGAAGCTCCGCCCCAGCGGCCGGCCGCTGCCGTCTTCGACCTTCAGGTGACGCACCGCGGGCTGCGCGGCGAACGCTGCATCGACCAGCGGCTGCGCCGCCTGGCAATGGCCGCACCAGTTGGTGCCGAAGTCCACCACGGCGGGGCCGCGCCACCGGTCGATGTCGGCGCGGATTTCGGTTTCGGGGGTGTAGGGGGTGCTCATTCGCGGTCCTTTTCTGCCGCGATGGTGGCATGCGCGGCGCGACCATGTCGTCGGCCAAGGCCTGAAGGCCCTGACGGCGCGGTCATTCGAGGGCGGTCATTTCCCACGACACGTTCTGCCAGGCCACGCCGAAGCGCTCGTCGGCGGAAGCGGTCGTCTTGCGGCGCAAGGCGTCGAGCGCCCATTCCGCCCCGGCCTGCACGCTGTCGATCAGCGGCACCGGCACCTGCGACGCGATGTCGGCCGCCATGCCGGCCAGCCCCGCGCCACCGAGGATCACGGCCTGCGCCTTGAAACGCTCGGCGGCCTGGCAACAGGCATCGGCCAGCAGCTGGCGCGCGCCGGCCGGGTCGGCCATCAGCTGCGCACCGGTGGGTGCGACCGTATGGATGCCCGCCAGCGTCTGGGTGTGGCCCAGCGCGCCGGCCAGGCGCGACAGCATCGGTCGCCAGCGCTCGCCGCCGGTCACGATGGCGAAGCGGCCATGCCACGCGGCCGCCGAGAAGGCCGCCTCGGCCAGTCCGCCCACCGGCACGCCGGCGCCTTCGCGCAGCGCGAAGAGGCCCGGGTCGCCGAAGCAGCCGATCAGCACCGCGTCGGGCTTGCAGCCGTCTTTTGCGACCGTGGCTGCCCACGCGTCGAGGACCGAATGATTCGCCACCGCGTAGGTGGCTTCGGACGAGATGTACGGCGCGCCGAAACGGGCCGTGACGCTCTGCACCTCCATCGCTTCGCCGAGCGCCTTCTGCACGTGCTGCTGCAGCAGCGCGGTGACGGATGTCGAGGTGTTGGGGTTGATGACGAGAAGGTGCGGCACAGGGACCTCAGCGACGACGGGTGGCGCGGCGGCGCAGCAGCGAAGCCGTGCCGAGCGCGATCGCCATCACGCCCAGCGACACGATGGTGGTGACCGTGCCCAGCGCGTAGATCGAGGGCGTGGTCACGGTGGAGGTGAGGCCCTGCAGCTCGAGCGGCAGCGTGTTGACGTCGCCGATGGCCTGCGAGGTGCGGGCGATCTCGTCCCAGCTCAGCGTGAAGCCGAACATGCCGATGCCCACGATCGACGGGCCGATCAGCGGCAGCACCACGTGGCGGAAGGTCTGCCAGGGCGTGGCGCCGAGGTCGCGTGCCGCTTCCTCATAGGCGGGATTGAAGCGGTTGAACACCGCGAACATGATGAGCAGGCCGAAGGGCAGCGTCCACGTCAGGTGCGCGCCGAGCGCCGAGGTGAACAGGCCGAGCGCGGTGCCATAGTTCTCGAGCGTGCTGGTCGCGTCGATGGCGGTCAGTGCCTCCTTGATGCCGGTGTCGAGCAGGCGGAACTGCAGGCCGATGCCCAGCGAGATGATGATCGACGGCATGATCAGGCTGGCCACCGTGACGAAGAAGAGCAGGTTGCTGCCCACCAGCTTCTTGCGAAAGGCCAGGCCCGCCAGCACCGACAGCACGACGGTGAAGGCCATCACCACCGCGCCCAGCGCCAGCGAGCGACGGAAGGCGGCGCCGATGTCGACCGTTCCCAGCCCCTCGGCCAGCTTGTAGAACCAGTGCAGCGACACCCCGCGCAGCGGGAAGGTGAGGCCGCCTTCGGGGCCCTGGAAGCTGAGCACGAAGATCGTGATCATCGGGCCGTAGAGGAACAGCACGAAGAGCGCGAACACTATCGCGAGCGGCCAGAAGCCGGCGGCGCGTTTTTCGCCGATGCGGTTGCTCATGATGGCTGTCCTTCGAGGACGCGTGCCGAGGCCACGGGGTATCCCCCTCCGCGAATGTCCCCCGCCGACTGCGTCGGCTCCTCCTTTATTTCGCTGCGGGGGACACCCCATACCCTCGACACGGGTGACGCTGCGTCGTGCGAAGCGTCGAACAACGACCACCGTGACGGATCGGGTCGATGGTGTGCTCTGCGCAGCGAAATCAAGGAGGAGGCCGCAGGCCGGGGGACATTCGCGGAGCAGAGTACGCCGTCGGCGCGAGCCCGCCTGCAACGAATCGAAGGACTCTGTCGCATCAGAGTTCCTTCCGGATATCGACGAGCCGCGTCAGGCCCCAGATGATCATCAGCACCACGGCCAGCAAGATCATCGCGTTGGCCGCCGCGAGCGGGAACTGCAGGTAGGACGTCTGCACCTGGATGATCTTGCCGATGGAGGCGATCTGCTGGCCGCCCATCACGCCGATGGTGACGAAATCGCCCATGACGATGGTGATGACGAAGATCGAGCCGATCAGGATGCCGGTGCGCGACAGCGGGACGATCACGTTCCACAGCGTCTGCCAGCCGGTCGCGCCCGAGTCGTTGGCCGCTTCGAGCAGCGAACGGTCGATGCGCATCATCGAGTTGAAGATCGGCACGATCATGAACATCGTGTAGAGGTGCACGAAGGCGAGCACCACCGAGAAATCAGAGAACAGCAGCCATTCGACCGGCTCGTTCACCACGCCGAGGCCCATCAGCCCCTGGTTGACCAGCCCGTTGCGGCCCAGCAGCGGCACCCACGAGATCATGCGGATCACGTTGGAGGTCCAGAAGGGCACGGTGCACAGCACGAAGAGCACCGTCTGCATCGTCGACGAGCGCACATGGAAGGCCAGGAAGTACGCGACCGAGAAGCCGACGAGCAGCGTGATGCCCCACACCAGCAGGCAGAACTTGAGCGTGCTGAGGTAGGTGCTGAGCGTCACGCACAGGTCGCCGTTGTCTGTGAGCTGCGAGCAGCCTTCGAACAGGCTGAAGTAGTTGCGCAGCGTGACCGCAGGGATCAGCTCGTACTCGTTGAAATTCCACAGGCTGACCATCGCGATCAGCGCCAGCGGAATCAGGAAGAACAGCAGGAACACCAGCGCGAACGGCGCCGCCTGCCACCACGCCTTGACGGCGTGGACGGAGGGGCTGGGCGCGTGCGCGCTGGTGGTGGGGGCGCTCACAGGATCACGCAGCCACGAACTCGTTCCACTTGCGGACCATGTACTCGTTCTCGTCCATCACCGCGTTCCAGCAGGCGATGCCGCCCATGCGCTGTTCGTAGCTGCCGCCGTCGCGCACCGAGCCGGCCTTGGCCAGCACGTCGCCGTTCGGGCTCTTGATATCTTGCGAGGCGGCCTTGCCTTCCATCCAGTAGGCCCACTCGTACGCTTCCATCTTGGCCTTGGCGGTGTCGAGCACGGCGCTGTAGTAGCCCTGGCGGTTGAGGTAGGCACCGGCCCAGCCGTCGAGGAACCAGTTGATGAATTCATAGGCGCCGTCGAGCTTCTTGCCGCTCAGCGTGGCCGGCAGGCCGAAGCCGGCAGCCCAGGCGCGATAGCCTTCTTTCAGCGGCTGGAAGTTGCAGGCGATGCCCT